>DAOTTM010000151.1:0-64705 GCA_034437915.1 Dehalococcoidia bacterium | reverse complement strand
AGGCGATCGGCGAGAAGCTCGGCCGCCAGGCGAACGCCGTCCGCGCGCTGCAATTCCGCGCGCTCAACCGCTTGCGCACACTCCTGGGGGAAGCCGATGTCTGCTAGTCCTGCTCAACTTGAACGCGACCTCGACCACCAGGTCGATCGCCTCATCGCCGGGAAGCCCGCCGTCTCCTACGGCGACGCGGACCTGCGCGCGCTCGTTGCGACCGCGCAGCTCCTGTCGCGCCTCGCCGCGACGATTCCAGCGTCGAAGCCGTCCACCCGCCTCAACATCTGGCGCGGCCTCTTTGAAAGCAAAGGCGCAAGCCAAATTCGGGCGATCGCGTTTTACCGATTGCCATACCTCCCGCCCCTCTGGATCCGTCCGGAGGCCTCGTAACCGACACTGCGCCACCGTTCACCAGCGCTTTGCCGGTCCCCGGTAGAAGGTGAACACGTCCAGCCCGCATATCACAAATACACTTGGAGGAAATCAGCAATGCGGAATCTCTCAATCAAGGCCCTCGCATGGGCACAGAATCGCCGAAGCCAGGAAGAGGGCCAGACGGTCATCGAGTACGCGCTCGTTGTTGCCGCAGTCTCGATCGTTCTCATCGTTCTCATGGCGGGTTTTGGATCGAGTCTCGTTACGAGCGCGGCCGCAAAGGTCGCCGCCTTCGGTGTGTAGCTCGAAGCGCCACGCCGTGAACCCGGGGATTGGCTCGTCCAATCCCCGGGTGTAGCAATATGCGGGCGAGCCCGTTTGAGTGTGTGCCCGTGAAATTCGTATCTGAATCGGGCCAGGCTGTTGTCGAGTACGCCCTGATCACGGCAATAGCGATAGCTCTGGCTCTCCTTATCAATGCGTTCGGTTCGAGTCTCATCGCATACTCGGCCGAAGTGGTCGATGGTTGGCTATGAACAGAGAAAAGAACGGTAGACCGATGAAGGATCAGAATTGCCGACGTGAGGGTGGCCAGGCGATCGTTGAGTTCGCGTTTATCATGGTGCCCTTTTTCCTGCTCTTTCTGTTGGTCGTCGATGGCGGGCTCTTCTTCTCTTCGTACGTGACCGCCACCAGCTCGGTTCGCGAGGGCGCACGCTGTGCTGTAGTGGGAGGGAGCAATGCGAATGTCAAGGCTCTGGTCGAAGGGCAGCTCCCGGGATCTGGCGGGACCGCGACGGTAACACGGTCAGGGGGCATCGGTGGCGATGCCGTGGTTAGTGCCGCCTGGAGCTACGAGTGGCTGACGCCCGTCGATCTCTTCGGCCTGCCCTCGGTCCTTTCCCGCAACAGTTCATCGACGATGCGATTGGAGACCACCGATGTTAACAAGACCTGCTAGCCGACGGATTCGCTTGAGCGACGAGCAGGGCCAGACGCTTGTCCTTGGGGCGTTCTTTCTTACTGCGTGTCTCGTCCTCCTGGCGGTAGTCACCTACGTCGGGGCGGCATATACCCAACGTAGGGATTTGCAGAACGTCGCGGACGCCGCCGTGCTTGCTGGCGGCCAAGAGTTGGACGGGACGGCGGCGGGTGGCACGGCCGCAACGGCGGCAGCGAGCACATGGGCAGAAAAAAATAACGCGGACCTGGACGCGGTGCCCGAAGTCACGATCGGGGGCGATTACAAGACCGTCTTTGTTCGAGTGCGGCGCACCTCGGGATTCGCGTTTCCGACCTTCGGACTCATCGACGCACAAATTTCCGCCAAGGCGCGCGCCCGCATCGCCTCCCAGAACCTTCCCGGCCCTGGCGTCGTCCCGCTCGGGGTTGAACGCGCGGACTATCCTGGCACGCCGGGCGTCTCCATGGAACTGAAAGACAAGAACATCGGCGGGAGTTCGAGCAACAGTGGCCTGGTCGATCTGGGTGATGGCGGAGACCAGGTACGCGACGGCTTCAAATACGGGTCGACTCAACCCCTCCAGCCGACGCTGAACACGGAACCAGGCAACAAGTTCGGGCAGATCACTCAGAACAGCAACAGCGGCCTCGTTGTTCGTATCCAGCGCGCAATCGCCCACACTCCACGCTGCTATTCGTGGGACGACGTGACGGACAACGACGCGTTGATCCAGGCATGTAGCCCCGTCGGTGCGGGCGGGGCGACGGAAAGCGATCGTGTCCAGGCCACGTCGGTGATCCTCATTCCGGTCATCGCCGAGAACTTCACGGATCTGAGCGGCAACAAGACGATTCACGTGGCAAACGACGGTACGCTCTACATCCTGGCCTATTTCTGGGTCGATGCAGCCAAGACGTTCCGAAATCCGCTCGCCAACGACTTTCGCCTGAACCTCGCGAACCCAAAGGGCGCGATCTGGGGGCGTTTCATCCTTGAGTGGGAAACCCAGCTCGCCGTTTACGATCAGAGCAATTGCGGCAGCAGCTGCATCATTATCGACTACGACCCGGACAGCATCTTCAAGGTGATTCAGCTGACTGAATGACCATCTCCGGGGCGTTGCCCTCGGACCCTATCAACACCACCACACCCCCGTTCGGAGTATCCACCATGGCCCGTGTCACAACATTCGCACTCGGGGGAAGCAGCCGCACCGGCCTCCTCCTTGCCGCCGGTCTCGCCGCCGTCACCGGCCTGCTTGTGTTCGCTTCGTTGCGCAGCAACAGCAGCGACGATGCCGTCCGCAACATCTCCGGCGGCTCGGACACGACGGTCGTGACCGCGAAGGTCGATATCCCGGCGCGCACCGAGATCAAGCCGGACATGCTGGAGATCTCCCGCGTCCCGGAAAAGGCCCTCCTCGCGGGGGCGTTTGCTTCGCGCGACCTTGTCACCGGGCGCGTCGCCCGAATCCCCATCTATAAGGGCGAACAGGTCATCCAGGAGAAGGTGGCCAGCTTCGAAAGCAATAAGGCGGACCTCGGCCTCAGCTTCGTCGTGCCCAAGGGACAGCGCGCCATGGCCGTGAAGGTCGATAAGGTCGTCGGCGCTGGTGGCCTCATACGCCCCGGGGACCGCGTGGATATCGTCGGCGTCATGGACGTGAAGTACGAGGACATCGGCACCGAGCGCAACATCACCCTCACGCGCTCATTCCTCATCGCCCAGGACATCGAAGTGCTCGCCGTCGAACAGAAGCTGTTGAACCAGATCGGTCAGGGCCGCACATCGACGAATAGCCAGAAGGATGGCGCCCTCATCGACCAGCCCGGCGCCCAGCCGGAAGGCGTCGTCGTCACCCTCGCCATCAGCCCCCAGCAGACCCAGCAGGTCCTGCTGGCGGAGGAGCGCGGCAAGATCCGTCTCGCCGTGCGCGCCCCCGGCGACAAAGAGATCGTTGACACGGGCGATACCGCCCCCCTCGGCCTCCTCGATGCCGACATCCAAAAAGCCATCACGGAAGCGCTCCGGACGGCAAAGCGATAAGCGCGCCAGCCTGGGCGCCCGAGCGAATCCAAGGAGAAACACACATGGGCCGCAACCCAATGGTCATGATCATCGATGAGAACGCAGCCTTCCGCCAGGAGGTGCAGAGCATGCTCATGCCCGCCCGCCTGGCCGTGATCGCGGATTGCGGCTACGGCGTGGAGGCCGCCTCCCTCGCCGAGGAGACGAAGCCGGACCTCATCATCTGCTCCGTCGATGACCCTATCGCCCGCGCCATCCAGACGATCGAGGGGGTGCGCAGCATCCTCCCCGATACGCCGATCATCGCCTACTCAAGCAGCACCGATATCTCCGTGGTCCGCCAGGTGATGCACGCGGGGGTCCGCGACCTGCTCGCCCAGCCCCTCAAGGCAGGCGAGCTTCTTGCTGCCATCGAGCACGTTATGAGCGGCGTGGAACTCGGGACTATGGTCGGCCAACACAACGAGGCGCGTCCGGCGCAGAAGACCTCGGCGGGCACCGTCCTCACTGTATTCGGCGCGAAGGGCGGCATCGGCAAGACCACCATCGCCGTCAATGTCGCCGCTGCTATCGCCAGGAACACGGATAACTCCGTGTTGGTCATCGACCTCGACACGCGCTTCGGCGACGTCGCCATCATGCTGGATATCGAGCCGCGCTTCACCGTCGCCCAACTCGCCGCGACCGCCACCACGCTGGAACGCGAGACCTTCAAGGCTGCGCTCGTCAAGCACGACTCGGGCGTCCACGTGCTCCCTTCGCCCAAGCACCCGAACGAGTGGCGAAACGTCGAAGCCGCCGACATCAAGGAGCTGGTGCGCTTCGCCGCGCGCATGTTCGACTACGTCATCCTCGATACCCCGGGCGCGTTCAACGACATCGTCGGCACAGCCCTCGAAGCCGCGACACAGGTCCTCGTCGTCACCAGCGTCGATATGGCGAGCATCAAGGACACGTCCTTCGTCCTGGACCTCCTCGAAAGCGAATCCTTCCCCAAGGAGCGCCTCATGCTCGTCGTCAACCACGCGAACGGCGCGAACACGATTCGCGCCGCCGACATCGCGCGCGTCCTTCGCCACGAAGTCTTCTGGGAGATCCCGCACGATTCGGAGGTCACCTACGCGACCCAGATTGGCAAGCCCGTCGTGATCGCGAAGCCGAAGTCGCGCGCCGCCGTGAACCTCAACGGCCTCGCCGAAAAAGTCGCGGGCAAGCCTCAACCGACCAGGCAGGAGCGCAAGAGCCTCCTTCGCCGCCTCGTGCCCATGGGCGCCCGCTAACACACACCCGCCCATCCGGGCGCCAACAGGACGGAAACGACATGCCACAACTTGGACGTAGCGATGGGAGTTCCACTTTCCGTTTCGCCACCGCGAAACCGGACGGCGTCGCCGCGCTGATGACAGCCACCCCCCAGGAGTTCCTCAAGCCTGCCTCGGGGCCGGACCTCCAGCAGATGGTGTCTTCACTGCACGCGCAGCTGATCGACCGCCTCGAAGCGGACAAGCTCAATGCCGCCGACGCACGCGAATCTCGCCGCATGGTCGAAGAAGCGGCCCTCGCCTTGCTTGTCGCCGGGGACTACCCCGTCTACGGCGAAATTCGCACGCGTCTCGTCTCCCTTGTCGCCGATGAGGTCCTCGGCCTCGGCCCCATCCAGCCCCTGATCGACGACCAGTCCGTCTCCGAAGTGATGGTCAACGGCTTCGATACCGTCTACTACGAGCGCAACGGCGTCATCCACCTGAGCGACCTCACCTTTCGCAACGAGGAGCACGTCCGCCGCGTCGCCGACCGCATCCTTTCCACCATCGGCCGCCGCGTCGATGAAGGCACGCCCATGGTCGATGCCCGCCTCGCCGATGGTTCCCGCGTCAATATCACCATCCCCCCCGCGACGCCCGGCCACTCCACCATCACCGTTCGCAAGTTCCGCACCGACCGCTACCGCATCGAGGAACTAGTGGCGGCGAAATCACTCGATGAGCGCATGGCCGAATTCCTCGGCGTCTGTGTCACCTACAAGATGAACATCCTTATCTCCGGCGGCACGGGGAGCGGCAAGACCACCTTCCTCAACGCCCTCTCCGCCTATATTCCCCGCAACGAACGCATCATCACGATCGAGGATCCCCTGGAACTCATGCTCCAGCAGCGACATGTGATCAAGATGGAAGCGCGCCCGGCCGATATGACCGGCGGCCACGCTATCACCCAGCGCGACCTCCTCCGCAACTCCCTCCGCATGCGACCCGACCGTATCGTGATCGGCGAAATCCGGGGCGCCGAAGCCTTCGAGATGCTCCAGGCGATGAACACCGGCCACGAAGGTTCGCTCAGCACCGTCCACGCGAACTCCCCGCGCGACGCCCTCGCCCGCGTGGAGAACATGGTCCTCATGGCCGGGATCGATCTGCCCGTCACGGCGATTCGCGAACAAGTGGCCTCCGCGCTCCACCTCATCGTCCAGCTCCAGCGCTTCCCCGATGGCAGCCGCAAGGTCGTCCGTGTCAGCGAGATCACGGGCATGGAGGGCGGCACCGTGACGATGCAGGACCTCTTCGTCTATCGCCAGGAAGGCATGACGCCCGATGGGACGGTCACTGGACGCTTCCGCGCAACCGGCCTCCGCCCAACGTTCTCCGAAGCGCTCGCTCTGCAGGGTTGCGAACTCGAAGCCCAGTGGTTCCTCGATGGTGGCCGCTGATGATGCTGACACTGTTCGCCACGCTTTGCGCCACGCTTGCGGTCTTCGTCGGCGTGGGCGCGCTCACCGGTCAGTTCTCGTTCTCCAACCGCAAACTCGCCGCCCGTACGGTCACGCTCCAGCGCGGGGATGTGAAGCCGCGGAACGACAAGAAGAGCATCATCCTCAAGGACGACGACTTCGGCGGCAGTCCGTTCGTCACTTCGATGCTGCGCAAATCTGGCTGGGCCACGCGTCGCGCCGTCATGCTCGATCGTGCCGATGTGCCGCTCAAGGTGAGCGAATACGTGCTCGTCCTCGGCGCCCTCTTCGCCGGTCTTTCGCTCGTCGTGAGCTGGACGAGCGGGTACTGGTTCATCGGGTTGGGGGCGGGCATGGCCGGTGTGATTGGTGGCGAATTCTGGCTGCGCTCGCGCGTGAAACGCCGTTCGAACAAGTTCAACAAGCAGCTCCCGGTGGCCCTCCAGGTCATGGCGACGTCGCTCAAATCCGGCTTCGGCATCATGGAAGCCGTCAGCTCCGTCAGCCGCGAAATGGACGCGCCCCTTGCGACGGAGTTCGCGCGCATCCTTGATGAGGCCCGCCTCGGGGGCTCCTTCGAAGCCGGTCTCAGCGCCATGGTCGACCGCATCGATAGCAACGACCTGCGCATCGTCGCCCGCGCTATCGAGATTCACCGCAAGGTCGGCGGCGACCTCGCCGCCATCCTCGAAAGCGTCGCCGGGACCATGCGCGAACGCGAAGAGCTTCGCGGCCACATCATCGCCCTCACCGCCCAGCAACGCTTCGGCGGCATGATCGTGGGCGTCCTGCCACTCTGGATCGCGGGCTTCTTCCTGGTCGTGGATCCGGAATTCATCTCCCCGCTCTGGACGGATCCCACCGGCCGCATCATCCTGGCGGTCGCCATCGGGATGGAGATCGTCGCCGTCTTCGCCATGCGCAAAGTCATGGCGATCGAGGTTTAGCATCATGATCGTCTTCGCCGCTCTCACTGCCGCCCTCGCCGTCTTTTTCGGCGTCTACACCCTTACAAGCCCGGCCCGTGCGAGGTCCGTGTCCAGCCGTCTCAATCGCTTCGACCGTACATCCGACGGGGATCGCGAAGCTCGCCTTGCCACGCCCTTCGCGGCCCGCGTCGGCTCGCCGCTGATGAACCGCGCCCGCGCCATCCTTGGTCGCCTCCTCCCGGGTTCGCTCGTCACCACTGTCGAACATCGCCTCGTTATCGCCGGTGAACCAGCCAGCCTTCATGCATGGATGACCGCGCAGTTGGCGATGGGTGCGCTGGGCGGCCTGGTCATCATCGTCGCGATCTCCAACGGCGCCAGGGGCATGCAACTGCTGCTTACGCTTGCCGTCGGCCTCATCATCGGAGTGCTGCCCGTCTATTGGCTGCGAATCAAGGTGGTCGCTCGCAAGAAGGCCATCCTCATGGCCTTTCCCGATGCCGTGGACCTCATCGTGACGTCCGTCGAAGCGGGCCTCGCCATCGATGCCGCCCTCTCCGAAGTCGGCGAAGAGACGCGCGGACCCCTCGGCGAAGAGCTGCGACTCACCGTCCGCGAAACGACACTGGGCCGCAGCCGCCGTGACGCGCTTCAGCGCCTCATCGACCGGACGGAGGTGTCAGAACTCAAATCGTTTGTGCAAGCGCTCATCCAGGCGGAGCAGACGGGCATCCCCATAGGTCAGGTGTTGCGCACCCAGGCCGCCCAGGTGCGGGTCCGCAAGCGTCAGCGCACGGAGGTCGCCGCCCAGCGCGCACCCGTGAAGATGATCATCGTCCTTGTGCTCTTCGTTTTGCCAGCAATGCTGCTCGTGATGATGGGTCCGGCATTGATCCGCATGAGCGAATCGCTCTGATTCAGGCAGCCTTCGCCGTGCTCACGAACTGTTCGATGCGCGAAAGCGCCACCACTCGCACTCGCGTTCTGCGGTGCAACGCATAGGAACGCCGCGCCATCTGCACTTGGAGCAGGGTAAACGGCGCCATCATCGGGAGTAGAAGCGGTAGCGAAAACGGCGCACCACTGATGCGGTTTGCGATCACCGCGAAATAGACACCTGCCACCGTCGCCGCGATCAACAGACCGTCCATCCGTGTCGCCGACTGCCCCGGTTCGCGTTTGTCCAGCCCGAGGTTCAGCCACGTTTGCGCCGCCGAGGCTCCCATGCGCAGTACCATCGCCAAGGGCACGATCGCCGCCGGCAGCGCCGTCACCCCGACCAGCAACCAAAGAGCGGCCAGGGAGCCTACCCGGCAGTGTGCCGAGAGCCGCCAATTCCACCAACCCGGTATCGGTCCGTACATGTTCCGCAGCGTGCCACCGGCGAGGCGCCCTTCTAATCGGGGGTTCGCCGCAGGGGAACCCCCGAAAACACCCGGCCTGGCATCTTCCGCCCCCTACACGTGCAATCTGGAGGCCCTGTGTTGGTGCTGCTCCTCCTCGGCTCGGCCCGCTGCTATTCGCGCACCGATTGGGAGAACGTGAAGATTCCCTTCCTTTCCGGCGCAACCGCAGACGTGGCGCCCGCGTCCGGCAGAAGCGGCGGTAGGCTCGCCCCTTGGTCATCGGCGTCTCGGCGGCCCTGGCGTACAGCGGTAGCCGCTGCGACTGGAACTTAGGCGCGTGCGATCCGCCGACTTCCGGGCACAACTTGTGATTCCCCTATCTGCGGAAAAGTCGGCCAGCGTTGCCGGAGTATCGGCCCTCAAGGCCGGGGGGAACACCGCACTCTACGCCGCCGTCTCCGAATCAACACGTGCCGTCATCGGCACGCAGGTGGGCCGACGCCTCGTCATTTTGCTCACCGATGGTGAGGAGTTCGGGAACGTTTCCGGCGTGACTCGCCAGCAGTCCCTGCAAGCAGCCGCGGACAGCGGCGCCATCTTCTATGTAATCGGACTGGGCATCGCCGTCGATCGGGCGTATCTCATCGACCTTGCCGCGCGAACCGGGGGGCGCTATCTCGATGCCGCTACGGCATCGGATGTCGAGTCTGGATTCGCGGCCATCGAGGCGATACTCAAAGGTCAGTTCGTCCTGTCGTTGGAATCATCCGCACCCGCTGTCCCGCGTGCGAGGACGCTAATGGTCCGCGTCAACCAGGCCGATAGGAGCACATCCACGGAGTTCCGGTTCACGAGTCAACGTCCGGAGGCCACGATTGCGCCCGTGCCCACCGTAACGGTAACAGTTCCGGTGGTCCCCGCGCCGACGGAATCGCCAGCTGCCCTTCCGGCGGGAGGGTCCAGGAACACACTGCCCTATGTGGGCGCAACGCTGTTCGTCCTGGCCGTTGCGGCGACTGGCGTGTGGGTGGCGCGGAGGCGTCGCCGCGAGCCGCCGGTGTTGAACGCCCCCGATGCTCCCGGTCCGGCGCTGGCCGAACCGGCGCTTAAGAGTATCGAAGAATATGTTGGCTATTTAGTTGAAACCACTGCGGCGTCAATGGGCGCCTCGAAAATCCCAATCACTTTGGAGCCGGTCACGGTGGGTTGGGGCGATGATTGCCAGGTGCGGCTTGCACGCGTGGATGGTTTAAGTGCCCTCCATGCGCGCCTTTGGTGGAGGGACGGCAGGATCATGCTCCACAACCTCGCGCAGGCAGGAGCAACAACCGTCAATGACGCAAGCGTCGAATGGGCATCGCTGATGAATGGCGATCGCATCACCTTCGGACCCTTCGAGTATCTGCTCCACGTTCGTGCTTCAGAGACGACGAATCTTGTTCCACTCAAGCCTAACCATACTGGCGGCGCGTCTGGAACCAACAGTACCCTGGTTTCTTGACCCGGAGAGCCTGTCCATGGCGCGCGCTTCGCTTCCGGAAATCGACTTTTACTTTACGCGGCGTTTCTCTCGCCGCCGGATGAAATTCATCGACCGCTGTGCGCTCCTGCCGTGAATGCGTTTCTCAGGATCTCGCGGGTTCGAAGTTGAGCTGATGCCCTTTCAGGATCCCATGGGCGGTGCCAACGGGGAGTTCTATCACGCCCCGCGCTCCGCGCAGAGTTCCGGCAAAGCCAATCCAGGGGCGGACGTTCAGTGCCACGTTCGTCACCTTACCGGCAGCGTCGTAAAACACGGCGTCAATTGGGAACAGCATGAACATCATGTGGATCGAGGAGCAGGGTTCGATGACGAGACCAGTTCCTTTCGCCAGCCGGCGGCGGAGCATCAGTCCACGAAAGCGCTGCCAATAATTGCGGGCGACCATCGCGTTTTCAGCAATTGTTCGGCCCGATTCCACATGATGAATACGCATGTCTATTCCTTTTCAGCAAGGACCGGGCCGGAGCTTCGACCGTTGGCTCCACGCGTCATAGTTCAAGCGATGCTATGGGGCTGCGGTCATAGCCGCCACAACCGCGTCGAGAAGGCAAAGATCAGGCAGCCGCGTCGTTCTCCTCCGCAAGACGGGTGAAGGGCAAAGGGAGACGGTTCAGCGCGATGCCACGATGGGCCACGAGCGACCGGCGGAAAGAACGAAGCTGTAGCGCACTGTAAGGCAGGAGCACCGTGAGCAGGAGCATCGAGGGACTGTGACCGGTCAGTTCCGCGAAACTGGAAACGAAGACCGCCCCCCCGATAGCAATTCCCAGCAAGAGCCAGTCGTACCGATCGCGGCCTGCGATTGGGATACGTTTGGCGAGACTACGGTTGAGGAACAGTTGGCCGCCGGAAGCCGCCATTCTCGCGAGGCCGAGCAGCGGCAGAAGTGGCGCGAGGAGCGATGCGCCGAAGATCAGGAGCCAGGTGGACCCAAGCGAAGCGAGCCGCACGTGCGCCGAAACGCGCCAATTCCAGCGCTCGGAGACGGTTGTGCGGACTGTTTTCACGACCTCCACTATCAAGCCCGCCCCGGTCGGCTTGACATGCTGGAGCCCCCGTATCAGTGGTCCGAAACGCGTGTAGATTTTCGGAAACCGCGCTGACGCTCTCGGTGCCCCGCGGTCGGGGTCATTTTCGCTGCTGCTGCCCGGATTGCTCGTGCTGGTGCTCTTGGTTCTGCCCGCCATGCTCCTGCTGATGATGGGTCCTGCCCTTATCCGCATGAGCGAATCGCACCAGGCGCTTCGCCCCGGACTTTCAGACGAATGTCGAACTCGAACCGACCTGAGCGGCGCTCGCACCGACCTTACGGGCAATGAAGATAGTCCGATGTCCGCCCAGGGTTGTGCAGAGCAGGGTCACCGGGTCGCCATCGAAACGCCCCAGGAGCCGGAGGAGTTCGGTTGGCTCGATCGGGAACGCGCGGCGGCGGATATCCACCGGCCGCCAATGACCGGTGCGCAGCGCGGTGCGCAGCCGGGCGATCGAGAACGGGACAACTTCCAGCACCTCGAAGCAGGCGGACATGGGATGGTACGCCGGAATATCGGCGGTCAGGTACGCCACCTGGGGGTCCATCATCCGAGCATCGACGATGTGGGCCAGGTGGCGCACCAGGCCCGCACGGGTCACACACGACTCGGGGTCGAAGACGAAGGCGCCGGACTCGACCGGTCCCCCCGCTGCCTCCGGTGCCTCGGATGTGAGTTCGATACCCGCAGGCAGAAGGACCGCGCGGCGCAGCCCCGGTTTGACGCCCGCGCCAGTCCATATCGCGCACTCGCGCATTGAACGGCCGAGCTGCACGAACTCGGCCTCGGCGTGCACGGGGATGTGGGCGTGGTCCAAACCCGGCGAGGCTTTGAGAACGCCCGCTTGCGCCTCCGCCAACAGGCCGAGGCAGGTGTCCCAGTTTGGCGAGAAGGCGGCCGGGTCGAATCGGCGTCCGGCGGAGCTTCGGCGCGAGGGGTCGAGGATGACCGCGCTCCCATCGACCGCGAACGGTGGATGCGCGGCGTCACCCCGGACGACCGCCGCCCTCCCAACGTTTGCGCTTGCGAGGATGGCTGTCGCGGCGTCCTTCTCCAGGCCACAAGCGCGGCCCTCACCCCCCGACCCCCTCTCCCGACTTCGCGGGCGAGGGGGAGAAAGAACCTCTGGCCCCGTCTTCAACGCATTGACCACGGCGAGGAGGTCGCCGCCGAGACCGCAGGTGAGATCGAGGACGGGCAGGTCAAGGGTCGCCAGGCGGGCGGCGCGGCGGGCGGCAACGGCGGGCGGGGTCATCATCTCGAGACCCTCGCGCGTGAGGAGGAGCGATGTACCCGGGCCGAGCTTCTCGATCGCTCGGTGGCGGAGCGTCACCTGCTCCGCCAACGCCGCAGCCTCATGCGCCGGATAAGCCCGGCGAAGTTCGTCCGCGAGCGCATGCAAAGGGAGGGATGCCAGTTCCGCGTCGAGCGCCGCGAGTGCTTCGCGACCGCGAAGGGAAACAAGAAACCGGGCGCGAGCGAGGTCCATCCCCACAGTGTACCGGTCGTCGTACGCGCCCCCGCGCTGTCAGGTTGACTCCCCCTCGCCCGCGAAGTCGGGAGAGGGGGCCGGGGGGTGAGGGCGCGCCGCCGAAGCCCTCCGCACACTTCCGCTATCATGCCCGCATGGTCGGCATCCTCTGTCTCGATTTCGACGACACCCTCGTGATGGAGAACACCCTCCGCCAGGTCCTCGCGCGCTTCGTCCCCAAGGACGCCTGGGCGGAGTACCTCGAAACACGCCCGGCGGGCCAAACCGTCGAACAATCCAACGCCGCCGAACTCGACCTCATCGACCCCTCCGTGTCGCGCGGGGAGATCGCCGCCTTCGTCTTGGAGACAGCGAAGGTGCGCGAGGGGCTGCTTGAACTGACGGACTGGGCGCACTGGAACGGCTGGCTCATGACCGTCGTCAGCCTCGGATTCGACCTCTACATCGACCCTGTGCTGGATCAACTCAAACTCGACCGCATGGCGCGCCACACGGGCCGCACGCGCAACGTCTATCGCTGGCAGGTGCGGTACTATAGCCCCCGAGGCATCCAGGTCGAGGCCGGGTTCAAACTCTCGTATGCGAAGGCGTTCCAGGACTCCGGCGATTTCGTTGTCTACGTGGGCGATGGCGAATCGGATGTCGAACCCGCCCGGCAGGCCCAGGCCGTGTTCGCGCGCAGCACCCTGCTGGAGCGCCTGGAGGGAGAGCATCCCCGCCTCTATCCGTTCGAAGCCTTCCACGACGTCGTCGCCGTCTTGGAACGCGAAGCCCCGAAGTGGCTACCACAATGACCGAGATCCTGCTGCTCTACGACAGCCGTGGCGGTCTCACGGAACAGCTCGCGGACGCCGTCGCCGAAGGCGTTCTGGCGGCTGGCTCGACCTTGACCCGCCGCCGCGTGGAAGACGCGACCGTCGCCGAGCTCTTGCGCTGCGATGGCCTGATCATCGGCTCGCCCAACTGGAGCGGCGTCACGGGCAAGCTCAAGGAGTGGTTCGACTACTCGGGCGACCTCTGGGAGACGGGCGAACTCGCGGGCAAGGCGGGCGGCGCATTCACCGCCGGCTACTCTCGCTCCGGCGGGATAGAGGCGACCTTGCAACAACTCATGCACCTCCTCTTCGCCCACGGCATGGTCGTCGTCGGCCTCCCCTGGAGCGAAACGATGCGCCGCAGCGGCTCCTACTACGGCGCCACCGCCCACGGGTCCGTGACGGACGAGGACCGCGAGCAGGGCCGGGCGCTGGGCCGCCGAGTGGCCGAAGTCGCAGCAACCCTGCGAACATCTGACCGGATCGCAATCGACGGCAGTGATGGCCTGTGACAAGGGCGATTCCCGATTTCTGGCAACTCTTGCTCCCCTCTCCCGCACGGTCGGGAGAGGGCTGGGGGTGAGGGCGTGACGCCAGGCAAAGTTCGCTCTCCGCGTTCCAGCTACCCTCCGTGCGCCCGTTTAAGGCTGCTGTCCGGTTCGAATCCCGCGCACTCCCGAACCGGCAGCGGCGGATACTTCCGGTACGCCGGGTCCGTCTTGGAGCGCTCGCACAGCCAGAAGACCGAGCCGTGGGACGACGGGACCGTGCGCGAATGCTGGCAGAGCGAACAGAGGCCCACGCGCGGTTCCAGCCGTGGCGATGTCACCGGGCGAGCGCAGCAACGGCGTCCGCGCAGCCCCAGCTGAGCGTGTAGCCCGCGCCTCCGTGGCCGTAGTTGTGGATGATCCGGCCCTCGCGTTCCAGGCGGATCGTCGGTCGCACGGGACGTAGCCCTGTGCGTTCGCGGATGATCGCGCCCGCTTCGTAGCCGGCGGCCCGGCAACGAGCGAGGATCGCTTCACGCAGCGCCGGGTCAACGGGGGGCGGTTGCAGCCCCGCCACCGGAGTGCGGCAGCCCC
This sequence comes from Dehalococcoidia bacterium, assembly GCA_034437915.1. Classification (GTDB taxonomy): domain Bacteria; phylum Chloroflexota; class Dehalococcoidia; order Tepidiformales; family Tepidiformaceae; genus JACRBT01. Next base: position 50,378 of record DAOTTM010000151.1, on the reverse strand, counting down.
CAAGGAGTATCTCCGCGCGGCGCGGGATGGCGTAGAAGATCGCTTCCTCGTTGCGTTCATCCGACAGGAACCGCGTCGTGTCGAGCGTTCCCGGCTCCACGCTGATCGTCTGGCCGAGCACGCCCACGAGTTGGCCATCGCCGCAGAGTTCGCGCGAAGCCAGGCCCGTGCAATTCACGACGAGGTCGCCAGAAACCGTCGAAAGGTCCGCGATCGTCGCCTTTTCGATCGGTGTCCGAAGCTGGCTCTCCAGCCATGGCAGGTAGACGGCGGGGTCGCAACGCGGGGCGGCGAAGCTCCACGCGAACGGCGACGGGTAGGGGTGGTCGCCCTTGAGAAAGACGATGTTGTCGACCGCATCGGCCCACCACGGGCGCTCGTCGGTATCCACCGCTTCGAAGGCCGTGAGAATATCAACGCCGGCGTCCGGCGTGGAGCTGGCCAGCCCTTTGAGCACGGCGTACGAGCGCTGCGCCCAGCCAAACGCACGTCCAGTATCCGCCAAGTGCACGGGGTACCACACCGCTCCCGCCGCGCCAGAAGTCGTCACGGCGCCATGTTCGCTCGCGAGGATGCGCACGTCGTGCCCCAGCCGTTCGAGCACGATCGCACTCGTCAGCCCGGAGACGCCCGCGCCAACGACGGTGATGCGCATCAGCCCGCCTCCTCGGTCGTCACCTTCATCGCGCTCCAACGCCCGATTACGCCTTGGCCATGGCAGCTGACGGACTTCCCCGCGACCTGATCGATCTCGGACATCAGCCCAAGTGCCGCCGTGAAGCCCGTGATCTTGTCGGGCACTCGCTCGTAACGGTCCACGATCTTGCCATCGGCTTCGAACTCGACGGTATCCGCGCCCTGGTCATAAGTGATGCGGTAGCTATGCACCTGGCCCTGCGAAGCGGGCAAGTCCGCCAGTTCGTGGAAGAGGCAGAAAGCCTTCGCCTCGCCCGTCTCCGGGATAGCCGCGCCGGGGAAGGGAAGGCGTCCATAGACCGTCGCCACCGTCTCGCCGCCCGTGAAAAAGTCCAATGCCCAGCCGGTGGTGAGATCGAGCAGGTTCCAGGACACATATCCGTCGTAGAGGTTGCCGGGGTTTGTCGCGACGGTGCGCGCGGCGATCTGGATTTCGAACGTGATCTTGCCGCCCGCGGGGACTTCGAAGCGCTCTTTCGAAAAGTACATGTGCTTGGCGTTGTCGAGGATCTGGATACGGTCGTGGCCCCGTGTATAGGGCACGGCGCTCACCTGCAGCCAGCCATCGCGCACGAGCACAACAGCGTTCGGTTCCTTATATTGCCAGATCTCGGCCCCCGGGAGCGCAAACCCACCGAGCACCCAACGGGCGTCGGATTCGAACAGGCGATGGTAGTCGCCGACGGTCGTTACGTTGGAAGCAGAGGCGGCCTTGGACTTCGTGGGCATGGCCGAAAGCGTAGCGAGGCGAGCGGCTGAGAGCTAGGACCCGCGCAGCCAGAATCGCCGCTCAGTAACGTCCGCCGAGCTTACCGTGGTCCCAGGAGTAGATGTCATCGGCGTTGATGCGGACGACGACGCGCTTCGATGCAACCTTGAGCGCAGCTTCGGCCGTGTTCGTGGGCACGGGCACGCCGTTGTACTTGGAGCCGACGAGGCCCATGACGCGGGCGGTCTCGGCGTTGTCCTCGACGATTTCGGCGGTGCCCTCGATCACCATGCCGCGTAGCTCCTGGTAAGCCTTCCCGGATTCAAGCATCGCGGAGATCTTCGGGTCGCGGCGCAGGTTCATGATCTTCTGGCTCTTGCCAAAGGTCGTGAAGGTGATCTTGCCCTCGTCCATGACGTACCACATGGCAACGAGGTGGGGGAAGCCTTTGTGGCCGTTGGAAGCGATCTGCACGGTCCAACTCTCTCTGAGGAACTCTTCCTGTTCGGCTTCCGTAAGGGCGATGCTTCCGCGACGGCTGGGCATGAGATGGCTCCTGGTGCGGTGATATAGTGTCGCATAGCCTACAGGCTTCATTCGATGGAGGCACCCATGACCGATCAATTCCACGATGGCGAGCGAGAACTTCAGGATCGGTTCGACAGCCGACGATTGGCGGACCGCGTTGGCAACATCATCCATGACGTGTTCAGCGACGGAGACCGGGACTTCCTCGCGCGCATGGACATGTTCTTCCTGGCGACGGGCGATGCCGGGGGGAACCTGGATTGCTCGTACAAGGGCGGCGAACCGGGATTCCTGCGCGTGCTCAACGAGCGAACGCTGGCATACCCGAGCTACGACGGCAACGGCATGTTCATGAGCATGGGGAACGTCCTTCAACACCCGAAGGTTGGGATGCTGTTCGTGGATTTCGATCGGCAGCGGCGTATGCGCGTCAATGGCACGGCCACGATCCGGTACGAGCACCCGCTCATGACGGAGTTTCCGGAAGCGCAGTTCATCGTTGAGGTAGTAGCGGAGGCGATCTTTTCGAACTGCCCGCGCTACATCCACAAGATGGCGCTGGTCGAGCGGTCGGTATTCGTGCCCAAGGCGGCATGTGAGACACCGGACCCGGAATGGAAGGACCACTTCGAGGAGGCGCTGCCCGCGGACCAACAGGCGCGACGGGCAACGAAGCGGGGCGGATCGCCGCAATGAGCCAACCGATCGTGCCGGATCCGGGCAAGAAGGTGGACCTCAAGGACTTCTCCTCGGACCACACGGGCGACGTGAAGAAGGAGGACGGCCTCGCCGAGTTGGAGAAGGCACGGTTCCGTCTTAACGAGCTGCAAGATGTCTTTTATGCGGATGAACGCTTCGCGATGCTCATCGTGCTCCAGGCTATCGACACGGGGGGCAAGGACGGGACGATCAAGAACGTGTTCCGCGAGGTGGGGCCGCTGGGGTGCAACGTGGTCAACTTCGGCGTGCCCACTTCGGAGGAGACTTCGCACGATTACCTCTGGCGTTACCACGTGAAGGCGCCGGCGCGGGGGCACATGACGATCTTCAACCGTTCGTATTACGAGAGTGTGCTTGTTGAGCGGGTGAAGGGCTTCGCCGCGAAAGACGTTTGGAAAGCGCGCTATGACGACATCAACGCGTTCGAGGCATATCTCAGCGCTCAGAAGACCGTGGTGATGAAATTCTACCTGCACATTTCAAAAGACGAGCAGCGCGCACGGCTCCAGGAGCGCGTCGATAACCCGAACAAGCGCTGGAAGTTTCGCGCCGGAGACCTTGATGACCGCAAGCTCTGGGACGACTACCAGGAGGCGTTCAACGAAATGTTGACGCGCTGCAACACTGAGGTCGCGCCGTGGCATGTGGTGCCCGCGAACCACAACTGGTACCGGGATCTGGTTGTCGCTGGGGCGCTTGTGCACAAGCTTGAAAGCCTGGACCTGAAATACCCGGATGCCGCGCCCGGTGTCGCGGGCACGGTGGTGGTATAGCGAGTGTCGGACAAGGAAATGTCGGTGTACCGGAGTGGATGCGACCGTCCGGCCACAACCCTCCACCCCTCTGGTCCGAAAATGCCGTCCGAGACCCGAACGAACCGTTCGTGCTGAGCGTGAGCTTGTCGAACGGTCGAAGAATGAACACGCGCTTGATCACCGTCCATAGCGCAGCGGCACCGCGACCGCCCCAGGGCGAACGGAAAATGAGCACGCTCTCTTACTCCCCTCTCCCGCACGGTCGGGAGAGGGGCTGGGGGTGAGGGCGCGAGGCCCGGCCCCGTGGGCTACGCCGGCTCAGCCACGAACACAGGGATCGTGCGGGTGGTGCGCTGCTGGTACTGCGCGTAGGGCGGGAAGGCGGAGACACTGAGCGCCCACAGGCGCTCCCGTTCGGCGGCGTCGCTGACCTCGCGGACACGCATACGCTGGACGTCGGCGCGGTCACGGATCTCAACATCGCCGTTCGCGCGGAGGTTGTAGACCCACACCGGGTTCTTGGGCGCACCACCCATGGACCCGACGAGGACGTAGGCGTCGCCATCCTTGACCCGCATCAACGGCGTCTTTCGGACGGCGCCGGATTTGTTACCGGCGTTCGTGACGATGATCACGGGAAGGCCGGTGTCGCGAAGGGTGTCGCCCTCTGCGCCATTCGTCCGCTCGTAGAGCTCAACCTGTTCGCGGACCCATTGGATCGTGCTGGGGATGTACTCGGGCATAATCACATTCTCCTCATCATAGGGGCGTTGCTTCCACCGCCGACCCTTTGGATGGCGATTGTAACATTCGTCTTCGGTTGGTCTGCCATCGACCGGCAGACCGAACCCGGTGACTCTCCGACGGCAGCGGCCCGCGACACTTCCGTAGCCCGACCGTAAGGAAGGGTTCGCGGAACACCACCACGGATGGTCTGATGCCAATCGCGATCCTGGTGGCAGTGGGGGGACGACGTAGACGGAGAGTGTCAATCAGGCCGCTCCGGCGGCCGAGGAAATAGGAAATCGCAGATAGAAAATAGGAGCGGCAAGGCGAGTCTCAAAGCACCCCGTTTGACTTCATGGCCGCCAGGGAGTCCGCGGAGTAGCCGAGGAGGTCGCCGAAGATTTTGGCGTTGTCGGCGCCGGGACCAGCAGTGCCGCGCCAAATCTGGGCGGGCGTCGCCGAGAAGCGGGGGAGGGGCGCGGTGCCTTTGAGGCGGCCGACCTGTTCGTCCTCCCACTCGACGTGGACTCCGCGTGCCTGGTAATGCGCGTCTTCGGCGGCGAGTTGGCTGTTGAGAATGGGGGCGCAGGGGATGCCGGCGGCGTTGAGGACGTCGATCAGCTGGGCCATGGTTCGTTCTTCGCACCAGCCGCGCATTATGGCATCGAATTCGAGGCCGTTGATGTCGTTGATGGCGGTTCGGGCAGTGATCCAGTGCTCGTCCTTGGGGTCGAGGTCGAGGATGCGGCAAACTTTTTCGAAGATGGTGACGGCTGGCGCAGCGATGACGACGGAGCCATCGGCGCACTTGAAGACGTCGTAGGGTTGGAAGGCGGGGGACTTGTTGCCGCTACGTTCGCGGACCACGCCAAGCTGGAACCATTCGACCATCGTGCCCGCGAGGACCGAGTGGACCGCCTCGAACTGGGCGAGGTCGATGACCTGGCCGACACCGGTCGCTTTGGCGTGGACATAGGCCGCGAGACAGGAGGAGAGGCAGAAGAGGGCGGTGATGTAGTCGGCGGTCCAGGGGGCGGCGCGCATGGGTGGCTCAGGATCGGGGGAGCCGGTCTGGTAGAGGGAGCCACCGAAAGCCTGGCCGATCATGTCGTAGCTGCCGCGGCCCAGGTAGGAGGGTTCGCCTTCCTGGCCGTAGCCGGAGACGTGGCAGACGACGAGGCGGGGGTTGGCGGCAAGGACAATGTCGTCGGTGAGCCCCCATTTGGGGTAGGTCCCGGGCTTGGAACTTTCCATCCAGATGTCCGAGCGGGCAGCAAGTTTGAGGAAGATCTCCTTGCCTTCGGGTGTGCTCATATCGAGCGTGACGTTGAACTCGTTGCGGCGTTCGGCGAGCCAGCTCGTGCCGACGGTGCCCGAACCATCCTTCTTTGGCAACGCATAGCCGATCCCGCGCCACGCGTCCTCAACATGGGGATTCTCCGTCTGAATGACCTCCGCGCCCCATTGTGCGGCGAGGACGGCAGCGAATGGCTGGGCGATTACGGAACCGGTGGAGAGGACGCGGACGCCCTGGAGGGGTCCGAAAGCGGTAGGGACGAGGGATTCGGGCATGGGTCGCTCCTTGAGGCGCGGGATCAGGTTCGCCCGAAGGATACGCAGCGCGGCGGCGAAAGAGAAGTTCACGGCGTCCGGCCCTCACCCCTTCCCGCCCGCCGAAAGAACCGTTCGTGCTGAGCTTGTCGAAGCATGAACACGCGCTCGAACAGGGTTCAGGGGGCACGGGTCCTTCGACAAGCTCAGGGCGAGCGGAGGTTTCATCCCTCTTTGGCGCCGCGCCATGTTGGCCTCACTATCCTTCCCGGGAAGAATAGTGAGGCCGGAGCAAACGCCTGTCAGCCTTCCAAAATCCGCCGATGTTCGCAAACGGGTACGACGAACGGCTACGATGGTATTGATGGCAGCGTACGGACCGTTGGTGATGGAGCATTTCGAGAATCCGAGGAACTCCGGGGAGATGGAGGCGCCCGACGGAGAGGCGACGACATCGAACCCGGTCTGCGGCGACCGCATGCGCGTGATGATCCGGGTCGAGGGCGAACGCATCAGCGAGGTGCGGTGGTTGACGCGCGGGTGTCCCCCTGCCATTGCTACGAGTTCGTTCGCGAGCGAAATGGTGCGTGGGTGGACTTTTGATGCGGTTTTGGGGCTTACGCGTGAGGCCATCGCGACAGCGATAGGCGGTCTTCCGCGCGACAAGGTGCACTGTAGTGTGCTCGCGGCGGACGCATTGAAGGCGGCGGTGGCGGATTATCGGCGAAAGTCGGCTGGGCCTTAACGGCCGCAGTGCCTATTATCTCGACGGCGCTGGATGTGGTCCGGCGCGAAACACCTCCTCAAACCGGAGAATGCATGCTGACCCTCCTGCCGTTTCTCATGAGCGCCAACAGTCTCGGCGTCATCAGCCTCGTCGTCATTTCTGGTTCGTCGATCGTTTTCCTGATGCCCGCGATGGCGACGCGCGGAATGGCGCAACTCGCATGGCTCGGGCTGGGTGGCGCCCTCGTCACGGCAGAGGCCGTCGTCTTGGTTGTCCTCATCGTGATGACGAGCAACCGCGGCGGCGACGTGCCGTTTTTTTAGAAGATAATAAATAGCAGGGAGGACATGGAGGCTCGGCGCGGACTGAGAGTCCCACCCCTGCCCCCTCTGGTCTGGAACCCGTCCCCCTTCCCGCGCTTCGAAAGAACCGTTCGTGTTGAGTCATCTATGGCCTTTGGCCACAACCAGGGATGAAACGACATTTTCACGGCCTGGGGGAAGGTGGATTCGCGCCCAATCGCCCGAGCGGTGTTTTGGTGATTTTCAGAGCAGCCTGTCGAAGCATGAACACACGCTCGAACAGGGTTCAGAGGGCACCGGCCCTTCGACAAGCTCAGGGCGAGCGGAGTTTTCATCGCTCGCTCTGGCGCCGCGCCAAATTAGCCTCCCGATCCTTCCCGGGAAGGACCGGCGAGGGGGAGAACGCGCGATACGCGGCCAACGTGCGGTCGACCAATTGAGGAGCGAGGCCGATCGCGTTCGTGGGATCCAGGAGTTCGTCGATCTGCGGCTCGGAAAGGTGTTGCCGCGCGCGCGGATGCTCGATGAGCGCCCTCCGCAGGGAAATGTGAGCCTCAAGCGCGTCGCGACATATGCCATCCAGGATCGACCGTGCCTCTGTCGGATCAAGAGTACCTGACAGTGCGGTCACGACGGTCTCCGCCATTGCGAAGCCTCCGGACGCGTCGAGGTTCGCACCCATGCGGACCGCATCGACCTCCAGGCCCTCGATCAGTTCGCGCAGGCGGGAGACAGCGCCGCCAGTGAGCGCGAGCAGTTCGGACACGCTCTCCCATTCTGACTGCCATTCGCCAGCCGCGCGTTCATGCGCTTGCACCATGGCGCCAAGGAGCACGCCGACAAGGGCGTTGATGCGGGGGACCGATGCGGCTACTTCAATCGATAGCACCGGGTTGCGCTTCTGGGGCATCGCGGATGAACGGCCCCGTCCGGGCGCGTCGCGTTCGAAGACTTCGGCGACTTCGCTTTGCATCAGCAGCATCACGTCCAGGGCGACCTTGCCCGCGGCGCCCGCGGCCATGGCGCAGGCGCTGGCAATTTCGGCGATGCGGCCGCGGGAGGTGTGCCAGGGGAGTGAAGGTTCGCGCAGATCCAGTTCTTCGGCAAAAAAACGAGCGACATCGAGACCGCTGGGGCCGAACGCTGCCAGGGTGCCCGCCGCCCCACCGAGCTGAGCGGCCAATCTCTCGCCGCGCACGCGTCGCAGGTTGCTGTGCGCTTCCAGGATGCCGTTGAGCCACCCTGCGGCCTTCAGGCCGAATGTAATCGGCACGGCCTGCTGTAGGAGCGTGCGGCCCGCCATGACGGTGAGGCGATGGCGTTCGCTGAGGACGGCGGCGGCATCGGCGGCGGCGGCCACCTCGCCCACGATGAGGTCCAACGCGCGGCGAACGATCAGCATCATCGCCGTATCGAGGATGTCCTGGCTGGTCGCACCGAAGTGCACGTATGGGGCGGCGTCCGTGGGTGCCGCGGCCCTCAGCGCTTCTACAAGGGGCACGACGGGCACTCCTGCGGCAACCGCTGCTGCGCCAACTTCGTCTATGTCGAAGCGGTCGGCCTTGCAGTATGAGGCGATCACCTCGGCCGAACCGATTGGGATCACTCCCGCCCGCTCGCACGCCCGCGCAAGGGCGGCCTCCGTGTCCAACAATGCCTGGAGCCAGGCTCGGTCGGAGACAGTTTCCAGCATCGCGGGCGTGGAGAACATCGGCGCGAACAGTCCGTTAGATCGCAAAGAAAGCCGTCTCCTGTTCGCCCTGGAGGTGGATATCGAACCGCAGTGTGGCGGCGCCCGTGGCCCTTGCAATCAGGGTTTCGCGAATGGTGAGGTCCGAAATGGACAACAGCACCGGATCCCTTTCGTTCGCTGGTTCGCCCGCGAAGTACATCCGCGTCGCGAGCCGTTTGAGCAGTCCGCGCGCGAACACCGAGACGGTGAGGTGGGGCGCCTGCATCGTATCGCCGATACCGGGGACTTCGCCGGGCTTCACGGTAAGGAAGCGGAAGCAACCGTCAGCGTCGGTGTAGCATTGCCCGAAGCCGCTAAAGTCCGCGTCAAGCAGCTTCTCTTGCGTGTCCGCGGGGTGGGCGTAGCGGCCGGTGACATTCGCCTGCCAGACCTCGATGAGGGCGTCCGGGACTGGTGCACCGGCGCCGTTAAAGACAGTACCCGTGACGGTTACAGCGCCGATTGTACCGGGGTGAACGAGTTGCCAACCCACGACTGGTGCAAGGACGGCGAAGAATGGGCCGATCGTCTGCGAAGGAGTCGGGATGAGACTCATCTCAATCGACCATCGGCGTGGCGGATGGGCCGTGGAGGACAATGTCCCAGCTATAGCCGAGCGCCCAACCTTCTTCGGTGAGATCGAGGTCGAACTTTGAGACAAGGCGTTCGCGGGCGGCAGGGTCGGGGATGGATGCCAGGATGGGGTCGTATGCGAGCAGGGGGTCGCCGGGGAAGTACATCTGCGTGATCAGGCGCGTCGTGAGGTTGGGTCCGTAGAGTGAGAAGTGGATGTGCGCCGGTCGCCAGGCGTTGGGAGCATTGAGCCAGGGGTAAGCGCCCGGCTGGATCGTGACGAAGCGATAGCTCCCGCTTTCGTCCGTGAGGCAACGTCCACCGCCGCTGAAATTCGGGTCGAGCGGCGCCGCATGTTGGTCTTCGGCGTGGGCGTAGCGGCCAGCAGCATTCGCCTGCCAGATTTCGACAAGCGTGCGCGGAACCGGTTCGCCGTCTGAATTGAGAACCCTCCCCGCCACGATGATGCGCTGGCCGAGGGGCTCGCCTTCGTGCTGACGCGTGAGGTCGTGGTCTAGCGAGCCGACGTGCTCCGGCCCGAAGAGCGGCCCCGTGAAGTCGGAAAGCGTATGTGCGATCGGGATAAGCGGTCGCGACGGGGCGCGCAGCAGAGTCGAGCGATAGCCCGCGTAGAGATACGGCGGATCGACCGGATCATTGAGTGCGGAGGCAAAGTCCGTTTGGCGATCCATCTGGCGTCCCCGGTTCGCTCGTCTGGCGGGTAGAGTACCGTATCCGGCCCACCCGGTGTGGCCTGGAAGGAGTTGGCATGGGGCGAATCGAACCAATCCATCCACATGAATCACTCGGGGCGATACACGAACTCCTGGCAGCCATGCGGGCTGAACGCGGATTCGTGCCGACGCTCTACGCGACCATGGCACACAGCCCTGGACTGTTGCGGGACTTTGTCCAGATGACGGGGACGTTCCGCACGGGGACGACGTTTGACGGGGCAGTGCGGGAGCTGGCCATCCTCACCGTCGCACGGGCGACGGATTCGCGGGTGATGTGGCTCGCGCATGTTCCGCTGGCGTTGCGCGAGGGTGTGACCGAGGAGCAGATCGTAGCGCTGAAGGCCGGGGCGCGAAGAAACTTCACGAATGCCCAGGCCGTGGTGATTGGCTTTTCCGAGCGTTTGACCGCCTCGCCGGCGGTGTCCGACGACGAATGGGCCGGTGTTCGCGCGCACTTCGGTGAGCGCGAGTTGGTCGAACTCACCCTGCTCGTGGGCTACTACAACATGGTCGCGCGCTTCCTCGGAGCGCTTCAGTTCGAGGTTGATGAGGAGTATTACGCAGCGGTGCCCGTGGGATTGCGGTAGGAGTGAGGGGCTGTCACGGGACGGAGGCAAATGGGACCAACTCGGAACTCGGAACTCGGAACTCGGAACTCGGAACTCGTCTACACATCTTCGAGACCGACGTAGTTTTCGGCGAAGCTGGCGGCAGCGGACGGCGAGGTGGTGAGGTATTCGAGTTGGGCGCGCTGGAGGCGGCGGCGGAAGGAGGCGTCGGGAACGCCATCCGGGATCTTGTGGATCATCCAGCTCATCCAGTTCGAAAACTCCTGGACGCGCCAAACGCGGCGCAGGCAGGTCTCGGAATAGCTATCGAGCAGGGCCGTCGAGCCCGACCCGTACCACGCCGCGAGCGCTTCGGAGAGCACGCGCGCGTCGGAGATGGCGAGGTTCATGCCCTTCGCGCCCGATGGCGGGACGATGTGGGCGGCGTCGCCGGCGAGAAAGAGCCGACCGTGGCGCATGGGCTCCGCGATGAAGCTGCGCATGTCCGTGATGCTTTTTTCGAGGATCGGCCCTTCGCGCAGCGTCCAGCCGTCGTTCGTCGCGAGGCGCGTGCGCAGTTCGAACCAGATACGGTCGTCCGGCCAGTTTGCAATGTCGTCGTCGGGTTCGACCTGGAGGTAGAAGCGGCTGATCTCGTTCGTGCGAAGCATATGGCCCGCGAACCCCCGTTCGTGGAGGGCGTAAATGATCTCCGAGGTTGATGGCGCCACGGCCGCGATAATTCCGAGCCAGGCAAAGGGCAGCTCGAACCCGTACGTCGTGAGCGCACCTGGCGGGATGGACGGTCGGGAGACGCCGTGGAACCCGTCGCAGCCGGCGATGAAGCCACATTCGAGTTCATGGCATGCGCCGTTCTCGCGATAGGTCAGGCTTGGTCTCTCGCTTTCGATGTCGTGGAGAGCAACGTCGTCGGCTTCGAACACAATCTCGCCATCGGCGGCCAGGCGCAGGCGCACGAGGTCCGCGACGAGTTCTTGCTGGGGATAGACGAGCATGGTGCGGCCGCCGTAAAGGTCGCTGTAGGGGATGCGGTGGCGCTGGCCGTCGAAACGCAGTTCCGTGCCGCGGTGGACCTGGCCGAGTTCGAGCATGCGTCCGCCGAGGCCGTGTTCGCGCAGGAGTTCCACGGTGCGGTGTTCGAGCAGCCCGGCCCGCACCCGATGTTCGATGTAGTCACGGGTGTGGCGTTCGAGGACGACGGACTCGATGCCGCGCTCCCCGAGGAGGTGGGCGAGGACGAGCCCGGCCGGACCGGCGCCGACGATACCGACCTGTGTGCGAGCCATGCGTGGGAGCTTAACGCCGGCGGGACCCCCTGTCAGGTGGGCTGGGGTGCCCTTCAAAGTATGCATCCGAGTTCGGAGGCTGAACCCAAACTCTGCTTGGCGACAATCCGTTCGTGCCGAGTCGTTGATGGCCTTCGGCCGCAACCAGGGATGAAACGGCATTTTCATGGCCTGGCGAAGGTGGACCTGTGCCCAATCACTCGTTCGTGCTGACCGTGAGCCTGTCGAACGGTCGAAGCATGGACGGACAGCGCCACGATGGTGGAACGGCGTGCTCACCCTTCGACAGGCTCAGGCCGAGCGGTGTTTCAGTCAGTTTCAGACCAGCTTGTCGACGCAGGAACACTACTGGTTGTTTTTACGGAAGCTATCTTCCTATAATACATCCGCGCCATGCGCCCGGATGGAGAGGCTCAAACATGACAAGAGAAGCTCTGGTGATGGGGCGACGGTTCGTCTCGCAGGCGGTGCCGCGGCGCGGACACTACGTGCGCAATGGTGCGGCCCTCGGCCTCGCCTGGGGAGTCGTCGCGCGGCTGTTCTTTCGAAGCATCTCGGATGAACGCGTCTTTACGGTGCCGGGGACGTTGTTCATCCTCGCCTTCTTCACGGGCCTTGGGGCGTGCAGCGGTCTCTCATTCGCCTGGCATCGCAACGGCACGCGACGGCGAAGGCTTGTGACGAGGACGGTCTCGTTCGTGCCGACGCTTGTGCTCGGTCCGACGGTGCTGCTGTTCGTGCCGAGCCTCGCCGTCGCCTTGCGCTCGGCGCGGACGTTCCGGAGACGATGGCTAAAGCTGCGGCCTCGTTGTACTCGCGGTGGTTTGGTTGGGCCTCGTTCTGCTGATCCTCTTCGCAGATCGATCCTTCGCCCACGGGCTGGCGGCGGCAATCCTGTACCTGGCGTTTTCCTATGCCCTCTTCCTCACCAACCGCCTCGCGATGACACCGTTGCGAGGGCTTCCGGAATGGGGCGATGGGGCCGTGCGCTTCCTCCCCGCGTAAACTGGGCTGATCGCCGCGCGTCAGACTGCCTGGTATTGTCCGTCCGCCTGGATGATGCGGCCTTCCTCGACGAGGATGTCGAGGTGCCCCTGGACCGTCGCGACGATCTGCCAGAAGCGGCGGCGGACGGCCCGCGGGTAGAGTGCCTCGCAAATCGGGTAGAGCGTTCCGGAAGCGGCGCGGATCGCTTCAAAGACCTTTTCGGTGCGCTGGTCTATCTGCGCAAGGTTGTTGGCGATGAGCTCGGCGACGTTGTCGAACGGCTCTCCGTGTCCGGGGAAACAACGGGTGAATTCCATCGTTGCAAGGCGGCGCATCGACTGCGAGAACCGAGGGAGGCTCGCGAATCTGGCGTGGCTTCCGGGTTCCCACTGGATTGCGGGCGTCGGCGATATGCCGGGGAGCAGTTGGTCACCCGAGAAGAGCCAGCCTTCGCTGGGGACGGTAACGACGAGATTGCCGGGCGTATGACCGGGCGAAGCGAACACCGTGGCCGCGCCTCCAAGCAGATCTTCACCGTCCACCACGCTTCGAGCAGGTACGAACGGATCAAAGCGGAGGGCGGTGGGCCATTTCCCGTCTGCGGAAGGGGCATAGGCGCCGGGCTCGGATTGGGCGCGACCACGCGCGCGCGATCGTTCAAGGCCAGCGAACGTCTCCGCTTGGACTTCGGAGGGGGCGCCGCTTGCCTCCACGAACTCGACGAACGCATCCCATTCCGGGGTCTCCTGGAACCTGGCAGAACCGACCCGGGCGGTCGCAACGTCGCGCAATCCGATGGCGGTGGGCACGCCGCGCGACTGCCACCAGCCTCCCAGCCCGGCATGGTCAAGGTGGGCGTGCGTCGCGATGACAAGGTCGGGCGTGCGCGCGAACTCGGTCACAAGCAGCGCTTTGGCGCCATCGTAATCGGGGCCTGTATCGATGAGGAGACGACCGCCGAGGTGGTCCAATGCGTATACATTGTTGTAGCTCATGGGAATCCGTCGCACGTCCACCACTACGCGCAGTGTAGGGGCCAGTGATGACTCTGCGCCTGCTCACGAGTTCCGGTAGGATTCGAACCGCAAAGGAAGTGTTCGTGCAAAACCCATCGGTGCCTTCGCGCCTCTCTCCCGCCGACGTCGACAACATCCGGGCAATCGCCGACCGGCTCCAGGAAAACGTCGAGCGCATCATCGTGGGCAAGCCAGAGGTTGTCCGCCTTGCCGTCGTCGCCCTCCTGTGTGAGGGACATATCCTCCTGGAAGACGTCCCCGGCATTGGAAAGACAACACTTGCCCGGGCGATCGCGCGCTCCATCGGGTGCAGCTTCAAGCGCATCCAGTTCACGCCGGACCTCATGCCCGCGGATATCACGGGCATCAACTACTACAACCAGAAGCTGGGCGAGTTCGCTTTTCGCGAAGGCCCGCTAATCGCCCAGGTCGTGCTCGCGGACGAAGTGAACCGCGCCACGCCACGAACGCAGTCAGCGCTGTTGGAGGCCATGGAAGAGCACCAGCTCACGGTCGAGGGCGTGACCACGAAGCTGCCCCGCCCCTTCCTCGTGATTGCCACACAGAACCCCATCGAACTCGAAGGCACGTTCCCGCTGCCCGAGGCGCAGCTCGACCGCTTCCTCGTGCGCCTGAAGCTCGGTTATCCGGGTGAAGACGACGAAGACGAGATTCTTGCCCGCTACGAATCGCGCAGCCCTATGGAGTCCCTCCAGCCGGTAGTCGAAGCCGACGAACTCGTGCGCCTGGCGGAGGCCCTTGGCCACCTGCACATCGACCCCGGAGTGCGGCGCTATATCGTCCGCGTCGTACGGGCGACGAGGAATGAGCCAGCCTTCGAACTCGGCGCGAGCCCGCGTGCCAGCCTCGGCTTGATGCGGGCATCACGCGCCTACGCCGCCACGGGCGGGCGTGACTACGTTCTGCCGGACGATGTCAAGACGATGGCCCCGTACGTCCTTTGCCACCGCCTGATACTTTCCACGCAGGCCCGGCTGCGCGGGCGCGAGGCAGACGAAATCCTGACGGAGCTTTTGCAACGGGTGCCTGTCCCGGTCGAGGCCTGAGCCTATGCCCTTCCGCGATGCATGGCTGCTCATCGGCTCGTTCCTGATCCTCGTCGGCTTTGGCGTGGCCGAGCCGGTCATAGCCGGCGTCGGCTTCGTCGTCCTCGTGATTGGCGGCGTAAGCCGCTTCTGGAGTCGCCACCTGTTCGACCGCGTGACGTTCACTTCCAAGCTCTCGGAGCGTCGGGCGTTCATCGGCGAGCGCGTGAAGCTGGATATCGAACTGGAGAACCGCAAGCTCCTGCCCCTTCCCTGGTATAGCTGGCGTTATGGCCTCGCCGAGCAGCTGGCCGCGCCGGGCGAAGACCTCGCTGCGTCCGCCGCGCCCGGCTCGAGCTGGATCACACGCCGCGGTGCCCTGGGCTGGTATGAAAAACATGCCTGGACGTTCGAAATCGAGGCGCGAGAGCGGGGCTTCCACCCAACCGGCCCTTCGACCATCCGCTCGGGTGACCTGCTGGGAATCTTCCCGGGGATGCAGGAGAACAACGACACGCAGTACTTGATCGCGTTCCCGCGTGTGCACCGCATGGAGGATTTGGGCCTTCCCGCCGATCGGCCCCTGGGGATGGTGCGCGGACGGAACAAACTCTTTGAGGACCCGGTGCGCATCGCCGGGCTGCGTGATTATCGCCCGGGCGACCCGCTTCGTCGCATCGATTGGAAAGCCAGCGCGCGCAGCGGGGACCTGCAGTCACGCGTCTACGAACCATCGGCGGAACAGCAGCTGTATATCCTCGTGAATATCGACACGATGGAACACGCCTGGGAAGGATACCTCCGCGACGAACTCGAACGCACGGTATCGGCGGCGGCATCGATCGCGACATGGGCGGCGGCCAATAGATTCGCCGTGGGGTTGTTGGCGAATGGCGCCTATCCCAACGCGGACCGCCCCATCCGTCTCGCGCCTTCGCGTTCGCGCGACCAGATCACCCGCGTCCTCGAGGCGCTCGCGGTCGTTCAACCGCTGACCATGGGTGACCTCGCCGTCCAAATCCAGCGGGAGGCGGGGCGCATGCCCGTCGGTTCGACGATCGTGGTGATAGCGTCGCTCATCCCGCAGCGGCTCGCCGGCGCGATCCTTCGCTTGCGGGATGCGGGCCACCACGTCGCCGTGATCGCGACCTCGGACAGGGTTGACGCTGCGATGCTGCCGGGCATCGCCTTCCAAACCGTGGCGCGGGCGTTTCAGCGAATGGAGGCGGCGGAGTGATTGGCCGGATCGCTGTCCTGGGCGCCATTTCCTGCGAGGCGCTCGCTGCCTATACCCTGGCGGAATGGATAGCGGGCGGGTACGACGCTACGGATCGGCACGCCGTGCGGGCCGTGACGTTCGTGGCCGTGGCGCTGTTCGCGTACCAACTCCCTCGCGTCGTGGACTACCTCGCGCTTCCCGCACCGTGGGGCCGCGTGCTGATTATTTACGCGTCGTTCATGGTCCTCTACGGAGCGCTGCGGATCGAGTTCGCACAAGACCTCGCCATCTGGGACCTGAGCTGGGCGATGGACTTCCTGCGGGATTCCCAACCGACGGCGCGCGCTGGCGGCCATGCCATTGCGGGTGCGATCTTCCTGTTCGTGGTATGGGCGCGGGCAGCGTCGAAATCGGCCGACGACGTAGACCTGGAGATGGTCCCGAAACATTTCGCCGTGCCCTTCGCGCTCGTCACGGTGTTGCTCATCCTCAGCGCGATGACCGGGCGGACGGGGGAGGTGGGTCGGGCCGGTGCGGCCTTCTATGCGCTCGCCGTGGTCTCGCTCGCGGCATCGCAATCGGCCCGTAGTGGCGCCACGATAGGCGAGCTCCGTGCTGGTGGGGTGACGGGCGCGATGCTCGGCGGCGTCGCGGGAGCGGCCGCCATATTGCTCCTGTTGTTCGCGCTCTTCGTCGGCATCGTCGGACCGCTCATCGGGCCGCCCCTGGGAACAGCGACCGAGACGCTGCTGACATGGATCCTCACCCCTCCCGCATGGCTCCTCGAGAAGTTCTTCAGGTTCATTTTCAGCGGCGCGGGTCCGCTTCCCCAGATAGACGCGGGCCTTCGCCAGTTGGGTAATGACCAGCCAAGCGATCCGGGGCTTTCCGAGAAGACACCGCTCTACACAAAAGTCGGAGTTGTGCTGCTGCGCATGTTGGCGCTCGCCATAGTAGCCGCGATCGTTGCCGGCGTTATCGCCTTTGCTCTGCGCGCGCGTTCTCGGTCAAGGGCGCGGGCGCTCGGGGAGGGTCAGGTCTCGACAGTGGGCAGCGTTGGAGAGGACATCAACGCGCTGCTGCGCGGGCTGTTTCGCCGGGGGGAACGACGGCGAAGCGCATCTGGCGAAGGCGTCATCAGGCTGTACAGCGAGGTGCTCATCCGCGCATCCGACAAGGGCCACGACCGTCCACCCGGCGGGACCGCCGCCGAATTCGCCCCGGAACTGGCGGAGACCTTCCAGACACCGGTAACGGACGAGATCACGGCCGCGTTCCAGGAGGCGCGCTATGCGGGCCGCGACCCGGACCCGCGGACGCTTGCCGATCTGGAGCGGCGCTGGCGAGACGCAACCTAGCCATTAGCGTTCGAGCTTTGTACGGAGGCCATCGCGCACCCTGGGCCACTCTGTTTCGAGGATGGAGAAGTACGCGGTGTCCCTCATCGCGCCATCCGAGGCGGGCTGGGCGGCACGGAGGATACCGTCGTGTTGCGCCCCGAGGCGGAGGATGGCGCTGCGCGAGCGCTCGTTGCGGGAGTCCGTCTTCAATCGCACGACATGAACGCGCCAGTTCTCGAAGGCGTGGCTGAGCATCAACAGCTTCGCTTCGGTGTTGATGGGCGTGCGCTGGGCGCTGGCCGCGAGCCACGTCCAGCCGATCTCCACATCGTCAGGGAGGTGTTCACCGCGTTGATGCACGCTGGCGCCCTCCCATGCGTAATGCCCAAACGTCGCGAACCTGGTCGTTCCCACGACTCGGCCGCTCGACCCGTCAATGGTGGCGAAGGGCACACAGCGCCCGGCCTCGCGGTCGATGATCGCGCTGGCGACGTAGGCTTCGGTCGCCGCCAGGCCATCGGGGACATAGGTGAAGCCATAGGTCGATCGGTCTTCGCTTGCGGCGGCGACCAACGCCGAGACGTGTGCCACACGCAACGGCTCCAGGCGGACGTGCGTCCCTTCAAGGACAAGGCGCTCGGGGTTGGCGGGTTCGCGGTCAGGCATTGCGGCTCCTTCGGGACTCAGGGAGATGATGGAGGCAGAAGTGGTCGGCTGGAAGGGCCAACCGGAGAGCGGGGGCAATGGCCAGTGAATTCTTCCAATTTCATTGTTCATGCGCGTCGGTGGGACGTGCATGTCCGCAGATATACTTGACAGTCGCATTTCCGTCAATGTATCGTCCTAAGGACGATACATTGACGGATGTCACGTGGTCGGGCGTCGCATTCTATCCGCCGTCCGCTCCCAGGCACTAAGTCATAAGGTTCTTATCGTAACCCCTTGATAGGCCATCTTGGCAGGTTGAGACCCTTAGCCTGCAGTAGTTCGAGGTATCAGCATTCCAACTCGAGATGAGCTTGCGTCGGAGGTCCTCCGGGTTGTAGCGCGTTCACGTCGGCGCGTCGTGAGCCATTGGCGCGTCATGACCTTGCTCCGACGGTTCGCGCTTCACAGGATGCCGTCGGCGGAGCCGTTCCCATCGCGTGACCGGGCAACAGCGGTCATCCGTCGATTGCTTGACCGAGGCGACCTCGAACGAGTCCCCGAGCTTCAGTTGGTCTACGTCGTTTCAAGCCCTTACGCGCAACTGATTCCGCTATCGGACGAACAGCTTGTGCAAGAGGCGAACCCCCGTTGTTTTTTTTCTCACTTAACCGCCCTCATTCATCACGACCTGACTGGCATCGTCCCAAATCGAATCTACGCGGCAACCGCAGCCCGTGACAGTCAGCGTATTCCGCTCGACACGACGGCGGACGATTGGATAGATGTTCCAATACCATCCGGGCAACGCCCTGCGGTGCTCAATCGAATCCCCATCGTGTGGACCCGCGGGCGCGACGAAGCGGGAGTTGAGGTGGCTCACCGCCAGGGAGGGAGTGTCTACGTCACGAACCTGGAGAGAACGCTTTTGGATGCCCTAAGAGATCCGGACAAGGCTCACGGAATCAACACCGTGTTGCAGGCGTGGCGCCTGGGCAGCGAACGTTGGGACCTCCCGCGCCTCCTACGCTACGCCGACGAGGGACCGGTTATGCGGCAACGCGTCGGGTATCTCGTTGAGCGAATGGGCCAGCGGTCCCCCGTGCTCGATGATTGGAAGACGCGGCTGCAACGAGGAGGCTCCTTGAAATTACTCGGGAGCGAACCTTACGCCTCGACGTTTTCTGGCACATGGAACCTTTCACTGAACGTTCCCGAATCGGTGTTGGGCGTTCTGGATGACTGATGCCAAAGCGCCTCGCCTCTATCCAGTGGACATCCATGAGCTGGACACCTGGCGCAAGGAACACGGAGCCACGTCCGATGAGGCGAGGCGGAGGTTCGTTCAATTCGTCGTCCTGGAGTGCTTCGCAGCCAACGACATTGCCCGGGCCATCGTCTTCAAGGGAGGAAATGCCTTGCGCTTCGGTTATGGGATATCCGAGAAGCACAATCGACTTGGACTTTACCTCCACAGGCCTTGATGACGATGACGAGATGATTCGAGCGATAGTAGAAGCGTCTCTAACGTCAAGCCAGGGCGACTTCGGCGTTAAATGCCGAGTCTCAAGCATTAGACGCCAACCTCCCAGGCCCGAGAGCACGCTGCCAACCTTTATCGTGAAGATTGCGTATGCCTTTCCGGGAGATCGGTACTTTGCGGAGTTCCGGGAACGCCCCAATTGGAGTGTGGTGCTGCCGATAGAGATCAGCTTCAACGATCTCGTTTGCGAAACGGTCCGAGTCTGGTTCGGCGACAAGGATGCTTTCGTCATCGAGTTGTGTACGCTGAATGACATCGTAGCTGAGAAGCTTCGTGCTATCTTGCAGCAGGTCATCCGGAATCGGACGAGACCGCAAGACGTCTACGACTTTGCACGGGCGGTCCGCGAAGACTCCGATCAGCTCGATGCGGTAAAGGTCGGAGACTACCTTCGTCGGAAGTGCGAAATCCGCAACATCGCAGTCGATATCGCAATGTATGATGTCGAGGCCAAGGCAAGATCTTCGTACGGTTACGAACAGTTGGAGCGCGACCTTGGACACGCCTTTATTCCCTTCGAACAGGCCTGGGCCGAAGTCATCTCCCTGGTCGAGCGTGCGCTTCGCGTCTCCGACGAATGGAATCAGTCTCCACCAGTCTGATTCCTTTGCCCCGCGCTAACGAAGGCCGTAGCATGGCCTGCGCGCCCGGGTGGCCGGGCAGCGCCGCCAACCCATGCGTGGGACGGCGAGCCTACCCTCCGGAGGCCCATTTCGTGGCCAAGATCATTGATGGCATATACCAGCTTCTTACTCCCTTTCCCCAGTTCACGATCGAGGAGGCTTGGAAGCTTCGCGTCGAGCTTGAAGCCAAGCCGCGCGTAACCAAGGGGCTGCCGTACGTTCTTCCGTACATGATCAGGGGCGGCGGGGATACTGTGCTCGTCGACTGCGGCTGGAACACGGACAGCGCCTACAAGGCCCTGGAAGACGGCATGAAGGAGCACGGCTCCCATCCGACAGAGATCAATAAGCTCGTCATCACGCACGTGCACCCCGACCACTACGGCATGTCGGGGCGGCTCAAACAGCTTTCCAGTTGCGACGTCGTCATCCACGAGAAGGACGCCGAGGTCATCAACGCCCGCTACTTCGCCCCGCGCGGCCTCATGCAGGAGATGGGCAAGTTCATGGAGGCGAACGGCGTCCCCGCGATGGATTCGCCCGGCATGGCTGGCGGCTCGATGAACATGCTCGACCGTGTCTCTCCCGTTCCCGCCGATACCGAGGTGAAGGGCGGCGAGGTGATCAAGGTTGGCGACTTCGACTTCGAGATCATCTGGACGCCGGGCCATTCGCCGGGACACATCTGCCTCTACGAACCGAACCGCAAGGTGCTTATCACGGGAGACCACATCCTCCCCACGATCACTCCCAACGTCTCCATCAACACACAGACGCACGGCAGCCCTCTCGGCGACTACATGCGTTCGCTCAAGCTCCTCGAAGATCTCGATGTCGACTACGTCCTCCCTGCCCACGAATTCGACATCAAGGAGCTGAAGAAGCGCGTCATCGAAATCGAAGAGCACCACGACGTCCGCCTCGCGGAGATGCTGCGCTGCGTTGATAGCGGCGGTTCGACGGGCTGGGATGTGGCCGGTCGCGTGAAGTGGGCGACAGGCATGCTCACCGAGTTCGAGCCGCACATGCAGCGCGCCGCCGTCGGCGAAACCCTCGCCCACCTCGAGTACATGTACGAACAGGGCCAGCTCGCGAAGGTGATACGCGGCTCGATCGTCCACTGGCTGCCGGTGTGATCGGTGTGACGTTCCCGGCATCTGCACCACGCCAAACTGCACCCCGACCGCGATGAAGGGTACGAAGCCAGGCCACGGTCGGAATTCAGGCGCCGGCCTCGGCATGAGCGCGCCCGCCCTACGCGTCCTCATGACGCATCGATAAACTCGAACGGTATTCCATCGAATGAGCATACCAAACACCCCGGCAGCGAGGTGGTTGCTATTTCCTATCTCCTGCCTCCTACCGTGTATGATTCGCGCCATGCCACTTTTCGAAGATGATCCTGTTGCATTTCCTGTGGGCGAAGCCCTTGTAGCGCGAGGCGAGAAGGTCTCGTGTTCCGAGACAACGGCGGGCGGCCTCATCAGCGCGCGCATGCTGAGCGTGCCGGGCGCCTCGCGCTGGTTCGAAAACGCCATCGTGCCCTACTCCAGCCCCACCAAGTTCGAGGCGCTGGGAATGGACCGCGATCTCGCGCATGAATTCGGCGCCGTCAGCCCCCAATGGGTGACTGCGACGGCAGAAGCGTTGCGTCGAATGACCGGCGTTGCCTGGACCGTCGCGGAAAGCGGCATCGCCGGGCCGGTCGGCTCCCGCCGTTCGCCCAAGCCCGTCGGTAGCGTCGTCATCGCCGTCGCCGGGCCCAACGGCACGGTCGCCGAAGAGATCGTCTTCCCGGGTACGCGTGTTCAGGTCATGGAACAGATCGCCCAACGCGCCCTCGAAATGCTCCGCGACGCTATTGCCGCAGCCTCGAAATGAGGTTCACGGCGCTCGCCCTCGATCTCGACGGCACGCTCCTCTCGGCGGGCGACCGCATCAGCGCGGCGAACCTTGAGGCCGTCCGCGCGGCGCAGGCGGCGGGTATGACGGTGATGTTGGCGACGGCGCGCTGGCACAAGATGGCCGAACAGGTGGCGGCGGAGATCCCGACGGCGGCCCCACTCATCGCCTGTTCAGGCGCGCAAGTGCGGACGGCGGCTGGCGTGGACATCATGGATGTGCGGCTCCCGGTAGAGTTCGTGGCCGCTCTCTACGCTATTTGTAACGTGGAGCGATGCGTCGCGACGGTGCCCGTGGAGTTCGAGGCCCTCCTCAAGCTCGACGGCGACCCGGACCTCTCGCAGATGCCACCGGGGATGCGCCACGTGCGCACCCTCTCGCTTGGCCTCGGCGTGCCCCGCATCGCCATGGTCCAGGGCACGGCGATCAACGACCACATCGAATCCGAGCTTGGCCCGCGCTGGTCCTCCATGGTCAATTTCGCTGAATCTATCTCGCCCACCGGCAAGCGTAACCTCACGCTGACGGCGAAAGGCGCCGACAAGGGCATC
Organism: Dehalococcoidia bacterium; assembly: GCA_034437915.1. Classification (GTDB taxonomy): domain Bacteria; phylum Chloroflexota; class Dehalococcoidia; order Tepidiformales; family Tepidiformaceae; genus JACRBT01. The sequence continues at coordinate 27,895 of DAOTTM010000151.1, read as the reverse complement.
GCCCTGGCCGTGGCCTGCGCGGAGGCGGGGCTTGACCCGCTCGGCGTGGTGGCGTTCGGCGATGCGGAAAACGATATCTCGATGTTCCGCGTCGCCGGCGCGTCGTTCGCAATGGGGCAGGCAAAGGACGAGGTCAAGGCTGCGGCGACGGCAGTGACTTCCAGCAACGAGGAGGACGGGGTGGCTGTCGCGATTCGACGCATCCTCTCGGGTGAATTCGACTAACGGCGATCACCAGAGTGAAGCACAAAGGCATGCTGTTTCTCCCCCTCTCCCGCGAGCACAGCGAGTCGGGAGAGGGGGCCGGGGGGTGAGGGCGCGCGGTCAGGCCACAGTGACCCTGTTCTCGCGGCGATCTATTGCGCCTCCGAGGCATCAGGCGAAAGAACCTCGCGGGGTTTCCGGCGCGCGTGAAGGTCAAGGCGCATTTCGTCCATGGCTTTGTACATCATGTAGGTTGCGTCGGCCACGTCCGTCCCGGGCGCGAAACGGATCGGCTTGCCGATGCGCGCGGCGACGGGGCCGGGCACGACTTCGGTCGAACCCTTGGGTCGAATCTCCCGCAGGCCCTCCATGAAGATCGGCACGACTGGCACGCCCTTGGCCAACGCCATCAGCGACACGCCGTGACGGAAATGCGACATCTTACCAGTCGTCGAGCGCGTCCCTTCCGGGAAGATCACCAGCGACCAGCCTTTGTCGATGAGCCACTCGCCATAGGCCAGCGACGCCCGCCCGCCCCCACGCTTGATTGGCCAGCTGTTAAGGGTCAACGAACCCCACCAGGGCTGCTTCTGGAGGCCCTTGCGGCCTTTCAGGAACCAGCGGTCGGCCGCTGCGCCAAAAGCCACGCGGCGCCGGTAACGTTCGTTGAGCGCCTGAAAGAGGACCGTGGTGTCCAGGTGGCTACTGTGGTTGCCGATGAAGATTACCGGCCCCTTGAGTTCCTTCAGGTTCTCTCGTCCCTCGATCGAGAGCGGCCTGCACGCGGCCTTCAGATGGCGAGTGGTCACGTACCAGCGTAACGCCCGCCGCGCGATCTGCGCCGGGAACCGTATCTGCCACGTATGCGGCCCGACCGTCTCCGTCGTTTGGCTCAAAAGCCGAGTGAAAAGGTTGAGGTCGATTGCCGGCACGATGTTCGTGTGGCAGCCGAAGTAGTCGCCGAATTCCATCCCAATGCGATAGGCGGCAACGTTATCCGGCGCTTCGAAGAGGGTGAAGCTGTCGTGCCGCCCGAGCGTGTAGTAATCGCTCAATACTTTGCCGTCGAGGGCCGCCACTCGCCCATATAATGCTTCGCGCGCCGCCGGCCCATCTCGAAGCGCGCGTCGGCCATCGGTCATGAGCCGGGTCAACATCACAAAGGTGGCCATCGTTCTCGCCTCAGGCTTTCGGCTTGAGCAGTTCCGTAAACACGTCCACGGAGATCGCCGGGAGCGTCGTCATCGTGATCGTCCCGCGCGACCCGAGTTCGACGGAGATACGGGCGATGACTTCGTTGCTCGGCGCCTCGATGACATTCACGAAGTCGTATTCTCCGAGCACTGCGTACTGTGAGACGACGCGCCCGCCCATCGCTTCGACTTCTTTGTTCACCGCCTGGAGGCGTTCCGGGCGCTCTTTGAGCGTCTTTCGCCCTTCATCCGTGAGCGTGCTGAGCATGATGTAGGTAGCCATGGCAACCTCGCGCCTTTCAGTGACCGCGAATACTAGCACAGCCACGGGGCGAACGATTCACACTTTCTGAGAGTGCGCAACTCCGGGTGTTCCACGAACCCTCGCGTACAATCGCGAGACACGGGAGGACCCCGTGAAAGCTGCCGTTTGGAACGCCAAGGGCGCCCGGGAGATCGTCGATGCCGCCATTCCATGACCAGCCGCCGGACAGGTTCGCGCGCGCGTTGCCGCCGCCGGCATCTGCGGCACGGACCTTCAGTTTTACCGGTGCGACTTCGGTGCGCCAGCCGGTCTTCAGCCGGGCCACGAGATCGGCGGCACGATTGACGCCGTCGCCGAGGGCGTGAAATGGAGGCCGGGCGCAGCGGTGGCCGTGGAACCGATCGTCGGTTGTGGCGAATGCGGCCAATGTCTCGGGGACCTATACACGCGCTGCCCGAAGCGTCGCCTCTTCGGCATCAGCGCCAAGGGCGGCGTGGCCGAGTTCCTTGGCTTTCAGATTGCCGACAACGAACTCTTCCGTCCGTAGCCCGCGCGTGAGCAAGCGCTGGAATGTTCAGGCCACGAATCTCGTTGGGCGTTGGGCCTTCGGTCTGCGCTCCGTATTCCACGCCAAACGTTGAACCTCCTCGCTGGCACGACGGCGCTCCCTCCTTCGCGTAAGATGCGCTCCACCACAACACCCGCGCACCCCGCGCAAGGAGATTTCCATGGATTACTGCAAAGTCGAGAAGAAGGACCACGTCACCTACGTCACCATCACCCGCCCGGAGGTGATGAACTCCCTCCACATCCACGCCAACCTTGAGCTGGACAAGGTCTGGGACGACTTCGCGGCGGATGACGACGCCTGGGTGGGCGTCCTCACGGGCGAAGGACCCCGCGCCTTCAGCGCGGGAAACGACCTCAAATACACCGCCGAGATGTCGCGCCTCCCCGCCGACCAGCGCCCGCAAACGGGCTTCCCCAAGGGGGGCTTCGGCGGGTTGACGAGTCGCTTCGACCTCTTCAAGCCAATCGTCGCGCGCGTGAACGGATTCGCCCTCGGAGGTGGCCTCGAACTCGCGATGGCGTGCGACATCATCGTCATCGCCGATCACGCCGAGATCGGCCTGCCCGAGCCGCGCCGTGGCCTCATCGCCGGCGCCCTCGGCGTCCATCGCCTCCCCCGCCAGGCGAACCTCAAAGCGGCGATGGGCTACATGCTCACCGGACGCCACATCCCCGCCCAGCGTGCCTACGAACTTGGCCTCGCCAGCGAAGTCGTTCCGCTAGCGAACCTTGATGCAGCCGTCGATGGCTGGGTGAAGGACATTCTCCGCTGCGCCCCCCTCTCCGTGCGCTCCACCAAGGAATCGTCGATGCAAGGGCTGGAGATGCCCCTGCAGGAAGCGGCGAAAGCGCGTTTTGATTGGGAAATCAAGCGCCGGGCCAGCGCCGACAGCGTCGAAGGCCCTCGCGCCTTCGCCGAAAAGCGCGAACCCAACTGGACGGGCCGTTAAGGGTGGATCGTGGACCCTGTAGATCTGTGATTCAACAGTGAAGGAGGAGGGTGTGGCAAGAGTCAGTCGCGCACAGCGAGCTTTGGCATTCAAGCGCATCCACGTTGAGAACTGGCGCAACTTCACGTCGGTCGATATAGAAATGCAAAGGCGGATGTTCGTTGTTGGCCCGAACGCCTCGGGCAAATCAAACCTGCTGGACGCGTTTCGGTTTTTGCGCGACATTGCCTCGGTCGGCGGTGGGTTTCAGGAGGCAGTTCGGCGGCGAGGCGGGGTGTCTCGTGTGCGATGCCTTGCAGCGCGGCGATACCCCGATGTGGCCATCTCGGTTGACATTCAAGGTGGTGACGAGTCTCCTCTTTGGACGTACGAACTCCGATTCAAGCAAGACAACCGTCAGCGTCCCATAGTCGAGAAAGAATCAGTCTCCATTGACGGTAAGGTACTCTTTGTGCGACCGGACGCGGACGATACAACCGACCCCGAAAGACTGACGCAAACGTTTCTTGAGCAGGTGCAAGCGAATCAAAAATTCCGGCCGATCGCGGATTTCCTGGCGTCAATCCAGTACCTCAACCTCGTACCGCAGCTGGTTCGGGAGCCGGACCGGATGGCTGGCCGAACGGGCGACCCGTACGGCGCGGACTTCATCGAACAGATCGCCCGCACTCCGGAAAAGACGAGGAACGCTTGGCTAAGGCGCATTCGAGAGGCTCTGGTCCTCGCCGTCCCGCAACTCAGGGAATTGGAGATGTGGCGCGACGTTCGCGGCGCTCCGCACCTTCGAGGGAAATACGAGCACTGGAGGCCCCAAGGGGCGTGGCAGACCGAGGGAGACTTCTCAGATGGCACACTCCGTCTCATGGGGCTCCTCTGGTCAATGATCGAAACCGGAGGGCCGCTCTTGCTGGAGGAGCCGGAGATTTCATTGCACCCCGCCGTTGTAGAGCATGTACCGCAAATGCTGCACCGGATGCAACGTGGCTCCGGCAGGCAGGTGATGCTAACCACACACTCGTCGGATCTTCTCAAAGATGGCGGAATCGGCCTCGATGAGGTGTTGCTCCTTGAGCCCTCACGCGAAGGGACCAAAGCTCGCCTCGCCAGCGCCATCGACGAAGTTCGCGATTTGCTGGCCGGGGGTTTGACGATGGGCGAAATCGTTCTGGCCCGAACCCGTCCGCAAGGCGCCGGCCAGCTTGCATTGTTCGGAGCATAGCCAGATGCCAGTCACCATCTCCGGCGCGGTGGAAGGAGTCGTTGACGAAGCGGCGTTCAGAGCTCTCGTCAAACTCGTGGGCGCCGATCCAGGAACCGTCTACGGGAAGCGCGGTAAACAGTACCTTATTTCTCGACTCGCGGGCTACAATTCTGCGGCCGTCCGTTCACCGTGGCTGGTGATCCTCGATCTGGACTCCAGCGCCGACTGCGCGCCGGTGTGGGTAGCATCGCTGCCTCAGGCGGGTCCTTTCATGTGCCTTCGTGTAGCCATGCGGGCTGTCGAATCTTGGGCTCTCGCGGATGTGGAGTCGGTTTGTGATTGGACGGGGCTGAGTCGAAAAGTCGTTGCAGTCGAGGTGGAGTCGTTGGCGAACCCGAAGCGGCACCTGATCGGTCTCGTCCAGAAATCGCGACGCAGGTCGCTTGCCTCCGACATCCTTCCTCGCCCCGGGTCAGGCCGCACCGAGGGGCCGGGCTATGCCGGTCAACTGATCGAATTCTTCAGCGCGCGGTGGGATGTTCGGCGGGCCGCGACGAACTGTCCAGCCTGTCGCGCGCAGTGGCCTGTTTGGAGGCACTCGTTGCCAAGTCGTGAAGCCTGAGGCCCTTTGGTTCGCGCGCCTGCGCATCGTCCATCCGTTCCCATCGCTCCTCGTCACGGGCCTGACTCTCGCCCTCGTCCCGGTAGCCGACCGACACTCGCCCACCAGCACGTTCGCAGTGCTCGGCGTCTCCATGCTTTGCTACCAGTTCACGATAGGCTTGGCCAACGACATCGCCGACGCTGCCGCCGATGCCCAGGCGAAACCGTGGAAGGCTATCCCCTCTGGAGCAGTCACGCGACGCGTCGCACTGATCACGGCATTCGCTTTCACGATCGTGGGGCTAACGCTTTCCGCTACGCTTGGGCTCCACGCCTGGGCGATTGGCGTCGCCGGCCTCTCGTGTGGGCTGGTCTATGACGTTTGGCTCAAGCGCACGCAGTTCAGTTGGTTGCCGTATGCGGTTGCGTTTCCGCTGCTGCCCATTTGGGTCTTCGTATCCACCGATTCCTGGAGCAACCGTCTCTGGTGGGTATTCCCGCTGGGAGGAGTGCTCGGCTTCGCCCTGCATCTCGCGAACCAGTCGCCCGACATTGAAGGTGACCGCGCTGCCGGGGCCGGGGGCTTCGCGGAACGGTTCGGCGAGGAGCGCGCCGGTCAAGTGGCATGTGCCCTGTTTGCGACCTGTGGGCTTGTGGCGACGGTCGTGGTCGGCTGGGGATCGGCGCGCGGACTCTTGACCACCGGCGCTGTGGTAGTAGCACTCGTCGCCGCGACGGTCGTTCGCCGACGGGGCGTCACAGACGGACTGTTCACGGCGCTGGCCGTTGGGAGCGCGGCCATGGCGGTACTGTTCCTTTCGGCCATCTGAGCGCCGGGGCAGCGCGCTAGGCAGCCGGTTCGGGTGTCCGCCGAAGCGAGAATGATTCGCGCCCAAGCAACAGGAACACCGCGCCGATCAGGCTCACCGGCACCACGTTGACGAGGTGGGCGAGAATCGCGAAGCTCACGGCGGTGCTATCGGCAACGTTGAAGGGGATGAGTGAAAGTGCCGCGGCGGTGTGGAAGACGCCGATATAGCCCGGCGTGGAGGGCGCGAGCATCGCCAGGTTCGTCGTGCAGGTGATAAGTACGGCGACCGCAATCGGGGCATCGATGTTCAAGGCCCGCATGAGGAGGTAGTTGATCGCGAAAGCGCCGCTCCAGGCGATCCAGGAGACGCCCCAGATCGGGACGAAGCGCCGCCTTGAGGCGAGTTGCACCCAGCCCTCGCGAAACGATGCGCCCTCGGCGCGCATCCGCTCGCCCACGGGAAGGCGGCGGCGGATCGTGACATGGCGGCCGATGCGCGCCGCGTGGCGCGGAAACGCCACCATCGCGAGAAACAGCGCGACGACGATAGCCATAACAACCCACGCCGCGTGGAGCCACGGTTTGTACGGTTCCGGCAGGGGAAGCAGCGGACTCACGAGGACAAAGCCCGCAATCAGAGTGACTGCATCGGTGACGCGCTCCGTGAGCAGGGAGGAGACGACGTGTCCGAGGCGCACGCCCGGCTGTCGCGTCGTCATCGTCACGCGGACGACATCGCCAAGCCGCGCCGGGAGGACGTTATTGATGAGAAAGCTGATATGAAGGATGCGGTAGAGCCGGGGCGTCGAAATGCTGACGCTTGCGGGCAACAAGAGGCGCCAACGCACCGTCTTCGCGACGAGGGAGAGGATGAGGCAGGTCACTGCGAGGGTGATGTAGACCGGGTCCGCGTGCTTGAGGACATCGAGCGTCCTGTCCCAATCAACCAGCCACCAGAGGAAGGCCCCGCTCACCGTCGTGAACGCGAGGCCCAAGAGAAAGCGGGGCATGATCCTATCCCTGGTCCGGGGGCCTCAGCCGCCACCGGCTCCAGCCTCTAGAATGCCATAGAATGGCCCTTCCGTCAGCGCACAATCCCCGCTAGGGTGGGATGAATGATCCGTGAGAAAGCCGCCCCAGGGCCCGGACGGACGATACCGGCTCTCAGCCTCGCCCTCCGCACCGCGCCTCGAGTCCTCTCACTCCTCCAGGCCGCAACACTCGTGGCGATGACCGCGATGGTGGCGACAAGGGGTTGGCAGCACCACCTTGGCCTCGGCTTTGCCCTTACGATCGTGGCGACGGCCCTCTGGCTTCCAGAACTGACAAAACCAGGCGCACGCCGTTGGTGGTTCTGGTACGTCGCCGGTATCTTCGTTTACACGTTGCTGCGTTCGTTGGCGGACGAAACCAACATCGCCGTGCAGACTGCCTATCCCATCCGTTTCGACAACGCACTCTTCTCCGGGCACAACCCCACCCTGGCGCTGCAGCGGCTCTTCTTTAACCACGAGCGCGTTTCGCTGGTCGATTGGGCGGCAGTACTGATGCACTGGTCATTCTTCCTCACCCCGCACGCGGCCGCCGTCTTGGTGTTCATCAAGTATCGACCGCTGTTTCCGCGTTTTGCCTTCGCGATGCTGCTAACGTGGTACTCGGGACTGGTGCTGTTCTTCCTCGTGCCGACCGCCCCGCCATGGCTGGCGGGGAATTCCGGCGCGCTCCCGGGAACCTTTCGAGTGATGGACTTCGTTGGTGGACAGCTCTCCCAGGGCGCCTACAGCAACGTTGCGGCAACCTTCGGCGAACCTAACTCAGTGGCAGCCATGCCCTCGCTCCACATGGCCATCACGTTCGTTATGGTCTTTTGGGCGTTCGGGCACGGACGATCGCTCGGCATCGCCGCGAGCTGCTACGCGGGCGCAATGGCCTTTTCCCTGCTCTACCTTGGCGAACACTACATAGCAGACATGTTCGCGGGCGTGGTTTTGGCCTTCTTGGCCTCGCTTGCGGCTGCGCGTTGGGTGCCCCTGCGCGTTTCGACATCGAAACGCGCCTCGAGGAACCTGAAGCAGGCGATTGATTGATCCGCCCCGCAGCCTACGCTGCCCGCTTATAGATGCTGGTGGCGGCCGTGCGGAAACCGATATCGCCGGCCCGCATGATCATCTCGCTCCCGCCGATGAAGAGATATCCCCCGGGCTTGAGGGAATCGGCGAAGCCGCGGTAGATTTGGTTCTTCGCCTCGTCATTGAAATAGATCACAACATTGCGGCAGAGTACGAGGTCCAGGTCCTTTGGGTACGGGTCTGTCAGCAGATCGTGGCGCTTGAAAGTGACCCGGCGCTTCACTTCATTGCTGACGGCATACGTCGCGCCGTTGAAGACAAAGTACTTCGCCAGGATCTCCTTCGGGACGCCCCGCACTTCGGTGGGGAGGTAGCCGTCCCCTGCCTTCGCGCGATTAAGAATTGGAACGTCCACATCGGTTGCGATGATCTGGTGGTTGCCGCGCGGGTCCATCTCGTTAAGGATCATGGCAAGCGTGTAGGGTTCGCACCCGATGGAGCAGCCGGCGCTCCAGATCTTGATGCCGGAGCGGCCCTTCAGGAGTTCGGGGAGAAACGTTTTCTGCAATTCGACGAAGCGATCAGTCTGACGATAGAACTCGCTCACGTTGATCGTCAGAGTGTCTCGGACGTCCGTGAGCAACTCGGCGTTGATGAGCGCACGCGTAAAGTCCGGCCAACCAGTGATCTTGCGGCGCGCCATGATGCTGGCCAGGCGCCGCTTCATCTGCGGTTCCTTGTAGTGGCCGAGCTCGACGCCAATTGATTGGGAGAGGGCCGTGCGAAATGCGAGCCACTCTTTCTGCTCATCCATTCCAACGATCAATGCGCGACTCCTTGTGGTACGGCGGCGACGATCGCCTTCGCGATGCCGCCGATCTTGGCTTCGATCGCATGTTCGGTGCGTGCTTTGGCTGCCTTCGGCATGCCGTAGACCACACAGGTTGATTCATCCTGGAGGATAACGGTTCCGCCCAGGGCTTCAATGCGGGCCGCGCCTTCGGCGCCGTCCCGTCCCATGCCAGTGAGGATTGCGAGCGTACAGGAGCGCCCGAACATGGCTGCCACGGAATTCACCGTGACATCCACGGCAGGGCGTACACCATGCTGCGTGGGGTTCCGGTCGAGGTGGATGGTGCGGTCCGCGCCGACGGTCATATGGAAGTCCCCGGGCGCAAGGAGGATGCGCCCGTTGATCAGGCGGTCCCCCTCTGCCGCCTCCGTGACAGGCAGGGACGAAAGGCCATCGAGGCGACGTGATAGAGCGGCCGTGAAACCCGGTGGCATGTGTTGGACAACGAGGACAGCGGCGTTGAGCCCGGTCGGCAGATGGGGAATGACCTCCGTGAGCGCGGGAGGGCCACCGGTAGATGAGCCGATGACGACGACGTGGTGCGCGGAGGAGCCACCGATTGTCGTCGTTCGTGTTACAGGCAGACGCCCGGAAGGCACGGGGGAGATTCGCCGATGCATTGTCGCGCCGCGCGCGTGGAGGATCGCTTCGGCGAGGCGCTCGCCAACATTTGCGAGGTCCTGGCTCATGCCCGTGGGCTTGGCCACGCAGTCCACCGCACCGGCTTCGAGGGCACGGATGGTCGTGGCGGCCCCCTGGGCGGTGAGCGTGCTGAGCATGATGATTGGCGTTGGCACGGTTCGCATGATCTCTGCGACGGCGACGACACCGTCCATCTTCGGCATCTCCACGTCCATAGTGATGACGTCCGGCCGCAATTCGAGCGTTCGTTGGACAGCTTCGAACCCGTTCGATGCCGTCCCCACCACCGCGACGCCCGGGATTCTTTCCAGGAGGCGTTCGATCGCGCGGCGCATGAAGACCGAGTCATCGACAACAAGGACCCGCGTCTGCTGACGCGGGACGATAGCGGGCAGAGCCATGGGAGGACCCCCCTATGCGCAGAGTTTGCTCACGGCGGCGAGGACACGTTCACCCTCGCACGGTTTGACGAGGAAGTCCTTGGCTCCGCTCTTCACCGCCTCCAGCACGATCTGCTGCTGGCCGAGGGCGGTGACCATGGCGATACGCGCGGTCGGGTCGATCGCGCGAATCTCCTTGAGGGCGGTGAGACCGTCCATCTCCGGCATCGTGATATCCATGAGTACGGCGTCCGGGCGGCTGTTTTTGTACTTGGCGATCGCGTCCAGTCCGTTTTCCGCCTGGACAACATCGTAGCCTGCCTCGGAGAGGATCTTCGACATTCGCATGCGCATAAAGGCGGCATCATCTACCACAAGAATCGTTGCCATTCCAAGTTCCCCCTAAAGTTCGGTGGCGGGCGAAGCCGCCGCCCGTACGAAAGTCTTCCCGTTCGCGGGATGAAGTTCTAATGTGCGGCCGCGAGTGCCGCCGATATCTTCGGCAGCGGGCCAGAGGCCATGTGACTTCAGCCGTTCCTTGACCGCTTCGACGTTTCGCTCGCCGATTTTGAACTTTTCCGCGTTTGCGGGGCCCAATACGGCGGCTCCACCGGCGATCTTGATGAGGAGCCTACGCTTCGGAGCACCTTGCCTGGCGAGTTCTTCGATCAACAAATCGACACCCAGGTCAGCAAAGCGAGCCGGTTCCTTCGTGTTCGCCTTGCTATCGGATTGGGGGAGGAGCACGTGTACCATTCCCGCCACCTTGCTCGATGGGTCGTAGGCACTGACGCCCACACATGAGCCCAGTCCATAGGCCACGAGCACTGATGCGGGGTCACCCGTTACCGCGATCTGGCCGATGCCGACAGAGAGCCGTTTGAGGTCTGCTGCTATTGCAGTCACGCGGCGAGCTCCTGGAGCTTGCCGAACGAAATCGGATCCGGCGCGACGATGAGCAAGCCAGCGGACCGCCCGATGCTGTCTTCGAAAATCGTATCGATCATGACCACTTCGCCGCCCTGGGAGAGGACCGCCGCGTACACGGTCTGCACAAGCGCAATCGCCATATCGTACACGACCGTCGGCGTGCTCGGATGGAGGACCAGGTTCACATCATCAGCGAGCGCGTTAACGAACGCAGAGCCGACGATGTTGCCGAGTTCGCCGACGGCGGATGTCGCCATCTCGTCGATTTCCGTCGTGGTCCCCGCGGGACTCCCGCACATGATATCGACGCATTGGAACGCGCGCTTTTCTGGGAAGAGCAGCATCACGTGGCCGGTGACATCTCCGGTAATGGTCAGGTATGCCCCGAGCACAAGTTCTTCCGGGCCGCCCACGGCGTCGCAGGCGTCGGCTCTCGTTCCCAGGCGGACGCTTGGGACGTGGATCGTTATCTCCTGGCCCATGAGTCCGCTGAGGCCACGGCCGGCGCGGAGCGCGCCATCCTTGGCAACTCCCGTGAGTTTCGCGACCATCAGGTCGATGGATCGAGACATAGGTGCCTCCTTGGTGATGCCGTCGATCGTCATCAGGCGACCGCCGTATGTTGTTGTTGTTCCGCAACTAAGCTGGCTATATCAATGATCAATCCGAGCGAGCCATCGCCAAGAATCGTTGCACCCGTGAGGCCCTTGCGATTTCCAATGAGCCCTCCAAGAGATTTAACGACAACATCTTGCTCTCCCAGTAGTCGATCGACCACAAAGGCGACCTGCCGTTCCCCATGGCGCGCGGCGACGACAAAGCGAGTACCGTCCTCCCCGGAGCCCGCGCCATCGCCGAGGGCCTCGGCGAGGTTGATCATCGGCAACAGGCGCCCGCGTAGGCGCAGCGTCTTCGTTCCACCGGCGACGGAATGAATATCGGCGTTGTGTTCGGCGAGTGCCTCGGTGACGGAAACGAGGGGAAGGGCGTAGACCGTTTCGTTCGCGACGACCATGAGCGCTTTCGTTGTGGCCAGCGTGAGCGGGAGCTGAATGATGAATTCGCTGCCTTCGCCCGCAACACTCCGCACCTGGATCTGGCCGTTCAGCCGTTCGATATTGGTGCGCACAATGTCCATGCCAACGCCGCGCCCGGAAACATCCGAAAGGGCCTTGGCCGTGGAGAGGCCCGCGAAGAAGATGTACTGGAGGACGGATTCTTCACTCGCGGACTCCGCTATTTCTCGCCCGACAAGACCCCGCTCGATCGCCTTTCGGCGCAATGCCCCCGTATCGATACCCTTGCCATCATCACGGACGGAAAGGTAAATGTACGTCTCCTGGTTCCAGGCGCTCACCCAGATCGTCCCAGATTCAGGCTTTCCCGCGGCCCGACGCTCTTCGGGCGTTTCGATGCCGTGGTCCACGGCGTTGCGGAGGATGTGCACGAGAGGATCGGAGAGCTCTTCGATGACGGAACGGTCGAGTTCTGTCTCCTCGCCAGAAGTCATGAGTTCGACGCGCTTGCCGCACTTTGCCGCGACATCGCGGACCACCCGCGGGAGGCGCGTGAGGACTGACCGCACGGGGAGCATGCGGCTGCGCATGATCTCCTCCTGGAGCTCGTCGGTGATTCGCGCGAGGTGACTCGCCGTCTCCTGGAAGTTCTCCGTGAGCTTCGTCAACTTTGCGTCTTTGAGCACCACGGAAAGCTGTTCGCGAATCTGCTGGAGGCGAGTGCGGTCGATGACCAGTTCGCCGACAAGATTCATGAGCCCGTCCAGCCGCTCTACATCGATGCGGACGGATTGGCCGCTCTTGGGCGGGGCTGCCCGGGGGATGTCTTGAGGTGGAGCACCGTGCTCGGCGGGGCCAACGGCAGCGAGCCGCCGAGGCGCATTTTCGACCGAGCGTTGTGAAGAAACGAGGCTAGCGACTTCCGCCCCGCTCAATGCCGTCACTTTCGCGGCGGTCACATCGGAAATCGTGGCCAGGGCCGCCTGAATCTGTTCTTCCCCAACGTTTTCGGTTAGCAGCGCAGCGACGTGGAATTCGCCCCCGCCACTCTCGATAGAAGCCTTGTCCGGCCACGAGCAATGAACGGTTCCCAGCGCTTCCAGCTCCTGGACCACCTGGTATGAGCGAATGGAGGGCAGCGGACAATCCGGCGCAATCTCCACTTCCACGAGGCAGGCGATGCGGCCCTGTTCGCATTCGCGTTCCACGGCCGTCGCCAGTTCGGCAGTGATGATATACGCGTTGGCGACCAGCGGGCCGATCCCGTCCGTCGCCCCTGGGGCGCCCTCTCCGGTGGCGAGGATAGCGAGCAGGTCGGTTTCCAACTGCCCGATTTCCGTGCCGGAATCGACGCGTGTTGTGACTTCCCGCGCGAGAATGCGAAGGGCATCGAGGCCGGCGAGGAGGGCATCCACCATCTCCCTCGATGGCCGCCGTTTGCCCTGGCGCACGGCATCGAGAACAGTCTCCATGGCGTGCGTCAGTTGGGCCATCTTCTTGTGGCCAATCGTCGCGGAGGAACCCTTGAGCGTGTGCGCCGCGCGAAAGATCTGCTGAACGAGGTCCGGATCTGGTTCGCCTTCGAGTTGAACGAGGGCGTTATCGAGCAGTTCGAGCTGCTCTTCGGTCTCATCGCAGAAGAGCTTGAGGTCTTCGTCGTCCAGTTCGAACTGGAGTGGCTTGCCTTTGGTCGTGGCCATTCGAGAAGCTCCTTCGCCCGGCCCGCGGCGCGGGTGGGTGTGTCAAGCGGCGGCCGCGGTTTCGTACGATGCGGCGTTTTCATCCGGCGCTTCCGATGGGAGCACGCCTTTCAGGTCCATCAACGAAATGAGACGCCCTTCGAGCTTGGCAATGCCGCGAAGGTAGCCATTCGCGGGGACGGAGAGAATGGCGCTCGGCGATTCCACCTGTTCCGCAGGGATACGCATGACTTCGGAGACACCGTCGACGATCAATCCAACCATCCCGGTTGCGCCGTTCACCACGACGATGCGCATCTCCGGGGTCGGCTCTGCAGCGCGAACGCCGCAACGGACGCGCAGGTCCAGGACCGGGACGACGCGTCCACGGAGGTTGGTGATACCGGTGATCCATGCCTCGGAACCGGGGATTGCGGTGATCGCCTGCATGCGCACGATCTCTTGCACAGCCTGGATATCGAGAGCATAGAATTCGTCCGCCAAGCGGAAGACCACCACATGCTCTTCCGCCCCCACGCGGGAGGAGATGTCCCTGCCTGTTTCCGTCACTTTCATTGCCATCCGAAACGGTCCCTTCTTCCAACGCATGGAACTCGGAGGAGTCGATGTTCTCCCCGTCTGTCCCAAAGTACGTCTGGATGTGAACGACGCGTCATCCGGCATCACCCTCGTTGCGAGAGTGGGGAAGCCCTAGTGTCCATTCCCTTAGGGCGGACCCGCCGCCCTTCCAAGGGAATTCGCTACTACTGGGCGCTTCAGGAATGGGACACAGTTGCATTCCACGGAGGGTCCAATGGCTGCGGAGAGTGCCGTCCTCAGTCAGCGCGAAATCGATGCGCTGCTCAACGCCGATCTCAGCCCCGAGGGCGAAGCGGAAGCTGTGCCTTCGCGTGAACAGCATTCCCGCAAGGAATCTGGCCGGCGGATCAAGCCCTATGACTTTCGGCACCCGGAAAAGCTCTCCAAAGAACAGATCCGGGGACTCCAGATCATCCAGCAGGGCGTGGCCGGCTCCATTGGCGCGCAGTTCTCGGCTCGGCTACGTGCGCCCGTGGAAGCGAAGCTCAGCGCGCTCGAACGGGGAATCTATGAGGAGTACGTCGCTCAGATCGGCACGTCCGTCGTCGTCGCGATCATCGATATGAATCCCCTGCAGGGTTATGCGGTTGCGGCATTCGGGTTGGATGTCGCATTCGGGGTGATCGATCGGCTGTTGGGCGGACGCGGCACGAAGATGCGTCGCCCCATTAATCGTGACCTCACCGACATCGAGACGGCTCTCGTGCGGGGGCTCAGCCAGGATATTGCAAAGTCCCTCGTCGAACCGTGGGCGCGCGTAGCGGACCTGATGCCAGACGTCACGGAGATCGCCCTTGGAGCGCAGATGATGCACGCGATCCCGCCGAACGAGTTCGTCATCACGGCCTGGTACGAAGTGCGCTTCGCGGACCAGACCGGGGGAATTTCCCTCTGTTTTCCCCTCGGTATTCTCGAACAGATCCTGCCGAAATTGACTGGCCAAAGCCTTTTTGAAAATCGTCCGAACCGAGCCCAGCTCAGCGTGGCGCGAGTGAAGGACCAACAGCTCATGCCCATGAAGGTATCAATCCAAGCGCTGCTCGGCGGGGCGAGACTCCCAGCGCGCGATATCGCAACGCTCCAACCCGGGGATGTCATCGTCCTCGACCGCGAGGTTGAAGACCCCATCCGTGTAAAGGTAGGGAACTGCGAACGGTTCGCAGCGAAGACGGGAACTCGGGGAATACGTCTCGCGTTACAGCTCTCCGGGCTTGTTGACGATGATGGATGGGTAACCACCTTCGAGGGAGATCGCATATGAGTGTCACTCCGATCCGTGCTGTCTTGATGGCGGCGGAGATTCGCGAAAACGGCAACGGCTTCCACACGCTTGTCTTCCGCGTGGACGGCGGTCGCAACGGCATGTCCAACGTCACGGTCATGATCTCCCAGGATGCGCAGCGCAAGCTGACCCAGCAGATGCAACGCGCGCGTTATTCGCCCGGCGAAAAGAGCGCCCTGCTCAAGTCCTGGGCGAAGTGGGAGCTGGCGCTGCGCCTGGAGGAATCCGGGGTCCTACCGGCGACAGTGACGATTACGGCCAGTGACCTGGACGACTTCGGTGCCTATGCCACCGATTTCGGCCGCACGATGCTGGCCAGTTAACTGCGCTCCAACACTTCACCAACGCAATTCTCTGCCGACAATCAGGCTGGGCGCCTTGTGGCCCTGAACACTCCAGGGGGCAGAACGAATGCTTGCACGGGTCACGGTTGCGGAAGCGGTCCAATCAGTCCAGGACGCCCCGGAGCGTCCACGCCTCGAACTTATCGGTCCGTTCGTGGATGCGGCTGCGCGGGTTCTGCTCAAGGAATGCGGCGAACGCGTTTCCAAGGGCACCCTGTTTCGCGTGCGCTCTCCCCAGACAAGCAACGACGTGAGCGCCCTGATTGCGATTACTGGCGGGGTAGCTGGGCTCGTGATCTACTCCATGTCCCGGGCCACGGCATGCGGCATCGCCTCGAAGATGATCGGCGAAGAGATGACGGAACTCGACGCCATGGGCCAGAGCGCCATCGCGGAGATGGCGAACATGATCACCGGCCAGGCCGGCATCGGCCTCGAAAAGGTCGGCTATCCGAGTGACATGTCGCCGCCGGTCCTGCTCGTGGGCCAGGGGAGTTCAATAGCCACGTTCAACCTCACGCGACTTGTTGTACCGCTGTTGGTCAGCTTCGGCGAATTCAACATCGATATCGCCATCAAAGAGGTCTAGTATCGAGGGGCCAGGTCAACCGGTCGTTGTGGCCCAACCGCCAGCGAACGGCACAACCTGTCCGACAATGAAGTCGCTCTTGTCCGAGGCCAAGAAGAGCGCCAGTTCTGCCGATTCCCACGGTTTGGCGAGCCTTCCGAGGGGAATTGCAGCCTCCATTCGTCGAAGCATCTCGGCGTCCGCCAGCATCTCGGGCGGGTAATAGACGTTGTTCTCTACGTAGTTTTGGGCGATGGCGTTGACCTGGACGTTGTGTTTCGCCACTTCGAGACCGACGCTCCGGACGAAAGCGTTCTGCGCGCCGCGCGCCGCGGCGTAACCGGACACGCCTGGCAGCCCACGCAGCGGAGCCGCACTCGTGATCACGACGACCTTGCCCGAGCGGCGCGCTATCATCTGTGGCAACGCCGCGCGGACGAGACGCATGAGCGGGTGGACGAGCCCATCGAAGAGCGCGAGCCAATCGGTGTCCCGGATCTCCTGTGCTCGCGCTCGCGTTGGCGGCACGGCGAGGTTGGCGACGAGGATATCGAACTCCCCCGCCTCCGCGACCGCGGCACTCGGTGCGTTCGCCCCAACGAGCGACCGAACGTCGGCGACAACGCGTGCGCCCTCCGCGCGGAAGAGTTCGACGATCGCAGGCCCCATGTAGGTCTCCGCGGATGTCACGAGGACACGTTCGTCTTCAAGTCTGCCCGTCATCGTATGGCCCTCCAACTGTCGCTTCGCCGCCGCCGCCATCGTCGGCGAGAGCCAAGTCTACCGCACCCAAGTTCCAGCGAAGCCAACGGAAACGGGCCGAGCTTCGCCCGTCTTCACGTCGAGGAGCCACGTTAGCGGAAACCGCGGACGATCGCCGTCCGACTCAATCGTGGTGAAGCTGACCAGACCCGGCGCTACGCCGCGAACATCCTGGATGGAGAACAAGGGCGTCAATCGCCGGTTGCTGCCATCGATTCCGCTCATCGTAATCCCGTTCCCGCCCTTCTCAGCATAGGACTCGTGCCAGATAACGCTCGTCGCGTCGAGCCAGCCGGAAAGCCTGCCGCTTGCGCCTCCGCATTTCCCCGCAACCTGTATTTGCTTCGCCCGCTCAATCGTCGCCAACGAACCCGTCCGCAGATCGACGACCTGGATCTTGCCGAACAGCGCGCTTGAGAGCACCCTTGAGCCGTCTGCCGAGATGGACATCTCCCCGAACTGGAAGCCGTCGGGGAGAGTGCTCCGGATCGTCGTGCGCCCACCATCCAACCCGATGCGCACAATGCCGCCATTCTGCGTAACGACTATGAACGATTTCCCATCGTGTCCCCAGAAAAGCGCCGTGCTGTTCCTTTCGATGCCATCGAGCTTGTGAACGACAGCCTCGTTCGGATCGAGCCAGCCGTATGCCCATGTGCCACAGACCTGTGGACAGGTTTCGTTGACCGTTAGGCTAAGTTTGTCGTCGGAAGACCATCCCTGGAAATACGTGCCCGGGTACTTCTTGACTTCACCGGTGACGAGGTTCCCGACGCTTGTTGTCGGCTTATAGCCTTCTTCCTGTGAATAGGCGAAGTATTGACCTGAAGGCGAAATGCCCGGCGGAACCCCTCCGATGCCCTGCGGCTGATAGCGGAAACTTGTGATCGCGGTTGCCTTGCCGTTCGCATCGACGCGCGTGATCGTTGTCTCGACATTGTCGCTCGTGGTAACCAACAAACCCTTCAGGGTCCCGAAACCGGTCACGGCGGACGGGTCCGGGCGCACATATCGCGCAGCGACCCAGCCTTCGCCGAGGGCATAGCGCCAGGTTTCGCCCGTCCGCCTCTTTCGCCGGGCCATAGATCCAGAGCAGAAAGCCCTCTGGCACGCAGGTGCGGGGATCGGTGGCGAAAGCCTTTGTCGGCGCGGGACGAACGTTCAGGCAGTCACCGTCGCCCGTGTACGCGCGGTACGGCTCGGCCAAGATCGGCCCCGCGGGCTTCGGCGCAACGCGCGGAACTTCGAGGGAAGGCGGCGGAGCAGGTTTGGCGACCGTGGCTGTGGGCGAGACAAGCGTTGGCGTCGCGGCGAGGATGGCCTCGGCTGTCGGCGTCTCGACGGCGGCCGAGATGGGCGCCTCCGCCTGTCCAGAGCCAGCGCGCAGAACAATCGCGCCGAAAACCAACAACATCATTCCACCGCCCAGCGCGAATTGCCAGCGGCGTGCGAGGTGGTTGCGAAGTCTGTCGGCCATGTCCGTCACCCGTCATCGAAGCGTCATCCATCCAGACGCCGCCGGGGTTCAGGCGGTTCCCTCGGGTGACACGTTAGGTTCCGGCGGGACCGACGAAGGAGATCGGCATGCCCAGCGCGCCCTGTCCGAGCGAGAGCTGGAGTTCGTCTGTCTTCCAGGCCATGACATTGCCGCCCACCATATCGCGGAAAATTCGTTCCAGGGGACGGCTGCGAACGTAGGCGTGGGCGCCACACACACGCATCGCGCCCTGCGAGACCTCTTCGCTCATGCGCCGCAGGTGGTAGACCGTGCGCGAGACGTGGCGGACGAACACCTGGGGGCTTTCAAACGGCTCGTCCAGGCGGCGAATCGTGTCGTACAACAGCGTCCGCCCCGTTTCCAGCCAGTGTTCCATGTTGCCGATACCGAACTGCGCCCAGGCCTGGTCCGCCCGGTAGCCCGCCTGTTGCGTGATGGCGCCGGCCATATAGCCATGGCGCATCTTCACGTAGTCCACCGTAAAATCGAAAGCAGCCTGCGAAAGCCCGAGCCAGATCGCCGTAATCCCGAGGGCGCCGCGTATCCGTTGCTGCGTCTGCGCGTTGGTGACGCCTGCTTGCGCCTGCGTGATCGCGCGGATCATCGCAGCCGGGATGACAAGCGCATCGGCCTTCGGGATGCGGGCATTTGTGGCCATGATGTCGTGGCTCGCGGTCGAACGCAGTCCGAGCGCGTCCCAGTTGTGCATGATCTCGAGGCCTGGGGTATCCAGCCTGGGGATGGTTATCGCGGCGTCGGGTTCCTTGCCTTCCCCGCGGTCGACGCTTCCGCCGAGGATCGCGTAGGTGGCGCCTTCGCTCATGGAGGCAAAGCCCGTCTTTCCGTTCAGCACCAGGTCGTCCCCATCCTCGGTCACGCGAAAACCGGCCGTGCGGTTGTCAACTTCGCCGCTGGGGATGCTTGCCGGGCCACAGATGAGGGCGCCATTCTTGCCGATGTCTTCGAGCACGGCGTTGCGGCGCGGGAACGGCGGCAGCACGTTCAAGAACTCAGCGACGATAATGTGCATGTTCATGGCGACCGCTGTCGAGCCGTCTCCGTAGGCGATCTCTTCCATGACGCGCATTTGACAGGCTCCGCTCACTTCGAGTCCGCCCAGTGTTTTCGGAAGAGACATCCGCGAGACGCCGAGCGCCTTCAACTCGTTGATGCTCGCCGCCGGAAAGGTCCCCGCGAGGTCCGCCGCAGGTGCCCGATCGATGAACTTGGTGCGCGCCAGTTCGCGCACGGCGGCGATCAGGTCCTGTTCCCATTGTTCCACGTTCAGCTCCGATATTTCGCCTGAGGCGAAGGGTATCAGAGCTGAAATCTACAATCCGGCGAGGGGATGCGCATTCTTTTGCGCAGGAGTGGGTGTAGCCAGGACACCCAGGTTGGCGATGCCTACTCGCCGTCCGTAGCGCGCACGGAAGCAAGCGCCGGGATGTCCACGCGTGCCAATCTGGTTAGGCGCTTGACCGCGACTCTGCGCGCCGCATTTCACGCAAATCTTTGATCCGCACCCCGGCGAGGTCCGCCTCTTCCCAATCCCGCGGCCCATCCGCCCGCGCGGTTCGTGGGCGGATGGGCGAATTTCTCGCTCCAGCAAGTGTCGCGCCCAGCCTATGCCTTCGCTTCCTTCTTGATCGCTTTCGCCGCCTGCTTCTCCTTCGTCGTCACCTTCGGCTTGTTCGTCTTCGCTACCTTGATTTGTCCCTTAGCCACGTCGCCTCCTTCGCCGCCGGCAGGCGGCGTCCGCTTCCACTGTACCATCTCCGCGCCATCCGCTGGACCCCACCGGCCGACGGTCATCCACAAGTCGAATCTCGGATCTCGCCCCCCTTCCATTGACGGCCTGATCCGCGCACGCCTAACATCATCGTGGATTGGGAGGTACGCGATGAAAGAGATGAGCATTGAGAGCGTTCGCCTCAGCCTCATGAACTATCAGCGCGTCGTAATCCTCCGCGAGAAGGGCTCCGACCGCTATCTGCCCATCTGGATCGGCCCCGCCGAAGCCGACGCCATCGCCGTCCGCCTTCAGGATGTGACCGTCGTCCGCCCGATGACCCATGACCTCCTGCGTAACACGATCGAACAGCTCGGCGGGCGCGTCATCTATATTCTCGTCAACGACGTTGCCAACGACACCTTCTTCGCCCGCATCATCCTCGATGTCGCCGGCGCCACGATGGAGATCGATTCTCGCCCCTCCGATGCCATCGCCCTCGCCGTTCGCGTCGAAGTGCCCATATACGCGGAGGAGTTGGTGCTGGATCGAGCTGGCGTTCTCCTCGACGAAGATGGCCAGACGCGTTCTTCCTCCGATGTCGGCGGGGCGAAGCCCGTTGACCCCGCGGAGTTGGAACGCCTCGGCGCTTTCAAAGACTTCATCGAAGGGCTTGATCTCGATGACTTCGATAAGCGAAAAGCCTAGGCGAACGCCACCAGTTTCGCTTGCGCATTTCGTCACAATCACCCTATGATGCGCCGGGTCGAAAAGCCCGGACGCCTGAGGAGGCGTGCGTGGGCAGCTGGGTCCGGCCAACAACCCAACTGCTTGGAGCAGGGTGGTTTTTTGCCACCTGCCTCATCCTCGGCATCGTAATCGGCCGCTGGGCCGATGGCGCCACCGGGTTCGAACCCGTATTCACCCTGGCAGGCATCTTCCTCGGGCTGGCCGTCGCGCTCGTCGGGGGTATTCGGATGCTCATGCCGTTCATGCAGCGCATCGGCAACGATCCGCCGGAGAAACACTGAGTTGAAGCCCCTCTACATCGTTGGTGGCGTCGTTGCCCTCCTCGCGTGGATTGTGGTGGGCCTCCTCTTTGCGCAGGGTCCCCAGCCAGAGATCGTCGTCGCCGCTGAGATCATCACCAAAGTCGGCTTCCTCAACGTCTCCAACACGATGATCACGGCGTGGGTGGTCATGGCCGTCATCATCCTCATCTCGGTCCTCGCCACCCGCTCCATGAAGCTCGCCCCCTCCGGCCTCCAGAACTTCATCGAGGCCGTCATCGAATTCCTTGCCGGCCAGGTCGAATCGATCGCCGGCGAAAAGAACGGGCGCAAGTTCTTCCCCGTCATCGCCACGCTCTTCCTCTTCATCATCATGTCCAACTGGTTCGGCCTCTTCCCCTTCTTCAACGCCATCGGCAAGACCGAGGATGTCGGTCACCACGTCTTCCACGAGATCGAACTTCATCACGAAGAGGGCAAGCTCTTCGAAAGCGACAAGTTCGCCGCCGTGAAGATGCAGAAGTCCGGCGGCATCGCCCTCATCAAGAATAAGGCCAAGCTCATCGACTTCCCCGTTGCCGAAGGCGAAGCCGCAACCGTCACGCTCGACCGCTACATCGTCTGGCTCGCCGAAAAGTTCACCGGCTTCGAAGTGCCCCTCCACGAAGGCGAAGTCCACGACGAATTCGCTGCTCCTCCGGCCGAGGTCGTGAAGCTCGCCAAAGACGCGCTCGATAAAGACGACAAGGCGCCACTCCTCCTCATCAAAGAAGGCGAAACCGACGGCCACGCCGCCGAAGCCGGGGCCGGGCACGGCGTCCCCAGTCCCGGCCTTGGCCAGGTCGTTACCGGCATTGAGTTCCGCGGCGACAAGCTCGGCCTCGTCATCCCCGTCTTCCGCGGCGTCTACAGCGATGTCAACAACACTCTTGCCCTTGGTATCATCGCCTTCATCGTCATCGAGTTCTGGGGATTCCAGGCCCTCGGCTTCGGCTATCTCAAGAAGTTCTTCAGCCTTAGCCCTATCGGTGCCTTCGTTGGGTTCCTGGAACTTCTCTCTGAATTTATCCGCATCGTCAGCTTTACCTTCCGTCTCTTCGGCAACATCTTCGCGGGCGAAGTGCTATTGCTCATGATGACATTCCTCATGCCCTTCCTCTTCGTCGATATTATCTATGGCCTGGAACTCTTCGTCGGCTTCATCCAGGCGGCGGTCTTCTCGCTCCTCGTGCTCGTCTTTGGCTCCATGGCCACGGAGGGACACGGCGACGAAGAACATCATGACGACGGCCACGGTGGGGACCCCCACCATCAAGCAGGCACTGCACAGGCCCACTAGGCCTGTTCACAGTCAACCCAAAATCGCGCCGCCTGGAAGGGGGCGCACGAAGGAGCACACGGTATGCACATTCTCTTGGTTCTTTTGCCCTTTCTCGATGCCATCGGCCCGGATGCCGGCAAGGCTATCGGCGCCGGTATCGCCATGGGCATCGGTGCCCTCGGGCCAGCCATCGGCATCGGTTTCCTTGTCGGAAAGGCCATGGAGGCGCTCGGTCGCAACCCGGAAGCCCGCACCGCCATCCAGACCAACATGATCCTTGGTGTTGCGTTCGCCGAAGCCATCGGCATCTACGCGCTTCTCACCGCCCTCATCATCGCCTTCGTCATCTAAGACCCCGGCCTATTTTCAAAAGCGAGGTGCCCGAATGGGCCAGGCTGTTGAAGCCCTCGGCATTAACCTGCCACAGCTCATCGCGCAGATAGCGAACTTCTTCGTCCTGCTCCTGATCCTGCGTCTCACGCTCTACAAGCCCATTATTAAGATGTTGGACGAGCGCAAGACCAAGATTGCCGAAGGCTTAAACGCCGCCGAGATCGCACGCGCCGAAGCGGCGAAGGCCCAGGCCAACGTCCAGGCCCAGCTAGACGCCGCCCGCCAGGAAGGCCAAGCACTCGTTGCGACCGCCCAGGGCATCGCCGCCCGTATCCAGGCCGAAGCCCGCGAGCAATCGAACCGTGATCGCGAAGCGTCCCTCGCTCGCGCCCAGGCGGAGATTCAGCTTGAGCGCGACCGCGCGATTGCTGACCTTCGCGCTGAGTTCGCCGACATCACCGTCATGGCCGCCGAGAAGGTGATCGGACAGTCCCTCGATCGCAATGCCCACCAGCGCATCATCGATGAAACGCTGGCGGAATCCCGGTTCGGCGAGAACTAACGATGGCCGATCCACAGGCGGCCAAGCGCTACGCACAGGCGGCGTTCTCCCTCGCTGAAGAGCCGGGTTCGGCTGGCTTTGCCCGGTGGCGGGCGGATCTTGCCGATATCGCTTCGGTGCTGGCGGAGTCCGGACTCTCGGCGGGCCTCGCCGATCGCCGCATCCCCGTCGATGAGCGTCAGGCCCTCGCGGCCCGCGTGTTGGATGTCCAACCGTTGGCGCTCAACCTCGCGAAGCTGCTCATCGCCAAAGGCCGCTCGCTTGAAGCGCGCTTTGTCGCGAATTCGTTCGGCGAAATGGTCGATGAACGCGAGGGCATCGCCCACGCCCGCGTCACCACGGCCGTCGAACTCACACCGGATCAGGTCACAGCGATTGCCGACCGCCTCGGCCGCGCCCTCAACAAGCGCGTTCAAACGACCACGACAGTGGACCCGGCGATTCTCGGCGGTCTTGTCGTCCGTGTGGGCGACCAGATGGTTGATGGCAGCATTCGCAGCCGTCTCAAGGCGCTCCGCCGCGAACTTCAGGGCGCCGGGTAACTCCAATTCCGCGGGACGCTCGTCCCGCTGAGCAACACCAGAGTAAGGAAGGTCACTATGGCCGTACGCGCAGAGGAAATTGCGTCGATCCTCCGGGAACAGATCCAGGGCTTCGGCTCCACCGTCGTCTCCACGGACGTGGGCACGGTGATCGAGGCCGGTGACGGCGTTTGCCGCATCCATGGCCTGTCCGGAGCGCGTTACTCCGAACTCCTTGAGTTCTCCAGCGGGACGATGGGTCTGGCCCTCAACCTCGAAGAGGAGTCCGTGAGCGCCGTCGTCCTTGGTGACTACTACAACATCAAGGAAGGCGATGAGGTCAGGGCCACGGGCCGCATCATCGAAGTGCCTGTCGGTGACGCGCTCATCGGGCGCGTTATCGATGCTCTCGGCAACCCGATCGATGGCAAAGGGCCTCTGAACACGACGCGCACCCGCCCGGTTGAGCGCATCGCTCCCGGCGTAACTCTCCGCAAAAGCGTGAGCCAACCCGTACAGACCGGTATCAAGACGATCGACGCAATGTTTCCGATCGGCCGCGGCCAGCGCGAATTGATCATTGGCGACCGTTCCACCGGCAAGACCGCCATGGCCCTCGATACGATCATCAACCAGAAGGGCGGCGACTTGATCTGCATCTACGTCGCCATCGGCCAGAAGGCCAGCAAGGTCGCCCAGGTTGTCGGCACGCTCCAGGAAGCGGGCGCGATGGATCACACGATCGTCGTGGCAGCCAACGCATCTGAATCCGCAGCCTTGCAATACCTCGCGCCATATTCCGGCTGCGCAATCGGCGAGGAAATCATGGAAAGCGGCCGCGATGCCCTCATCGTCTACGACGACCTGAGCAAGCACGCATGGGCCTATCGCCAGATTTCGCTCCTCCTTCGCCGCCCGCCAGGGCGCGAGGCCTACCCCGGCGATGTCTTCTACCTGCACAGCCGTCTCCTCGAACGCTCCGCCAATCTCGAAGCCGGCGGTTCACTCAGCGCCCTGCCCGTCATCGAGACCCAGGCGAACGATGTCTCCGCCTACATCCCCACGAACGTCATCTCCATCACGGATGGCCAGATTTATCTCGAATCGGACCTCTTCAACGCTGGTATTCGCCCCGCCGTGAACACCGGCCTCTCCGTCAGCCGCGTCGGTTCTGCCGCCCAAACAAAAGCGATGAAGTCCGTCTCCGGTGGTCTCAAAGCCGAGATGTCGCAGTACCGTGAACTCCAGGCCTTCGCCCAGTTCGGCACCAGCGACCTCGACGCCTCAACGCGCCGCCAGCTCGAGCGCGGCCAACGCGCCACGGAACTCCTGAAGCAGGGCCTTCTCGTCCCGCTCAGCCAGGCCGAGGAAGTCGCCGTCATCTACTCGCTCACAGGCGGCCTTCTCGACGATGTCCCTGTCGCCAAGGTACAGAACTTCGAAGCCGAGCTGCGCAAGTTCATGGCCAGCAATCACCCGGACGTCCTCAAGGACATCACGGAAAATCCCGTGATGTCCCCCGAACTCACCGAGCGCCTCAAGGCCGCTATTAACAGCTTTAAGCAGACCGTTCCCTTCTAGGCGGTCTGCTGTCCTAACGACCATGGCACTCCTCGCGGGGCGCCTCCATCAAGCAGAAGAGCAACCGGGTAGATAGCCGATGCCGACGATTCGACAGCTCAAGCGCCGCATCACGAGCGTGAAAAACACGGCGAAGATCACGAACGCGCTCCAGCTCGTGGCCGCATCCAAGATGCGCCGCGCCCAGGATCGTGCCACGCAGTCACGTCCCTATGCGGAGAAGCTGCGTTTCGTCCTCGCCGGTCTCGCCACCGCGGGCCAGGGCGATGAAGGCGCGCTCCACCCCTTGCTCACCCGCCGTCCGGCGCAGAACATCGCCGTCCTCCACATCACGCCCGACCGCGGCCTATGCGGCGGCCTTAATTCCAACCTGAACCGCAGCGCCGGTACCTTCGTCGCCAACCAGCACGAGCCCGTCTCCGTCGTTGCCGTCGGCAAGAAGGGCCGCGACTTCTTCGTCCGCGCCCACACCCACCTCATCGCGGAGTTCACCGACCTCGGCGACTACCCCACCCAGGCCGAGACCCTCGGCATCGCCCGCGTCATCATGGACGACTACCTCAAGGGCGCGATCGACCGCGTCTACGTGAGCTACTCCGAGTTCGTCTCCACGGCCAACCAGCGTCCCGCCATCCGCCAGCTCCTTCCGATCGAGCCGCCGCAGATGGATAGCGCCGCTGAAGCGGAAGGCTTCCGCCAGGACTTCATCTTCGAACCATCGCCCGCCGTCGTCCTCGAACGCCTCCTTCCGCGCTACATCGAGATGCAGATCTATGAAGCCATTCTTCAGAATTCGGCGAGCTTCCTCTCCGCCCAGATGGTCGCGATGAAGAACGCCACGGACAACGCCCAGGATATTACGCGCGAACTCACCCTCACTTACAACAAGCTGCGCCAGGAGCAGATCACCAAGGAATTGCTCGACATCGTTGGCGGCGCCGCCGCCCTGGAGGACTAGCCCTGGCTCGTTTCGATGCAGTCATCTTCGATATGGACGGCGTCCTCGTGGACGGCGAGCCGCTGCATTTCGAAGCCGTGAACCTCCTCATGGGCGAAGAAGGCCGCGCCATTACGCTAGAACAGTATAAGCCCTACATGGGCACGAAGTCCGGCTGGAGCGAGATGATCAGCGACTTCGGCCTGACCAAAGAACGCAGCTACTACAGCGCGCGATACCTCCCCCTCGTGCTCGAACAGTACCGCTCGAAGGCCGCGCCAATGCCCGGCGCCGTTGCACTCGTACACTCGCTTCGGCGCGAAGGCGTCCCCGTCGCCGTCGCCTCCTCCTCGATTCGCCCCTGGGTCGAAGCCTGCCTCTCGAAACTTGGCCTCGCCGACGCCTTCGACGTTATCGTCACAGGCACGGAGATAGAGAATGGCAAACCCGACCCCGAGATCTACCTCCTCGCCGCGGCCAGGCTCGGCGTCGACCCGAAGCGTTGCCTGGCCATCGAAGACGCCCCCGCCGGTATCACCTCCGCCAAGGCCGCTGGCATGACCTGCTGGGCCGTCCGCACGGAATACACGCTGGGCCTCGCCCTCCCGGATCCGCATCGCGAATTCGGCTCCCTCGTGGAAGTCGACCTCGCCGACATCCTCGGGGTGCCCGTATGACCGCCATGATCCTCCGCCGCGACGACAACGGCGTCGCCACCCTCACGCTCAACCGCCCGGAAGCGCTCAACGCCCTCAGCCCCAGCCTCTTCGTCGAACTCCGTGCCCACATCGACGCCATCGCCGCCCAGCCCGACACGATCGGCTGCGTCATCCTCACCGGCGCGGGCCGCTCGTTCTCCGCTGGCAATGACATCAAGGCCATCCAATCCGGCGACCGTGCCCCTTCAGCCCATTTCCAGGCGGAGACCCTCGACGCCTTCGAAGCGCTTCCCCAGCCCGTCATCGCTTCCGTCGCTGGCCATTGTTACACGGGTGCGCTCGAACTCGCCCTCGCCTGCGACTTCATTGTCGCCGCCGAGTCCGCCCGCTTCGCTGATACCCACGGCCGCTGGTCCATGACCCCCACCTGGGGCATGAGCCAGCGCCTCCCCCGCCGCATTGGCGTGGCACGGGCCAAGCAGATGATGTTCACTGGCGTGCCCATCTCCGGCCAGGAAGCCGCCATAATCGGCCTCGCCAACCTGTGCGTCCCCGACGCTGAACTCGCCTCGGCCACGGCCTCCCTCGCCGCTAGCATCGTCGCCAACTCCTGGCACACCGTCCGTTCGGATAAGATGCTCGTGAACGGCGGGCTCGAACTCACCCTCCCCGAAGCGCTCGCCTTCGAACGGCGCTCCAGCCCCGGCGCCGGCCCAGACATGGCCGAACGCCTGAAAGGTTTCGGCTCCAAAAAATGACGCACTCGGAACTCGGTTCTCGCCACTCGGAACTCATACTGACCCCCTTGGAGGTTTCCCAATG
>DAOTTM010000150.1:0-38704 GCA_034437915.1 Dehalococcoidia bacterium | reverse complement strand
GGGAAATTCTAGCAGAACGGACTTGCGCCCGCGCGAATTGGCGCGAGCGCGGGCGATTGGGTATCCTGAGTCTCCCCTTTGTGGGCGGTTAGCTCAGTTGGTTAGAGCGCGTCGTTGACATCGACGAGGTCACTGGTTCGAATCCAGTATCGCCCACCACCGTCTTAACGCGTAGGCGCATTACCGTTTCTTTGGCAGCGTTTGCCGGACGGAGAGGCTGCCCGCGCATGCGAGACGCCAGTTTTGATGGTTTATCTTGCGTCGGCGGTCGCGCTCAAGGCATCATAGAATCACCGAACTTGGGCGGTGGCTTGGCCCCAACCGTTAGGTTTCTCAGAATCGCTCATGGCAGAAGACGAATTCATCTCAATCAAGGACCTTGCCAATCGGCTTGGAATGGATCGCTCCCATGCGCGTCGCTACGTGTTGAAGCTTGGCTATTCCTTTCACAAGCGGCGTACTCAGGACTCAGGCGGGCAACTGACTTTGTGCCTAATCGCCGCTGAGGCCGAAGAGATCGTTTCTCAGCGAGCTGACCAAGGCTTCACAGCATCTACTCTTGTCGCCGTCTCGGACGTCGGGGTCTTTTATGTTATTCAGCTTGTTCCCGAGCTGGACCCCAACAGGCTGAAACTTGGATTTGCCGAAAGTATCCATCAACGTCTTTCACAGCACCGCACGGCAGCTCCAACCGCAAGAGTGTTGCACGCATGGCCCTGTAAGAGGTCATGGGAGTTAACGGCAATGGATTCCCTGACACGCCTTGACTGCCGCCTCATCCTGAATGAGGTCTTCGAATGTAATGACGCACAGGCGCTCGTCGAGCGAGGCGACGCCTTCTTCCGCCTGCTTCCGCAGCCTGGCACGCGGTCGCCGCTTGCTGACAGTTCGCCACTGAACTTTTCCGGTCAGTACGCTGACGAACCCTAACAGGGTGCTGAAGAAGGCGTGATTTGAGGTCTACGAGGGAGCCTGTTCGATGCCTCGTGGGCCCTGGGCAACCCGGAGGCGCAACTAGATTTCGGCTTCCGCGCAGTCCATCTCGTCACCGTTTCCGCCAAGCTGGTGATCGCCGAGGCGTACGGCCAGGGGCCCTCGCTATTCCTACTTTGAAGGCTGGTCCGAAGGAGGGCGCCAGGGAATGATGGAAGCCCAGCGCTACCCGGACGACTTCGATGGCATCATCGCCGGCTCCCCGGTGATGGACTACACCGGTGCGGGTATCGGGCACAACCACAACCAGCGGACGGTGTTGGCCGCGCCGATTCCGCCTGCCAAGCTGTCGATTCTCGCCCAGGCTGTACTCGCTCAATGCGATTCCCAGGACGGATTGGTGGACGGTCTCGTTGACCTTCCCGATGGCTGCGACTTCGATCCAACGGTGCTGACCTGCCCCGGTGGGGACGCGCCCGCTTGCCTGACCGCCGCTCAGGTCGGCGCCGTTGCGCAGGTCTACGCGGGGCCCAGGAACTCGGCGGGCACGCAGCTCCACCCAGGTCCCCTACCCGGTGGCGAAGATGGCGGTAGCGGCTGGGAACTATGGATCTCGGGTCCGGGTCCGTTTGGTGTGCCAATAGGCTTCCTCGTGCAGGATGGCTTCCTGCGGTTCTTCGCCTTCGCCAACGCCGCCTACAACCCGATGACATTCAACGTCGATACCGACATAGCCACGGTCGAAGCGCTAGCTCCTACTACAAACGCAACGGATCCGGACCTCTCCGCCTTCCGCAAGTCCGGCGGGAAACTCCTCATTTGGCACGGCCTGTCAGACCCTTCCGTCATGCCGAGTGGCACCATCGAGTACTACGACGCGGTTGGCGACGAGATGGGGAAGAACAAGCTCAACAAGTTTGTCCGGCTCTTCCTTGCTCCGGGGATGCACCACTGCTTCGAAGGCTGCGGCCCCGGGCTCAACACCTTCGACGCGCTCACGGCGATGGAGAAGTGGGTGGAACGGGGGGAAGCGCCGGATGAGCTCGATGCATCCCACGCCGGCCTCGGCGTTGCCCGCACACGGTCGCTGTGCGCCTACCCCGCCGTAGCCACGTACGACGGTAACGGCGACATCAACTCCGCCGAAAACTTCCGCTGCAAACGTGCTCGTCGTGGGCACCCTTAAAGTCGAGGAGAAGCGGCGCTTCGGAGTTGCGCATGGCCCGGACACTAGCAACCCGGGCCCGAGTCACGCTCGTCACTCCCGGCGAAGTGGACGTGGGCGGCGAGGTGGTGGGGGTGATCACGCCTCTGCCCCAGTCGTGGCTCCGAGTCCAACGGCGGCGGTGACGTAGAGCGGAATCCGCGCCGCGGCGAAGTCGTCGCGGTGAACCTGGCTGGTGACCAGGCTGCGCGCGAAGGGTTGTCATAGAGGCTCATTCGGCCGCGCAGAGGTTGCATGCCACATGGAACGACCAACGAAGGGAACAGCTTCTGGCCGCGAAGGTTCGACCCAAATATCGCGAAAGCATACGTAGCCCGATTCGTTGTGGAAGGCTAGGTAGGCCGCGTTGTTCGCCCCGACACTCGTTCCGACAACGAAATCGATCTTGATGCCAAGCTCTTCGAAGCGCTGAATGAAACCGACCTCCACAGCGCCCAAGACCGCGCCGCCGCCGAGCACGTGCGCTGTCTGCTCTGCACCGATCAGGACCCCTCTGAGACTCCCGTTCGTGGAAAGAATGTCGCCGGAACGTCCCCGGGAAAGACGATCGCATTGCGATCAAGATCACAGACCACGCCAGGGCGGTCTGTTGCAATGAAATTTGCCCGGTTTTCCGGGTCGGAGGGTTCCTTGGCCAACGCCAAAACGAACGCGCGTCCACGCACGCGCGGGCATGCAGCGCGAAATCGGAAGTCGGCATCATCGACCTGGGCGAAGTGGCTGATCGGGGCGCTTGCGGTTGTCACCTTCGGTATCATCGGTTTCTTCGCGATCCAGGCGGCGAACCACCAGACGCTGGAAAACCCGGCCACCACCTCCCTCGCGCAGGAGAATGCCGGCGGCGCACCCGTAAAGGTGCTCACGGGTCCCAAACACACCGTCTACCACTCAACGGCGCCTCTCCCGAGCGCCGCGGCCCCACGTGCGGACGGCAAGCCGACGCTCGTGTGGTTCTCCGCGACAACGTGCGAATTCTGCGAACAAATGGAGCCGTGGGCGCACGCCACAGCGCACGAGTTTCTTGCCCGACAGGTGTTCGTGGAGAAGTCCGTGCCCGACGACCCCTCGGCCGCCTCCCGTTATGGCGTCCGCGGCACACCAACCTTCGTCCTCATCGATGCGAAAGGACGGGCGATTGCGCAGTTCGGCTTCCAACGCACGCCCGAGGCTTTCCGGGCCGCCATGGATGGCGCCCTCAAACGCGCCGGTTCATAGTTGCAACGCGACAGGGAACAGGACCGACCAGGCGCCGAGCCGTCAAGGTAAGCACCGGGGCGACGCTTCAGCCGCCAGTGCTGTAGATTCCTCATGAAGCGTCCGTGAATCGCGCGAACGACGAGAGTCGCGTCGGTACGGCGCCGAGAGAGGCGTTTGTGATGTCGAATCTGCAACCGGTGCCCCGCGAACAACTTGCGGAGTTCGAAGAGTTCTTCAGCCTCGTCGAAGCTTCGATGGGGTTCGTCCCCAACAGCCTCCCCACCATGGGCCACCGCCCCGAGATCCTCCGGGCGTTCGCCGCGCTTTCGGGCGCAGTCCTCGGGCCGGGTTCTGTCGATCCCAGGCTGAAGCAACTCATTGCCCTCATGGCGAGTACTTCGAACGGGTGCCGATACTGCCAGGCCCACACTGCGGCGACCGCTGCCCGCCGCGGAGTCAGCCTGGAAAAGCTGGAAGCCGTGTACGAGTTTGAAACCAGCGACTGGTTCGCCGAGGCCGAGCGGTCAGCGCTTCGGCTTGCGAGGGATGCAGCACTCGTGCCGAACTGCACGACCCCGCAACACTTCGAAGACCTTCGAAAGTACTTCGACGACGGCGAAATCGTGGAGATTGTAGCGGTCGTAAGCCTGTTTGGCTGGTTGAACCGCTGGAACGACACCATGGGAACCGAACTAGAGGAAGAGCCGCTCCTGTTCGCCTCCAAACACCTGGGCAACCACGGTTGGGTTCCCGGCAAACATGCGGACGGGCCTTTCGGAATGAACATTCGAAGCTAGCCGAGCGCCAGCGTCCAGTGATCCGGGCCATACTTGACGTGCGGTTCAACAGCAGATGACGGCCCATGCAAGACTTTGACGCACACCCCGGTCGTTCCGCGTCTACCCCCGAAGTCACCGCGGATGGGGACCTGGCCGCGTCCCTTGCCTCAGTTGCTATTTCCGGCACGTTCCCAAGTGTCCCCGAGATTCCAATCACCGGGTCGGTGATGTTCGTCACTGCACCTAGAGCCAGCTTGGCGGAGGCTTTGATGATGATACGCAAAACCGCAGTCGTCACCGACTCCGCTTCTTACCTCCCCGCTGAAGTGATCGAGCGCTTCGGCATCGCCGTCGTTCCGATCACGGTGGTGGTCGATGGAACCGCATACCGGGAGTTCATCGACCTCGATGCGCCCGAGTTCTACCGGCGGCTCGCAGCCGGGGCACAGGTTGGAACCAGCCAGCCCCCTCCTGGGAGTTTCCTGGACCAGTATGACCGCCTTGGTGCGATTGGGGCGGAGCGCATAGTCTCGATCCACATCGGCGCCGCCATGAGCGGCACACTCAACAGCGCACGGATTGCCGCGGAAATGTCTGCGATACCCGTACATGTGATCGATTCCGGCCAGGCCTCTTTCATCGAGGGCCTCTGCGTCTGGGAGGGCTGCGAAGTGCTCGCGGCGGGCGGAAGCACAGGTGAAATGGCCGAAGCCGTTCGACGGGCAGGTGAGCAGGCGGGCAACGTCTTCATCGTTGGCGGAACGAGCCTGCTCAAGAGGGGCGGTCGCATGACGGACGATCCAGGAGCCGCCGTTCCCATCCTCGCTCTCGTGGACGGCGCGATAATACCCGTTGCGGCGGCCTCAACAGTAGGGGAGGCGTTGGCACGCATGGTCGAATGGCTCGAGGCGGCTATGCAGAAGGAGCCGGCCAAGCGTTTTCGCGTCGGTGTGGCGAATGGAGATGCCGACGAACTCGCTGGAGAACTCGAAGCGCGGGTCCGGGAACTCCCCGGAGTAGCCGAAGTGGTCCCGTACGTCATTGGCCCGGCGGTCGGTGCACACACGGGGCCGGGCTGCACCGGGCTCTCGTTCCTTGGCCGCCCGGTCTAGGTCACGCTCAGCACGATGGCGGCTATCCTGGCGCCGTCCAAAGCGCTGTCTTGGGGTGAAACGCGAACCATGAGAACCAGAACTCCGTGGTGTGGAACGCGGGCGATAGCTGTCGGCCTCGAAGCTGGCCGTCGGTAGCAACACCAAGGATGTTCCACGTTGACCCCGTCTGTTCATCGATGAAGGTACCGCCCGCTGAGTTCGGACGGAAACGCAGGACGCGGTCATCCAATCGAGCCAGGTAGGCTGCGGCCGATCCGATGTCCTTCGCATCCGCGATCGACGATGCGTCGAGGACGGAAACCGTGCCGGGCGCCCAGAAGACCGCGATAGGGACCTTGTCCACTTCAAGATTCGCCACCCGCACGGCGGCCAGCGCGCTCAGTGGGATCGCCGTTCCATCGCCATCGCGGCCCAACGTGACCACCCGGTCGAGCGCAGGAAGCCTCGGGTCGATTTTCCCCGAGAAGAGGAACGGACGTGTGCTCCCGTCATAGCCCTCGTATGGGTTGATGCCATACGAGCGCCCGAAGCCGGTGTCTTCGGTGAGGACCAGCCCGTCGGGGTGCGTGGTTGCAAAGTCTCGAAATGCAACGATGGTGGTCGAAAGGGGGCGAAGCTGCTGGCCCGAATTCGCGCCGGCGATCCCTTCGCCGGTGGCCTGCTGCCACCAGCTTTCGGTTTGCCGGTCCCACATTATCAGGTCAGAGTTCCGGAGGTTTCCCGAGACGCCGAAGTCCAGCGTTCGGCCATCGACCCGGCGGTCGAAAGAGATCGCCGTGTTGCACAGGGGACAATAGGTCACTACGACGGGCACATCGCCGAAGCGGTCATTCACCACCTCGTGCCAGGTGAGGATGTGGAGCGGGTATCCCTTTGTAACCGACCCCACCGTTACGACCGCTACGGGGAGCCGGGGTGCATACTTTAGGGTCGTGGCGGGTGCGAAACGAGCGTGGCCCCCACTGGCGGAAGGGAGTTCCACGGCTCCTTCGGCGTCAAGCGCTGGGATGCAGTCACGAACGGGACACCCGCGCATGACCTCCTCCAGGTTGACGGTCGTTCGGGTGAAGTCGGTCTTGGGCCAGTCGGGGAACGGGCTGCGGGATGCGGTCGCGGCAGGGGTGACTGCAACGGGTTCGCGATCAGGGGACGGTTGTCCCCCTGAACAAGCCGACCCAAGCACAATCAACGCCAGCACCGCGGGCGGACTTCGAAACTTTCGCCACCGGGTCCAGTCCATAACTTGTCGCCAACTCCTCATATGATTCAGCCACGAAAACGCCTGACCGACAGAACCCGGCGGCCCCGGGTCGGCTGAGCGCGGGCCACAGCCCTGCCAAGTCTTCGCTATTGAAAACCTCCCGGGGTTACGGGTCAGTGATCAAGATCGCAAACGAGGTTAACGACCGTTACGCATCGTTGCCAGGTTGACTCCCGTGGTAGTGTCCGGGCGTGAATGCGTCGCCAGAGCGGCATCGATCGAGAATATCGCACGCCATGCGATACGACGTGGAGAGCAACGTTGCCGCGTCGCTGAAGTCTCCGCGGGAGCCGGTTAGGCCCGGCTGAATGTGGACGACTGCCGCGGAATAGCCCCGGTGTTCGATTGCGCATGCCGCGCGATCCTCAGCAAGCAGTTCAAAGGACCTGCTGATCACTTCGAAGATGTTGCGCGGGCACTGGCTCGCCCTCGGCCAACTGCAACTGGACGGCACCGTTGAGGTACTCAAACTGGGCATTGCGGTCAGGGTGGCTGCTCCCTTCCAGGACCTTGCGGTTCGCCTGGAGACTGTAGCCCCACTCGTGAAGCAGTTCCGACACGGTCTGGTGGCTCACCGCGTGGCCGGTGCGCTGCAACTCTGCCGCCAGTCTCCGGACGCTCTTGCAGGTCTATCGCAAGGGAGACTCCGGGTCACCGCGACTGGTCGGCTCGATCAACGCTTCAAGGTCCTTCCGCAGGGTCGCATCCCGTTTGACTGCCCGCGGTCGATCAGCGCCTTCGCGCCGTACTCGCCCCTTGAGGCCGACATCACCCGCCCGCACATCTGCCATGCCGCGCTGCACGGTCGTTCGTGAAAGTCCCGTCGCGAGTGCTACGGCCGACACGGCCCCTCGCCCAATGGCGAGTGCTTCCGCCCCCGCAAACAACCTCCGTGCGCGTTCGTCCACGAGAGGCGCCACCGCTACGAAGCGTGCGCGGATCGCCTCTCTATTAATCACATCCCCATACTTACTGCTTCGTTAATTTACTGACAAACCCTAACCAGCCAGTACATGAACCACCCGAGCGTCGCGACCCTCGTCAAAGAGGGCTACCAGGTGTGGATCCTCTGAGTTAACCGCAGCGACTCGTCCCGGGTCCGCCGGCTTAACAAATCGCTTCGTCCGACCGTGCCGCCGGGGAGACGCCCGAGCCCGGAGTCACGACCCGAGAGGAACTTCCTTGCGGCAGGGCGGTGGACATCCAGCTACGTCAACCTGGATATCCGGAGTGCCGAAAAGGTCGCCACGCAATAGGGCACGCAGTAGGTGAGCGGAATCTTCCATAACAGTTGCGCGGGAAAGCTCCCTTCTAGCAACACATTCCCCTGGTTGATCGCCGTCAACACTGTCCCGACGACCAGGGCAGTCACCAGCGCCGTCCGCGCTAACGACCGATGGCCCACCGCATGGCGGAGGCATTTTTGTTCGACAACACCGTGCCGAAGAAACCTGAAACGGGCCGTCGCCTCGTGGCCCGCACAACAAGAATCGGGCGGTTCCGATTGCCCCGACTCAACCGGGACGCGGGGCCGTGGTTGCTGTTGCATGGAATCCTCCCAGCTCGTGAATCATCCGTGATGGACCGCGTGACACTTGGTGATCAATGTCACTGAGTGATCTCTTGCGCGAGGATAAGCAACAAGGAGTGACAGAACTACCTCCCCTCGACGTATGGGTCACGGACGACTGTGCGGTATGTGGCCGAACCATAAAGGTCCTCGCCATGTGCGAGCGGCTCAACGCTATCGTTTCGGTCTGCGTGCGACGTTTGGGCGACCCGCGCGAAAGGCCTCCGCTGTCGGTCGTTGGCGGCCCCGCCGTCGTATTCCAGGGGAAAATCATCAGCCTGGGCACCCCGGACTGCGTAGACTTGTTCAAGCGTATCATGCTCATCACACGTTCTCGGGTGGAAAATGGGGGTGGCGCGTGAGATTCTTGAACCGTCTCGGGGCGCGTCCAGCTTCGCATCTCGCCCGAAGCATCGGCCCGGAGGCGGACCGCGTGCGGGCGACACTCCTGCTGGAAAACGAACTGTTCGCGGGCCTCAACGCCGAGGAGATGGGGGACATTGCCCAGCGCCTCCCAATGGCGACTTGCCGCGCTGGACAGCTGATTTACGAGCCTGGCGAAACGGGCGAAGCACTCTTCATCCTGAAGTCTGGACACATTCGGCTCTATCGGATTACGCCCGATGGCCGGAAGCTCGTCCTGGCGACGCTCGCACCCGGGACCGCGTTCGGGGACATGTCTGTCCTCGGGCAGTCGATGACCGGATCCTTCGCGGAGGCGACGGAGGCTTGCACGATCTGCATCATGAGCCGCGTGGATATCGAACAGATTGTCCTCGAACATCCGCGCGTCGCAATCCACCTCATCCAACTGTTCTCCGGGCGGCTCCGCGAGGCAGAGAGCCGGCTCGAACAGATGGCGTTCGCACCGGTCCACACTCGCCTCGCCCGCTTGCTCCTGGACCTCGAAGCGAATTCGGAAGTGGCGGGCCACAGCCACCAGGAACTCGCAGAGATGCTCGGAGCATCCCGGGAAACCGTCTCTCGGGCGCTCGTCGAATTCAAGTCCGCAGGATGGGTCGGTATCGACCGCCGGTGCATCAGGCTACTCGATCGGGCCGCGCTCACGGAGGCCGCTGAGGCGAGCGGGTAGAGATCGTTTCGTCCACACAAAGAGGGACGCTCATTAGGCGTCCCCCCTTCGCTCGGCGTTGTGCGGGCAGGCGGCTATTCGCGTTGGCGGCCCGTGATGAAGACGGCTGCGGTGACCACACCGAACATGACGTGGCCGACGATCCATGCCCAGGCTGGCACGGCATCGACGAAAAGCTCGCTAGACTGGGCCTCGGCAGCCAGGCCCGGCACCATCACGAGCCAGACCATCAGGCCGAACACCATGCCCGCGCCAAGAACGACCGCGCTGCTCGCTCTTGCAAGCAGTAACGTCACGATCAGCGCAAAGACGGCGCCCAGGACCAACGAATTCATCATGTGGCCCATGGCGCCCACCACCACGGACCCGAATGCGAAGCCCCCACCGTAGTGCTCGTCTCCAAAGACGACGCTGGTGATACCCCGGACGGGGGCCCAGAATCCGTCTTCGGAAATTGCCACGAACATTGAGAACATGGCCATGGCCACGCCACCTATTAGGCCGCCGAATGCGCCCCAAACGAGACTCCTCGACAGTGGAACGTTGGCGGTTCCGGTTGATGCGATAGCGTTCATTTCTAACTCCTTGTTTTGTTTTGGCGAACTGCTACCACAAGCAAACACCCGTTGCGAGCCGGATTCAGTGATGCTCGTCACCGGTTAAGGTGAACTTCCTTCCGAGACCTGCGGAGCCGCCCGGTGATCCGCATCACTGAATGGCGCGGGCTCCCAAGCTTACGTTAAGGCCGATCCTGTGGGCCGAGGAAAGAACAACATGAAAAAGAACGCGATCGTCGAAATAGACTCAATCGAACAGTTCCAGGAAATCATCAGCGCGCGCGAACCGGTGTTGGTGGACTACTACGCAACCTGGTGCGGACCATGCAAGGCGCTTGCTCCGAACATCGAACGGGTTGCCGCCGCCCATCCCGGTGCGCTGCGCGTCTTGAAAGTGGACATCGACGCGGTGCCGGATCTGGCGCAGCGTTCGCGGGTTCGGGAAGTGCCGACTCTGCATTTCTACAGGGATGGCCGGAAGGTTGGAGCGTTATCTGGATTCCGCACCGCGGCCGCCTTGACCGCGGAACTCACCCGTTATGGCCTGATTGCCGCCGAAGGCGAAGTCTCTCGCCCCGCGCTCCGCCCCCTTCCGGTTCTCGCGAAGTCTGCTTCCTCGCGATCATGGGTGTCACGGCTCTTCGGAAAGCCCGGCGCCAACGGAGCCACGGAAATCCCCGCGACCGAGTCACCTATCCCGGCAACCACGTTCCGCTTCCTTGAAACGGAAGGCCAGCTTGCTGCCGTCATCGACGCCTCCATGAACGCCCCGACGGCGGTCTTCCTTCACGATCCGTGGTGTCCCATCGGTGCACGCGCGTTTCGCGAAATGGAACAGATGGGGACGGAGGTCGCGACGATAGACGTTTCGAAACAACGCCAGCTCAGCGCCGAAGTCGAACGCCGGACCGGTGTGAGGCACGCCTCGCCACAGGTGATCGTCCTCCGCGATGCAGTCCCCACCTGGAACGCGAGCCACGGCGGCGTTACCGCAAGGAATGTGCGCGCGGCCATCCTCGCACCGCAGGCGAAATCGAGCATGGCCCTGAATCACGAGGACGAAGCACGATGACGGGCCAGACGATGGCGCAGCCCGCCTGGCGAGACCCGAGGCGAGTCGGTTATTTCCTGTTGGTCCTCGGCATCGCTGTGCCCGTCGTGATGTTCGTCGTCATCGGAGTGAGCGCGGACGGGATTGCCCTCGGCGGCGCGGGCGGCCCCATGGTAGCGTTCTCGGCGGGCGTCCTTTCTTTTCTTTCGCCGTGCGTGCTCCCGCTCGTGCCTATCTATATCACCCACCTTGCCGGGACTTCGGTGGAACGCGGCGCGGCTGCGGCGCCAAGAAGCAAGACCTTCGTGCACGCCCTCGCCTTCGTCGCGGGCCTCTCCGCGGTCTTTGTTGCCCTCGGCGCCAGCGCTGGTCTTGGGGGTTCATTCGTATTGCAGCATCAACGCAACCTTGAACAGGGGTCGGGATTGTTGTTGCTGGCCATGGGCGCGCTGCTCATCCCGGCGCACACGCGTCGAACGACGCCCGTCGCGCTCGCGATGTTGGCCGGGCTTGTAGCCATTTTCCTTGTGCTCGTGGAGTTGGCGCGACTCCAGGACTCCCCAGTCCGAGCAATGTTGCTGGGGGCCGGATTGTTCGTCCTCTGGCTCAGATTCACTGGGCTCCTTCAGCTCAACGTCTTCCAGCGGACCGTGCAGTTCAATCCCGGAGCGGGAAAGCCGATCTCCTACGGGCGTTCCGCACTCGTTGGTGGCGCGTTCGCGACAGGATGGACCCCTTGCGTTGGCCCCATCCTCGGCGGCATCCTCACACTCGCCGCGGCATCCCAGGATGTCGTGACGGGCACGTACCTGCTGGTCGCCTACTCGGCCGGATTCAGCCTCCCATTCCTCATCACCGGCCTGGCAGTGAGCGATGTTTCACGCGGCCTCAAGCGAATCAATCGCTACCTGCCCGCCTTCGAAGTGGCCAGCGCCGTCATGATGGTCGGTCTTGGAATTCTGTTGATCAGTGGCAGACTGACCGCCCTCAATGAGTACTTCGGCTTCGTCGATTTCAATCAGGGTCTGTAGGGGGCATACGGTGTCCAAGAGAAGTTCTACCTGGGTGCTCGTCGCCGTTGCTGCACTCGCCTTCAGCGCGGCCGCCGTCTTCAGCACCTGGACGGCATCGTCGGAGCCGGCCTCGGAAACCGGGAAGAGCCGAACCGGCCTCCTGGACCAACGCCAACTCGCACTCGACGAACCAGCGCCCGACTTCGAGCTTGTCTCCGTGCGGGATGAGCGCAAGGTCATCCGCCTCTCCGACCTGCGCGGCAAGGCGGTTGTCGTCAATTTCTATGCGTCGTGGTGCGGTCCGTGCCGCCAGGAACTGCCAGACTTCGAAATTGTCTCCCACGAGTTCTCGGACCGCGTGGTGATCCTGGCGGTGAACGCCCAGGAGTCGCCTGCGTCGGCGCTGGGAATCTTGAGAGACACTGGCGCGACGTTCCCGGCGGTCCTTGATACGAACGGAGAGGTGGCGCGGCGCTATGGGGTCCGGGGGATGCCATCCACGTATCTCCTGGATGCCTCCGGAGTAGTCCGCAAGTTCGGCCCGGGCGCCCTCGACGCTGACACGCTACGGACAGAACTCCGGACAATCCTTGCCAACGCGCGCTGACCGGCCCCCGCGGATTCTCTTACGCTCTGCATCACGCTTCGTGGGATGGTGTTGGTCGCGGTGGTGCAACTAACTACCCCTGGGGCCGAACAACCCGTCCAAGGCGCTCAACGATGACTTCGGGCGAGAGGAATACGTTCCCGAGTTCCTGGACTACTCCAGCGTTGTCAATCAATGCCATCGCCGGCAGCGAATTGACCCGGTAGGCGCGGGTCACCGACCCATCGCTATCGAGCAGGACGGTCACGTCGGGGACATTCAGCCGATCAATCAGATTGAGGACTGAGTCCCGTGTTTGCTGGAAGTCTACGACGGCGATCGTTGCTTTGCCGCGAAACGTTCCCTGGACGATCTGCAGGTTCCTCAGTTCGGCAACGCAGGTCAGACACCAGGTCGCCGAAAAGCTCAGCAGCGCGGGCATCCCGTGCGCCGGGAGGGAGACGGATCTGCCTGTCCGAACCTCTTCGAGCACAAACCTGGGAGCGCGCTCGCCGACCGCGGCACGTTGATTCTCCAGTGGACCCATCGTCGTGGGCGATGCCGAACCCCGCCACCACCAGGCCCCTGTGACCGTGGACGCCGCCACGAGTCCCGCCCCAACGGCCGTGCGCCGCGACACCGGGCGGCGCCACAACTTACTCTCGTTCATCGAACCATGACGGTGGGGCATCGAAGCAGAGCGGCGCAGTGATCTACATCACACGCCGCCATTCGGCCTGGACGACGTTCACCTACGTCGCCTCGACGGAAATGGACAGTCGTGGTCCGGCGAACGCCCCGATGCGTGACGGTGATCACTGGCTGGCGACGGCCGATGCGTTAACGTGGGGCGGTAAAGGATTCGAACAACGAGAGGAGGCTACGTGACGAAACCCGTCGTCGGTCAGTTGGCGCCGGAGTTCCGCGGTCGGGTCTCGGACGGGTCATCCCGCAGCCTGGCCGACTATGGGGGGAGATGGCTGCTGCTCGTTTTTCTTCGCCACTTCACGTGACTACCCTGTCGCGACCATGCGTCACAGTTGTGGCGCCGCCGACAAGAGCTGGCTTCTCTCGACCTCGATGTCCTGCTGGTTTCGTTCGAACCCCTGGAACGCGTCTTGCAGTACGCGGACGAGACCGAGTTTGGCTGGCCAGTTCTCGCCGACGAAGAGCATGAGATTTACGCTCGCTACGGACTGGAGCGAACGTCGTTTGCAAGGGCCTGGCTCTCGCCGCGCACCGTGGGGTACTACCTGCGCGCGGCATTCCGAAGAAAAAAGTTGCACCGCCCGACCGGTGACACGCTGCAACTCGGAGGGGATTTCCTCGTTGACCCGTCCGGTCGCCTCGTATTCGCTTTTCGAAGCACAGAGCCAGCTGATAGGCCCAGCGTGGAGCGCATTCTTTCCGCTCGGTCGGCCGGATCGCGGGGGTAATTCGGGGCGCGAGTCAATCGGCACGGGCCTGCGCAGGAGATCACGAAAGTGCCGAAGCCCAACCGGAGTAGCAACAGGACCTTCATCTGTGATCACCGACACAAAACTCATGTGATCCGCGGCACTGAGCTACACTCACGGGCGAACTACCTTGTCGGAGGTCGCGGCGTGATGCCCCTGCAGCAGTGCATCTGGGCTCATCCGCCAAAACAATGCGGCCTGGAGCATGGTGGCTTGAAAAACAGTCGATTTAGCATGGTGTTCGGAATCGCGGCAGCGGTTCTGTTGATTGTCGCGGCATGTGGCGACGACGATGCCGCGCCCCGAAGCAGGCGGCAACGACGGCCAATTCTGGCGATGCAGCGGCGATGCCGATGCAGCCCGGGGCGGAAAAGATGAAGGTGTCCGTCACCTCTCCCGCAAATGGCGCGACCGTCACCGGGAATGAAGTCGTGCTGAAAGTCTCGGCGACCGGGTACGACCTCGCCTGCGACCTCGCCGGGAAGCCCGTGAAAGAGGGAAAAGGACATTACCACGTCGAGATCGACAAGTCCCTGGTCAATATGTACTGCACACCCGAAGCATCAATATCGCTGCAGAACGTGAAGCCCGGTAAGCACACCCTGACCGTTCTCCCCGCGCAGAACGACCACGCCGAAGTCCACGAGAACGAATCGTCGATTGAGATCAACTATCAGCCGACGGGTGCGAAACCGGAAATTAAGGACGCGACCTCCGCTGGCAAGCCTTCCATCAGAATCACATCGCCGAAGGCGGGGGACACCGTCAGCGGAAAGTTCGACGTCGTCGTTGAAATCAAGAACTACAACCTCAGTTGCGACCTTTACGGCAAACCCGCGGTCGCTGGATACGGACACTGGCATCTGAATCTCGACTCTACCTCCGGCCCAATGATGGGAATGGGAACCATGGCCGGGATGAGTTGCGAGACGGTCTTCCACGCGTCCACGGAAGGGCTCGCCTCGGGCTCGACACACTCGCTCATCACGCTGCTGTTGGACAACGGGCATGCCCCAATCGAACCCGGAAATTTCGTCGAAGGTAGAGGTGAAGGTCAAGTGAAAGCGGTGGCCTGGCGGATTGCCGCCGGGGCATCGTTCGCTGGCCTGTTAACGGCCGCTTGCGGTGGTGGCGGGGGCGCAGCTCCCGTCTCTCCCACCCTGGAAACTCGTACGGTCATCGCCAGCCCGGCGGGCGCGGCCGCGAAGTGCCCGGCTTCGGCGGGACTGCCGGACGGCGCGAAGGATCACGGGAGTGTCAAAGCGCCCGGAAGTTCTGTCTCTCTCGAGGCCGGCGACTCATTCTTCGCTCCGACTTGCGCCACGCAGGTCCCCGGGGGCAAGGTGACGGTGGTCACGAAGAATACGGGCAGCGCGTTGCATAACTTTTCGATCCCGGACCAGGACATTGACCTGGACGTACAGGCTGGCAAATCGATCACGGTCGATTCGCTTGTGTTCTTTTGCAAATATCACCGAACCTCGGGAATGGTAGGCGCCCTCCTTCAAGGTCCCGGTTAACACGGCGCCGCGAATCTTCCTTGGAGCCCTGGCTGCGATTCGTTCGCGGCCGGGGCTTCCGGCTGCTGCCGCCGCGCTCGCCGCCCAGTGGCTTGTCCGGAAGATCAGGCCGGAGGCGCCGTTCGCTCCATATTCCCTGGCCAATCGGGTTGTGCGGCTCATCCCGGGAGAAGTGGCCACGAAATCCATCGAGACGTTGGGCCACCACGCCCTGGATCTCGCCGCATTCGCAGCCGTGGCGGGCGCGCTGGTGTTCGGTTTCGTGGCTGGCCGGCGGCGGGCGTTGGCAATGGGCATCACGGCACTGGCTGTATCGCTCGCCGCGTTCGCCCTGGATCCGGTACGTCCCCCGCTCTTTGTATCGCTGGCGGCCGCCGCGATCGGGGCGCTGGCTGCGGCGGTCCTCACTGCCTCCCTTTCGCCGCTCACAATCACAATGACAGGGGTGAGCGGCCGGGGTCTTTCGCGCCGCCGTGTAATCACCGGCGCTGTGCTGGCACTCGGCTTTGGTGGTCTCGGTGGTACGGCTCTTCTGCGCTCGTTCGCCAGGACGAGCGTGCGCGGGCTCGTACGGGCGGACCACTCTGTCGAGGAGCCGGCGGATCCGCGATTTGACGCGATCCCCGGCTTGAGCCAGCGGATCACCCCGACGGCGAGCCATTACGTAGTCGATATTGACCTGACCGACCCGTTCCTCTCGGCCTCTTCGTGGCGCCTCAAGGTTGCTGGCGCAGTGAGATCTCCGTTGACCCTTTCGCTCGGCGATCTGCGGTCCATGACCACCATCGAACAGCCAATCCTGATGCAATGCATCTCGAACCCGGTGGGCGGGACTCTCATCGGTAATGCCCGCTGGACGGGCGTGCGCCTGGGGGACATTCTCCTGCCCATTGAACACGGCTACCCGGCACGGGTCATTTTCCCCGGGAGGTATGGCATGCGCAGCGTGAAGTGGTTGACTTCCATTGAGGCGATCACGGAACGAACCGAGGGATACTGGGAGAAGCGCGGGTGGGACCGCCAGGCCGTGATGCGGACGGGAGCGCGATTCGATCTCCCGCGGCAAGGAGCCGCTGTCAGGTCTCCCCTGACCGCGGCCGGGCTGGCCTACGCGGGGAATCGTGGAATCAGCGCTGTCGAAGTCTCCTCCGATGACGGTCAAACCTGGCAACGTGCCATGCTCGAGCTGGCCGCTAGCCCTTTCGCATGGCGCCGCTGGGCTATCGACCTGACGTTGCCGCCCGGCGACACCGCTCTTGTCGTCCGGGCCTTTGATTCCCAGGGCGAAACCCAGGATGCGACTCGCCGTGCACCCCACCCGGAAGGCGCAAGCGGGTACCACCGGATTGTCGTCACCTCGGTCTAGTTGGGCGGTGGCCTATGGGAGTCGCCGTGGGCTGGCGATCGGGGCGCGGCCACCGTCACCTGCGTGAGGTCACTCCTCGCCGCAACGACGCCTGGCGGTTCAGGCGGTGCCGTGTCCGAGCGGCGGGCGGTAATTCGCTGCTAATCAAACGGGAGGCCGGTCACCTGCCGGATGCCCAGCGCCAGAGTCGGGTATGCTTGCATGTTCCAGGCGACGATTCCCATCGGCAGGTGAGCCCTCATAGCCATCACGATGGGCATGAGCAGGTCCCCCGCGTTCGGTGCGACGAGGCACGCCCCCACGATTTCGTCGCCCATCACTCCACGGAGGCCCGGCACCAGGCGGTTC
This sequence comes from Dehalococcoidia bacterium, assembly GCA_034437915.1. Classification (GTDB taxonomy): domain Bacteria; phylum Chloroflexota; class Dehalococcoidia; order Tepidiformales; family Tepidiformaceae; genus JACRBT01. Next base: position 21,633 of record DAOTTM010000150.1, on the reverse strand, counting down.
CAACCTCGCGCCGTAATCACTTTGAAGAAGCCGTCGGTCTCGCCCATGGTGATGGCGCGATCGACGGAACTGAGCGGAACTTCCCATGTCTTCACATCACGGCTGCCTGCCTTGCGCGCCTGGTCTTCGCGAAGACCGACGGATGCCACCTCGGGAGACGTATAGGTTACGCTCGGCACGACGCGGTCGCTCCACTTCTGGAAGCGCTTCCCGGCGATGATGTTCGCCACGAGTCGACCCTGAGCCTCGGCCACGTGGGTGAATTGGTACCCGCCGGCGACGTCTCCGATGGCGAAGATCTGCTTCTTCGAGGTCCGAAGCTGCGAATCAACCACCACTCCCTTCGCACTGTGCTCAACTCCCGCCGAAGCGAGGTCGAGCGTCTCGACCCTCGGGCGACGGCCGGTCGCCACGAGCAGGCGTTCCGCATCCATCGACTGAACATCGCCTTCGTGTTCGAAGTGAACCCGCTTCCCCGAATCCGTCCGTTCAACACTGAGGATCCGAACGCCGGTGCGTATGCGCACACCTTCGCGTGTCATGACCCGTTGCACAATCTCGGCGGCATGTGGGTCATCGCGGTCAAGGAGACGGGGGCCAACCTCCAGGAGGGTTGTCGCGGCGCCGAACCTGTTCATTGCCTGGGCGAACTCCACACCGATGGGACCGCCCCCGATCACGCATAGCGAGGCGGGGACAGACTCCCAGCCTACGGCCTCGACGTTCGTATCAAAACCGGCATCATGAAGGCCGGGTATCTGGGGCGCGACCGGCGAGCTACCGGTGGCGATGACGAAATAGTCCGCCGTCAAACGTTCGCCGCCAACCACAACGGTGTGGTCGTCAGTGAATTTCGCGTCACCGTGCACAAGGTCGACGCCGTATCTGGCGATAGCCTCGGGCGTTTCGATCGCGCCGGCGGCCGCCTGGGCAGCCGCCACGTGCCTCCGGACAGCGTCGAAGTCGACAGTGACATCATGAGCCATCACTCCGAAACGGGCGCTGTTCTTCGCGCCATGGACGAGATGGGCGGCATGGATGAGCGCCTTGGTCGGTACGCACCCGGTCCAGAGGCAATCTCCCCCCGGGCGGTCGCGTTCGACCAGAGCAACCTTTTTCCCATTGCGCGCAGTCAACCGGGCGACGGTAAGGCCCGCCGTCCCGCCGCCAATCACGATCAGGTGGTATCTGGCCATTGTCATTACCTCTTGCGATCCCCGACGTGGCGCGGCGCGGTCAGGAACTTGTAGCCGATGATGGCCGTCGTGGCGGCCGCATAGAGCGGGAGCCCGCCGGTGGGTTTGGTGCCCCAGGCGTTTGGCAGCCGGAAGCGATTCCATGCGCTGGCCGCCGCCACGAACGCGATGCTTGCGATGGCCGTCGCCTTGCCCGCGTGCCGGGAGGCCGCCCAGCTCAGCCCAACAAGACCAATATCCACGGGGACGTATGCAGGGAAGCAGACAAGCGTCGTCCCGGCACTTGTGGCAACACCCTTTCCACCGCGAAACCCGCTCCAAACAGGGAAACAATGACCGGCGACTGCCGCTGTTGCGCCAAGGTATGCGCCGCCGTCGCCGGCGATCACCCGCCCGGCCTGAGCTCCGGCGGAACCCTTGAGGATGTCGCCGACAAGCACGGCGATTCCCCAACGGGCACCGAGGTTCGCCATCGCATTGGCGGCCCCGGGGTTTCCACTGCCGGTTGCGCGCAGATCCACGCGTTCCCCGCTGTGTCGACGAGCAGCAGCCGAGACTGCGTCGGCGGTGAGCACCGATCCGACCAGGTAGCCGACGATTGCGGCGATCCCGAGCCCGAACCAACGCCGCGAAGTCCGGACGATCGCTACCATTTTCCTCAAGCCTTTCATGGCGTCTCTTGCTGAGCCCAAGGCGCGTTTCGCCAGGCTAGCGCCGGTTCGAATCTACAGGAATGGTCAGAGCACTTCGCTCTTCCCCATCCAACTCCATCCACTATGCGTTGAGCGCCTCCGCGCTGCCGACCACAGCACGGAACCCTGGGCCGCACGTAAGCCGTCTTACCTTGTTCTCAGGATCGTCGCTCTGGGCTATCGGGTCTGTGACCGGTGTCACGGGAATGACCGAGATGGTTCCAGATCTTTCCCCGCGCGCACTAACAAATGCGCGACCCTGGCCTGAAAGCGGAACGACGATGCCCTAAGTCGCCGACGAATCGTCCCGCCTGGACCGTTTCATTCCCCCGGCTTGTCGGTCCGGCGGAAGAACTCCTTGTCGAGTATGGCGTGGCGCACGGTGTCGTAGCTGATCATTCCCACCGCCGCCACCACTCCGCCGCTGATCGCAAGGAGGCCGCTGTCGGTCGCAGACCCTATGGCGAGAGTGACCACTCCCGCGCCTGCCACCGCAGCCGCGATGAATGGCACCCAGTGCCCTTCTTCGTTCTCGTGTGTGTTCCGGAGGACACTCTTCATTGTCTTAGACCTCTTTCAGGGCCGGCCGCGACCTTGGTCTGCGACTGGCAGCGAAGTCTATGCTACGCGCCTCTGCTTCGGGTGGTCCTCCCATGAGGCGCCCGCTGGTTCTTGGCTGACCGCGCGGACCGGCAGATCAGCCCAAAGGGGGAACTGGGTCGCAACCAGCTGGGACACAAGCCGCAGCGTGATGTCTGACTTCTCCACGAACTACATTCTTGCGCGCGAAGGCGCCGCGATCCAAGCTCAAAGGCACTCCGGTCAGGCTGCCGAACCTGCGTCGCAGAGAACGAAAGTGAGTTCGACTGGCGGTTGTACTTTTCGCGGTGGCAGCCCACCATTTGGACACGTGGGTAGGCACGTTGGCAGATACGGAAGCGACGTCATACTAGTCCGCACACCACCGGACGGCGCGGTTGGAATCACTTCGGGCTCACGTTCGCCCCGGTTGTGAAGACGAGTTGGGCTAGCCGGTCGGCCTCCGACCAGCGTCGTCGCTACTACCGGCTGACGAGTCTTGGCCGCCCCCGAACATCGGCGGGCGACGCCGTCACTTGCAACGAGGAGGACCCCTTACCCATGTCTCTACCCCAATCAACCCCTGAACCCGTGGCATACGTTGCCAACTTGATGTCCACCTTTCCCGGGACGTGGGCGCTCTGCGGCGGCTGGGCCGTCGATGCATGGCTCGGCCGAGTCACACGTGAACACGGTGACGTCGATGTGCTCATCTTCGCAGATGACCAATTGGCGGTCAGAGAGCACCTCGAAGGGTGGCAGCTGGTGGGCCACGACGACAACTGGAGCGGCGAGAATCCGGTCTGGCCAAAGGTCCCCATTGTCCAGACCGAACTCTGGGAGGGCCACGTCCTGGAGATCCCCGGCCACATCCACGCACGATCCCAGGCGCAGTTCGACTTCGAGATCAACCTGATCGAACGAAACGGCGACACGGTAACCCTGAATCGCTCCCCGGTCGTCTCGCTTCCCGTCGGCCAAATGATTGCGCCCTGCGGCTGGGGCATCCCAACCGTCACGCCCTCGGTGGTCGCCTACTTCAAGCTCTTGATGCCGCCCTTTCGCAACGAACCACGACCGGCGATGAGGCCAAAGGACGAATCCGACTTGCTCGCGCTGCTTCCGCTTCTCCACATAGAGCAGCGCGCATGGCTGGGGAAAGCGGTGGCACGGGGCAGTCCCCGTCACCCGTGGTTGGCACGGCTCGGCGGTTCCGTCGGCGGCTAAACTGCTCGGCGGGGACCTCGCGGCGCACGTCGCGCATCGGCGATGTCGCCCTCGCGAAAGGCCTCACTCCGCTTCTCCACGCCGCCCAACGTCTCGGTTGCCCGGTGCTCTGCGGCGAGGACATGCTCTTCGAACAGACCCCCGCGTGCCTCGAGTTCTTCGGATAGGGGACCGCAACGCCCGAGGAGTTGCTTGCCGTTGCCGGGCCGCCATGGCTATCTTTCCGCGTCCCCATTGCCCAATCGCGGCCCGATGGCGACACTCCGATGATGACCACGCCAAACAGGGAGACCGGCGCGGGGCGCTTCGGCAGGCTGCAGTTCTGGCTCCCCGACGGGCGCACGTGGTTTGAGCCGCTGGACGCTGTGGCAGGGGTTGTTGGACGCGGCTCGCGGAGCAACATCCGCATCGAACACCCTTCGCTCTCCGAACAGCACGCACGAATCATCATCGATTCGGGCCAGGTGCTGATCGAAGACCTCGGCTCGGCGACGGGGACAACGATAGCGGGCGAACCGATCGCACCCTTTGTGCGGACCCTCATCCGGGGGGCGAACGTCCGTCTCGGCGAAGTCACGCTCCGGCTCGATGAGGGCCGCCGGGCGGAGGATCGAGCGCCGATTGCCGAGGGCCAAGGCGCGCCAGAGGTTGGGACAATCGCCCCGAGCCTGGATATTCACCCCGCGGGTGCCACGGCGGAAGCGGGACAAGCGCTGACGTTCGTGCTATCGCTCCGCAACCGCAGCCACGTGGTCGATGAGTTCGACATTTCCGTCGTCGGGCTCAAGCAGGACTGGCTACGTCTGCCGTTTCCCGTCCGCCTGCTGCCGGGCGAACAGCGACAGGTGGAACTACACATTTCCGTCCCACAGGGTGTTGTGGCGTCGGCGGGCGAACACCGCTTCACGGTCATCGCGATGTCGGTCAGCGGCGGGCAGCAGGTCACGGCCAACGGCCTGCTCATCGTCCGGCCCTTCTCCAGCGCGGCCCTCTTGCTCCACCCGTCCTCGGCCCGCCGAGACTTCAACGTCCGGCTCCAGAACACAGGAAACGCCGACCGCCAGTTTGCACTGGAAGCGCACGACGACGAAGATGTGCTCCGTTTCTCGTTCGGCACTCCCGCCCCTTCGCTGTCCCCGGGGTCGATTTCCGAGCAGCGCCTGCGCGTCGCCCGCAAGAAGCGAGTGTGGTTCGGACCCAACCGCTTCGACCCTTTCGCCGTCAGTGTGCGCCAGACAGACGGGCCAGGGCTGGGGGATGTCGTCGCTCGCGGCCAACTGCGGGTGACGCCGCCACTGCAAAAGTTCGTGGCACCGTTTTCGTTCATGGTGCTGGCCGGGCTGATCGTGCTCGCGGCGGTGATAGCGGTCGTGTTCCTGCGCGACAAGGACGCGAAGGACGCGAAGGCAGAGGCCGAACGCGCCGCCGCCAGCGCCACGCAGCAGGCGAACGTCGATGCCACCGTCGCCGCCGCCAACGCCCGTGTCGCGGAAGCGGATAAGCGCGCCGCCGGGGGCCAACCGGGTGCCTTTCCCGGCGGCGACGAGGATGTCCACCTGTGCGACCCGGAGGATGGAGCGCCGACGCCCGCCTCGCGACCGGACGCGAAGGTCGTGGATGCGTACTTCGCCCAAAACGACCCGCGCTGGGCGAAACAGGAATACGCAAAAGACTTCGACACCACTTTCCCAAGGGACTGGTGTGGCAGCACGATCGAACAGTGCGGCTGCGCCATGACCTCGGTGGCGAACATGCTCACGATTTTCAAGCTGGCCGTCCTCGCAGAGGGCCAGCAGCTGAACCCGGCGACCCTGAACGCCTATTTCAATGGCGATGCGCGCAAGACTGCCTCGGGCTGGGTCAGCCGCGGCTACGTCTACGGCGATGTCGTTTGGACGGCGGTGAACCAACTGTCCGCGGAGATCGCGAGGGAGAACCCGTCCATCCCGGTGATCGAGTTCAATCGCACGGGCACGGGGTCGGAGGACGAGATACGCGAAGAACTCAAAGCGGGGCGCCCGGTCATCATCGAAGTGCCCGGGCACTGGATAGCGGCGGTCGGTTTCGCGACCGGAGACAAGATCAAGATCCAGGACCCCTACTACGCGGACCGGACCACGCTAGACGCCTACAAGGGCAAGGTGCGAAGCTCCGTCTTGTTCAAGGAATCGGACGGCGACCAGGGCGCCGTCGTGTTCACGGTCCCCGCCGGTGATCGCATCAAAATTACGGACGAACAGGGCCACGTCATCGGAAATCTCGGCGAATTGGACCCGCGTGAGGCTGTCCGCAAGGCGCAAAACCAGATCCCAGGCGCGACCATCCACTACCGCGACGCCTGGCGCGACCCCACCTGTGTCAACAAAGACGCCAAACCGGAAACCGGCACGATCCAGATCATCATCCCAGGTTCGCAGGCCGGGAAATACCACGTCCAGGTCATCGACGCGACGAACAAAGACGAAGAGACAAGCCTTGCTGTCCACACCTTCGAATCGAACGGCTCCCACGGAATCGCCCACATGGACGGCCCCGCGGGGATGACGAAGTCCATCGCCCACGACGGGAACGACGGGAAAGCAGGGGCGGACATCTCTGACGCGGCGGCCACGGCACCCGGTTCTCCTGTGGCAGGGACGCCATCCCCCGGCGGCGGCATTCGTACCGCCACGCCTCTCGCCCTGACCCCCCGCTCCGGTGCCACGCCAACCCCAGGGACCGCCCTGCCGCCCGCCTCCGCGACTCCGACCGTGAAGCGGCGCCGGACGCGAAGGCCTATCGCGCCCCGAGTTCCTGCTTCGAGGCGATGAGCGCATCCAGCTCGACGCGAAGGCGATCGAGGACGGTGCCGAAGGGGGACCGCGCCGAGATCCTCGTCGCCGCGCCTGAGACTCACGAAGTTCGGGGCGCACCAGAGACCGAGGTCCGCGTCGTCGGTCTCGCCGGGGCCGTTCACACGGCAGCCCACAGTAGCACCAGAAGAACGCGCATCCGGCGAACGCCAGTCGTTCGGCACTTTCGTGGAGCGAGAGCAAGGGTACACCTAAGAATGGGCACCTTCGCACCAGGCGAATTGCCTTGGAGGTCCGTGAGAAGTCGCATCATTGCATTCCACACGCCGGTAATACTCTTTCAAAGCGCGGCTTCCTCATAGGCGGGAGTATGGCCAATCACGTTCGACGACTAACTTCGCGCCTCAAAACTGGAGTCGATGTTCGTCCCGCAATGCAATCGCACGGGTTCGCTACACTGTCCGCCATACCCGACGCGATCGATGCCCTCTTCCCACGCTGCCAGGCGTACGACCTCGATTGGGTCGTCGCCAACCAGATGGGACGCACCCCCACGGACCCTCCTCACGGGGAACAGCGCGACCTCATCGAAGACCAGGGCGCCAATCTCGGCTTCGTACGTATGGTGGCGCGCCGGAGAGAGTGACTCTCTCGCGGAGGCGCGGAGACAGCGGAAACGACAACCGGAGGCGGCGTGTGTCGAGCGGGCTGACGCCTTGGGCCACACAGTTCGGCCATTCCGCATTTCCGACGGGTGCGCGATGATGGAGCCGCGTTCGCGTTCGACAACGACTGCACGACGTTTCCGCCACCGTCGGCGACTGTGGGCCTGTAGCTCAGTTGGTAGAGCAGTAGACTTTTAATCTATTTGTCGAGGGTTCGAGCCCCTCCGGGCCCACCACTTTTTCGCGAACGTTGGCCGGTGCGGTGCCCCGCTGGCAACGAAACGCCATGCCGCGATCCGTTCGGCCCAGAGCGAGCGGGGTGAGGTGCGATGTTTCCGATCGCGCTGTCACCAGAGGTTGAAGTGGCGGCGTTCATGGCCTTGGCGTCCGTGCCCTCCTTCGCAGTCGGGGTGCGGTATTTCCTACACCCTACTTCCCACACCTGCTATCCTATTCGTTAAGTCGGATGCGCCTATTCGCTCCGCGGGGAGGGTTCTACACACATGGACCAGGCACTGAAGCCGTGGCGCCGGGTCGCCCTCATCTTCCCCGGGCAGGGTTCGCATTCGGTGGGCATGGGCGAACGCCTCGCGAGCATCTCCAAAGCCGCGCGGGACATCTTTAAGCGCGCCGACGACGTGCTCGAAACGCGCCTTTCGAAGCTCTGTTTCGAAGGCCCGGCCGAAGCGCTCGAACAGACGATCAACCAGCAGCCTGCCAACTTCGTCACCTCAATGGCGTGGCTCGCTGCTCTTCAGGAGCGCTGGGATCGCCTCGACCGGAAGATCGAGCCGTTCCTCTTCGCGGGCCACTCCATGGGCGAATTCACCGCCGCTGTGGCTGCCGGTTCGCTGACGTTTGAAGAGGGCGCTCTGCTCGTGAAGGAGCGCGGCATCCTCATGGAGGAGGCCGGGCGGGAATTCCCGGGCGGGATGGTCTCCGTGCTCGGGCTCTCCGCCGAAAAGGTGGCCGAAATCTGCGCCGAAGCCGCCGACGACCAAACGGCGACGGGGTATGTTGGTCTCGCGACGGCGAACTGCGAGGGCCAAAACGTCATCTCCGGCGCCCTTGGGCCGCTCAAGCGCGCCATGGAACTGGCGGACAAGGCGGGCGCCCGGCGCGTTGTTCGTTTGCCCATCTCCATCGCCTCGCACTCGCCCCTCATGGCTCGCGCCAGCGAAGGCATGAACCGCATCCTCCAGCGCCTGCCCATGCGCGACCCCGCGCACCCGCTCGTTGGCAACACGACGGCGGAGCTGCTCGAAACAAAGCCCGAGGTCTACCAGGAGCTGCGCGATCAGCTGCTGATGGGCGTGCGCTGGCAGAAATCCGTCGAGGAGATGCGCGACAAGGGCGCCGACCTGTTCATCGAAGCGGGTCCGGGCAACGTGCTCACGCGCCTGGTGAGGCGCATCGACTACAACGTGAACAGCCTCAGCCTGAGCGATGACAACGAAGGCCTGCTCTCGGAGAACTTCAGGCTCGTAGAGGCCGCCGCGATATGAGCGGACGCGTCGTCGTTACGGGCGTGGGCGCGGTCACGGCCGTGGGACACAATGCCCAGGAAAGCTGGCAAGCGATGCTTGATGGCCGTAGCGGCATTGGCCCGATCACCCTCTTCGATGCCGCCCCCTACCCCGTTCGCATCCAGGCCGAGGTCAAGGGTTTCGAACTCGGCAATCGCGTCGATGCGAAACAGCAGCGCCACATGAATCGCGGCGTCACGTTTGGGGTCTCCGCGGCGCTCGAGGCCCTCGAAGACAGCCAACTCCGCATCACCGAAGAGAACGCCGAGATGGTTGGCGTCATCTTCTCGGCTGGCGGCGGCGGCACGGACATGGTCATCGAAAACCAACATATCCTCGACGAAAAAGGCCCGCGCCGCATCACGCCGTTCCTGGTGGCGAACTTTATCCCGGACGCGGCGAGCGGGCACATCGCAATCGCCACGGGGGCGCGCGGGCCAAACATGGCAGCCGTCGCCGCCTGCGCCACGGGCGGCGTGTCGTTGGGCGAAGCGTTCGAAACGATCCGGCGGGGCGATGCCACGGCAATCATCGCGGGCAGCTCCGAAGCCGTGCTTCTCCCGCTCTACCACGCGACCTGGTGCTCCATGCGCGCGCTTGCCGGCGATAACGAACACCCCGAGAAGGCGCTCAAACCGTTCGACCTCAATCGCGACGGCTTTATCGCGGGCGAGGGCGCGGGTGCGATGATCCTCGAAGACTACGATGCCGCGAAGGCCCGCGGAGCCCACATCTACTGCGAACTCATCGGCTACGGCAGCTCCAACGATGCCTTCGACATGATTGCCTTGCACGAAACGGGCCGCGGACTCAAGCGAGCCGTGAACGCCGCCATCCGCAAGGCGGCCATCGACCCCGCGGAGATCGATTACATCAACCCCCACGGCAGCGGCACGCCCCTCAACGACCGCGTCGAGACCATGGTCTTCAAGGAGGTCATGGGCGAAGCCGCCTATGGCGCGGCAATCAGCTCCATCAAGCCCATCACGGGGCACTGCATGGGCGCATCCGGCTCCGTCGAAGCGCTGGCCTGCGTCCTCTCTATTCGCGATCAGAAGGTGCCGCCGACGATCAACTACACGACGCCGGACCCGGAGTGCGACCTCGATTATGTCCCGAACGTCGCCCGCAACCGGTCGGTGAAGATAGCCATGACGACATCCGTCGGCCTCGGTGGCCACAACTCCTGCCTCATCTTTCGCGAGGCGAATTAACCCGCGGTGAGGTTCCTCTATTGACCCGAGCACTGATAACCGGCGTGGGTGCGATCACCCCGATCGGCCTGACTGCCCACGACTTCTGGACAAACCTGACCGCGGGCGTCTCGGGCGTGACAAAGATCACGCGCTTCGATACGTCCGACATGTCGGTCTCGATCGCGGCTGAGGTGAATGACTTCGACCCTGGCGCCTACATGGACCCGAAGGACGCGCGCCGCATGGGCCGTTTCGCGCAGTTCGCCGTCGCCGCCGCGCGCATGGCCGCCGACGATGCGGGACTGGTGCTGACGGACGACGAGCGTCCCCGCGCAGCGTCGTCCATCGCCACGGGGTCGGGCGGCGCGATAGAGACAATGGACGAGATGGAGGTGCTTCTCAAGCGCGGACCGTCACGCGTCAGCCCCTTCTACATCCCGATCATGGCGCCGAATATGGGCGCCTGCCAGGTCTCCATGAACCTCGGTCTGCGCGGGCCTGCGCTTGCGAGCGTCGCCGCCTGCGCGAGCGGACTTTACTCCTTCATCGAAGCGAAGGCCTTGATCGATGCTGGACTCGCGGATGTCGTGCTGGCCGGGGGCACGGAAGCCGCCCTACATCGGCTACCGATCGCGGCGCTTGCCAACATGCGCGCACTCAGCCGCCGCAACGACGAACCCGAGCGCGCAAGTCGCCCGTTCGACCTGAACCGCGACGGTTTCGTCTTCGGAGAAGGCGCGGTCGTGGTCGTCGTCGAATCCGAGGGCCGTGCACGGGCGCGCAACGCGCGAGTCTACGCCGAACTGGCGGGCGGAGCGCTCACCTGCGACGCCTATCACATCACCGCGCCACGCGAGGACGGCACCGGCGCCGAAGCGGCGATGACGGGTGCGCTCGCGGCGGCCGGGATGTCTCTGACCGATATCGATTATGTCGTGGCGCATGGCACCGGCACTCCCCTCAACGACGCGACCGAGACGCTCGCCATCAAACTCGCCTTCGGCGACCACGCGCGGAAGTTGGCGATCAGTTCGCCCAAGTCCATGATCGGGCATCTGCTCGGTGCGGCGGGGGCGGTGGGCGGGCTGGCGGCCATCTTCGCAGTGCATCACGACCTCGTCCCGCCCACCATCAACCTCGAAACGCCGGACCCCGCCTGCGATCTCGATTACACCCCTGGCAAGGCACGCAAAATGGTCGTCCGAGCCGCCACCGCAAACGGTTTCGGCTTTGGCGGGCAGAACGGCTGCGTGGTCTTTCGCAAATACCAGCCGTGACCTAACATCCAGTCCCGATTCATGCGTTTGGTGCGCGCCCCGCGAGGCAGCAGCGCCGGAAAGCAGGCACCCATGGCAACTATCTTCGAACGCGTCCGCGACGTCGTTGTTTCTCAGCTCAAGGTAAGTCCAGATGAGGTCACGCCCACTTCGAGCCTCACCGATGACCTCCGCGCGGACTCGCTCGATATCGTGGACCTCACGATCGCCATCGAAGAGGCCTTCGTCGATGACGCCTCTTTCGAAATCCGCGACGAGGACGCCGAGAACATCCGCACGGTGCAGGACATCATCGATTTCCTGGCTGCCCAAGGGATCGCGTAAGCGGTCAGTGCTGAGTTCCGCCGCCGAAGCTCACACATCCGGGCCGCGCGTGTGAGCAAGCGGGCTGGGCCAGGCGATGAACCTTCGCGCGTGGCGGAGCATCGCCTACCTATTCCAGCGGCGGAGGGATCGAGCAACGGTCGCGGCTACCCGGCTCGCTTCCAGAAAAGCGTCGATATCGACATCGGCCCAACCGCCAGCCGAGGACAGAAACGCTTCGTAGTCTGCCGCTGACTTCTTTCCACCTATCGACCGAGGCGTCGCGGACGCAGCGGGATGATTTTCGCAAGGTCCTCAGCGCCGTGACGGAGCACACGAGGTTCGTTTGTGTCCGGAACTTCCTCGGCGAGATGGACGAGTTCCGGAAAACTCTCGATATCGATCGCTTCGGTTTTCATGGGCGACATCGTACCACCGCCGACCGGGGGCGGGGGAACAACATCGGCAAGCGTTGGCGGAAGAGGCGGGCCTGGCCTACTGCAGCGAGGGTGGGATGGAGCTGGTGGGCGTTGCCTTGCGGTAGAAGCGGCCCTCTTCCACGCCCTTGGCGACTGCTTCCGGGGCGATGTAGTTGCCGTAGAGGTCGGTCAACTCGCCGCGCAGCGCCGACGCCTGCATGTCCCGGATCTCCTGAGTCTCGCCCTTGGTCTTGCGAACCTTCGGCTCGGGCTTGTCAATCTCGGGGTGCTCGTTGGGCCGCCCGGAACTGACGAGCTTGTTCACCTTTTGGCCGAGGTGGTAGAACTTGCCATCGTCCGGGATGCGACGCGGGTAGCCGTCGCGGAACGTGAATGCCGAGAAGGAAGTCGGCATGATCCGCCCGGCGTCCTTGTAACATTCAGGGCAGGGGACGGGTTCTGTCGCTTCGCGAAGCGGCCGTAATTCTTCAAAGATGCCGTTACAGGGTTGGCAAAGGTACTCGTACAGGGGCATGGATCCACCAGTGGTCAGGATTGAATGGCTTCATTGTATACGGAGTCGCGGTCAAGAGGTGGGCTGGGCACGTGTGCGGGCAGCGAAGCCACGTCGTCCACGAAACGGCCCGCGCGCGTGTCCACCTCCGTCACCTCGCGCACGAGGTCGGCAAGCGCCGACCGCAGCTCGCGTTCGAGCATCTCGTCGCAGTTCACGCTTGCGAATTGGTCAATCGTGGCCGACCGCGCGTAGCGAAGGACCTTGATCGCTCGAAGGGAGAGCAGGCGCGCGGGTCCAGCGCCCGCCCGGCAACCTTCGCACACCAGCCCACCCGCCCCGGGGCAAAGCAGTGTGTCCTGGGCGGTCAGCCGTTTCGAACAGACGGCGCACGTTTCAACCTGGAATTCGTAGCCGGAGAGGCCGAGCAGTTGCACTTCGAACCAGCGTAGGACGTTACACGAGAGCCCACCTTCGAGGGCATCCAGCGTGAGCGAAAAGAGCGCGAACGCCTCCTGCGCGGCCTCTCGTTCGCCGACGAAGCGGTCGATCAGCTCCGCGCCATAAAGAGCCGCCGCGCTGCGCTCAAGGTCACCGCGCACGACGAGGTAGGGAGCGATCGTCTCTGCCTGCGTGAGGACATCGAGGCTGCGCCCCTGAGCGAGCATGACACGCGAGCGGGTCAGCGGTTCGAGGTGTCCACGCATATGACTGCGCGCCTTTCGCACCCCGCGTGCGACCGCATCAAACTTGCCTTCGCGCGGGGAGAGCAGCGTGAAGATGCTGTCCGCCTCGCCGACATTGCGCCTGCGGAGGACGATCGCCTCGGTCTTGTAGACGCGCGGGCGGCCGCTCATCAGCGGAGCTCCTGGCGGCCCTCGAACGCCCGCGAGAGCGTGACATCGTCGGTGTACTCCAGGTCCGCGCCGCTCGGGAGGCCACGCGCCAGCCGCGTTACACGTATTCCGAGGGGGCCGACCAAACGCTGGATATACATCGAGGTGGCCTCGCCTTCGAGGTTGGGGTTGGTCGCCATGATCACTTCCGTCACGCCGTGGTCGCCAAGGCGCGCGAGCAGTTCGCGGATGCGGAGGTCATCCGGGCCAACGCCGTCCATCGGGTTGAGGACGCCATGGAGGACGTGATAGCGACCGCGAAAGCCCGTGCGTTCGATGGCGAGGATGTCGAGCGCCTGCTCCACCACGCAGATCGCCGTGGGATCGCGCCGTTCGCTTGTGCAGTAGATGCATGGGTCAGCTTCGGTGATGTTCAGGCAGATGGAACAGAGGGCGATGCGTCGCTTCACATCGACGATCGCCTGAGCGAGCGCGTCGGCCTCGTGTTCCGGCACGCGGAGGATGTGGTACGCCAGCCGTTGGGCCGATTTGGGCCCTATCCCCGGCAGCTTGTGGAACGCATCAATGAGTCGCGCGATGGGGTCCGGCGTGGAGGCGAAACCTTCGGGCACGATGGATTAGATGCCCAGGCCCGGAATGTTCAGGCCACCGGTGATGGCGCCGAGCGACTCGTTCTGAAGCGCGCTGGCGCGCTCCGCCGCGTCCGTGATCGCCGCCATGATCAGGTCCTGGAGCATTTCGACATCTTCGGGATCAACGACATCCGGCGTGAGCGTGATGCCGAGGATCTTCTGCTCGCCGGACATGGAAACCTTGACGGCGCCACCGCCCGCGGTCCCCTCGACGGTCGTCGCCGCGAGCTGTTCCTGGGCCTTGGCGAACATCGCCTGGGCCTGGGCGAGGGCGTTGCCGCCGCCACCGGCCATGCCACCCATGCCGGGCAGGCCCCCTCCGCCCCCGGAGTGTCGCAATTGGCGGTTCCGTCCGCTGCTTTTCGCCATCAGTCGCTATCCTTCCCGACGGGCGTCGCGCCCATCGCGCGCGCCGCTTCCACAAGATGTCCGCCCTTGGGGGCGCGGCGTTGCATCGCCGCGCGTTCGACAAGACGCACCTTCAAGGTCATGGGCCGTCCGAGCAACTCCGCCGCCTGCTCCTCGACGAGCGCGCGGCAATCCGTTGCGACTTTGTTCATGTGCACGGGCTTGTAGAAGCCCAGTTCGAGTTCGTCGCCTTCCATCGAAACCACTTCGCAGGAGCCGTTCAGCCAGCCCGCAAGGGGGACGTTGACGATGCGGCAGCGATTGTAGAGGTCTTTGAGGAAGCGTTCCCCCTGGCTCAGCGGGGCATCGGAAGGGATGGAGCCGCCCGAATCCGCTCCGGGACGGCCCTGCGGCGCCCGGTTCTGGTTCTGTCGCGACGGTTCGTTGGCGTGGGACACGGCCGGCGCCTCTGCCAGTGCCGGGCCGAGCAACGCGTTCGCGCAGGCCACTTCGAGGGGCACCGCGCTCCCCGGGTCGAGACGGAAATCCGCCTTCGCCAGCTCCGCGATTGCCACCGTGAGGGGCCGCACGCCCGTCCCCCGGCGCTGCGCCGCGGCGACCAGTGCTGTGTGCGTGCCAGCGGGCGCGCCCCCGCGCACGACCTGGAGCAACACGTCGCGTAGCACATCGATCGTGGCGCGCGTGAAACGCGCCATCGCGACGCCGTCGTCCGCGACTTCGCGCGCGATGCCTATGGCCGCGCCGAGGTCATCCTCGATCAAGGCCTCGGCGAGCCGCACGCTGCGTTCGTCCTGCACCAGCCCAAGCGAGGCGAGCACATCGTCCGTGCTGGGCGCTTCGCCGTAGCGCGCGACCACCTGCTCCATCAACGTGATCGCGTCGCGTCCGCCGCCGCGCGATTGGATGGCGATCGCAAGCAATCCTTCGTCCGGTATGCGGAAGCCTTCGGCCGCCGCGATTCGGCGAAGCAAGGGCACGATCGCGTCGTTTGGGATGCGGTGGAAATCGTATCGCTGGCAGCGCGAAACAATCGTCGCCGGGAGCTGGTGGAACTCGGTCGTCGCGAGGATAAAGATGGCGTGCGGGGGTGGCTCTTCCAGCGTCTTGAGGAGCGCATTCCATGCCGCGCCCGTGAGCATATGCGCTTCATCGAGCAGGTAGACTTTCTTCGAGAGGTCGCTCGGCGCGAAGGCGATCTTCTCGCGTAGTTCGCGCACGTCTTCGATGCCGCGGTTGCTCGCCGCGTCCATTTCGATGAGGTCGAGGGCATTCCCACGGGCGATCGCGAGGCATGGTTCGCACTCGTTGCACGGTTCACCGTTGGAAAGGTTCTTGCAGTTCACGGCCTTGGCGAGAATGCGTGCGGTCGTCGTTTTGCCCGTCCCGCGCGGCCCGCTGAAGAGGTAGGCGTGCGCGATCTGCCCGGTCGCGAGGGCGTTTCGGAGGGTCGTGATGATGTGGTCCTGCCCCACCACCTCATCGAAGCCGCGCGGACGATATTTCCCGTAGAGCACGCGGCCTCCCCCTCTCGCCAGTGTGCTCCCAGTATAGAACACATGTACCGCACGCGGGCCGTTGCTGCGGTCCGGCTACCCCAGCTCGGCGAGCACCTCGACGGTGTGCTCGCCGAGTTTGGGGGCCGGCCGGCGGAGTTCCCAGGGGGTGGCGCTGAAGATGTAGGGCGCGCCGGGCATGAGGGCGGGTTCGGTCACATCTTCGCCCGTGACGCCGACGAAGAAGCCGCGGTCGTGCCAGTGGGCATCGGCGAGGGTGTCCTCCGGCGCACGGACCGTGCCCCAGGATTGCCGCCGCTCCTGGCCGCCGCGGTAGACGACTTCAGCGTCGTTCTCCGCGATGAACTTGCCCATCTCCGCGTAGACCTCCGCCGCCTCCGGGGAGCCACGGCCCGGCTGGCGTGCCGCCACCGTCGCGAAGCGTTCCTCATCGAGCTGTTGGCCGACGCCCTGTTCCTGGATCCACGAGCGGATCTTGGCGAAGCCCGCATTGTCGCGGCCCACACCGAAGAGGATGAGGTCCTTGCCGTCGCCGGCGCGGTAGAGCCAACGCTCGGTCGGCAGGTAGGCGGCGTGGCGGGCCGTTTGGCGGGTCACGTCCTGCCGCATATAGAGATAGTACGGCATGCCCACTTCCGTGGTGCACGAGAGCGCTTCGTGCATGGAGCAATCGACGAATTGCCCCTCGCCCCTGCGGTCGCGGTGGAAGAGGGCGGCGAGGATGCCGTGGAGGGCGAACTGGCAGGCCGTGTTGTAGCCCTGGTCGCCGTGCCCGCGCACGGGCGGGGCGCCGGGGAGGTCGCCCACGCTGTAGCCGTTCATGGCCATCGGCCCGCCGAGCGCCAAACTGACGAGGTCGCTCGACTTCCAGTGCGCCCACGGGCCGGTCTGTCCGAACGGCGTGATTGCACACATGATGAGCTTCGGGTTACCCGCTGAAAGCTGCGGGAATCCGAGGCCGAGCGCCGCCAGCCAGCCTGGCTCGTTGTCTTCGAGGACGATATCGGCGCTGGCTGCGAGCTTCGAAAACGTGGCTCGATCCTCGGCGCTGTCCGCGATGTCGAGGACGACTGAGCGCTTGTTTGTGTTGTGGTACCAGAAGTTAAGCGAACGGTTGGGTCCCGCGATGTCTTTGACGAACGGGCCGATAGTGCGCGATTCCGAGCCTGCTGGCGGCTCCACCTTGATGACGTCGGCGCCCATATCCGCCAGCATCTTGCCCGCATACTGGCCCAACGGCCCGCAAATCTCGATCACACGGAGGTCCGTGAGGGGGCCGCTCACATGAACACCCCGGCGGCTTCATGGTCCGCGTATTCTTCGGGTGTCAGCCCTAGCAGCTCCATCATCACGCCTGCGGTGTCGGCGCCGAGCATCGGCCCAGATGTCCGCAACGCGCCCGGCGTGAGGCTAAGCTTCGGGAGGACGCCGTCGAAATCGCTGACGCCCAGTTCTTCGTGGGGCAACCGCGCCCACCAATCGCGGGCCCTCAGTTGGGCGTCGCGTTCGAACCGGTCGGAGGCCTTCTGCACCATTCCCGCGCGCACACCCGCCGACTGCAGCAGCGACATGAGGGCACGCGCATCCTGGACGGTGGTCCACTCGGCGATTCGGGCGTCGATGGCGTCCTGGTGCTGGAGCCGTCCCGCGTTCGTCGCGAAGCGAATATCCGCGGCCCACTCCGGTTCGTCCATGGCGCGCACCAGCGCCTGCCACTCGGCGTCGTTCATGACGGCGATGGCGATCCATTGGTCTTCGCCGGCGCACGGGTAGGCGTTGTGCGGGGCGACGGCGGGTTCCCAGGCGCGGTTGCCCGGCGGCATCCCTTCGCGTCGCCAGCCACGCCCGTTCACCGTGTAGTCGAGCACGGCCGGCCCCGTGAGCGCCATGCCGTTCTCCACCTGCGAGACGTCGATGTGCTGGCCTTCGCCCGTGCGGTTGCGGTGGTGGAGCGCCATAAGGATAGCGGAGGCAGCGAAGTACCCGGCCGTGTGGTCCATGTAGCTGAAGCCCCAGCCCGCGGGATCCTGCCCGGGCAGGCCGGACATGATGGTGAGCCCGCTCAACGCTTGCGCCGTGGGCCCCCAGGTCGTGAAGGACTTGTCGCGGCCGCTGTGCCCAAACCCGGAGATGGAGCAATAAATGATGTCCGGGCGGATCGCCTTCAGCTCCTCGTAGCCCAGTCCCCAGGAATCGAGCACGCCGCTGGAAAAGTTCTCCACGATGACGTCACTCTTTGCGATGAGCTTCGTGAGGATATCGAAGCCCATCGGGTGGCGGACGTTGAGCTGGATGCTCTTCTTGTTGCGGTTGAAGTAGTTGAAGAAGCCCGAATTGTTGCGTGTCGGCTTGTCCCCCACGATGGGGCGGCCGACGCGGATGCCATCGAGCGCCTGCTCATGTTCCACGCGGATGACTTCGGCGCCGAAATCCGCGAGGACGCGCGTCGCAGTCGGTCCGGCGATGATCCAGGTGAGGTCGCAGACGCGCACGCCTGCAAGTGGGAGTTCAGCCATGGCCGCGATTCTACGCGTGGAGGTGTTCTGGCGCGACTGGTACCCGGAGCGCATCAACGGCTTCGTCCGTATACTCCGCCAGTGGCCAAGTCATTCCCGTGGCAACCTGTTCGATGACGCGAATAACGCGCCTCCTCGTCGCCAATCGCGGCGAGATCGCGCGGCGCGTGTTTCGTACGGCGCGTGAGATGGGCATCGCCACGGTCGCCGTATACGCGGAGCCGGACCGCGACGCACCGTTTGTGCGCGAGGCAACCCAGGCGGTCGCGCTTGGCGGGACGACGGCGGCGGAAACGTATCTCTCCATCCCGAAGCTGATCGAGGCCGCAGAACGCTCAGGCGCGGACGCTGTCCACCCCGGTTACGGCTTCCTCAGCGAGAACGCCGCCTTCGCCCAGGCCGTCATCGACGCAGGTCTAACGTGGGTCGGCCCATCGCCCGAGGTGATCGGGGCGATGGGAGACAAGTTGGCGGCGAAAGCGTTGCTCGCCAAGGCGGGCGTTCCCATGCTCCCCGGCCTCGACCTGACCGGCGTCTCTATCGAGGAGGCGTCCGCTTTCGCGGCACAGGCGGGCTACCCGGTGCTCGTGAAGGCTTCCGGTGGCGGCGGCGGCCGCGGGATGCGCGTCGTCAACGACCTGTCGCAACTTGAAACATCGATTGCGGAGGCGCGCCGCGAAGCAGCCTCCTCCTTCGGCAATGACACCGTCTTCATCGAGAAGTACGTCCAGCCCGCGCGCCACATCGAAGTCCAGATCCTTGGCGACACCCACGGCAACCTTGTCCACTGTTTCGAACGCGAGTGCTCCATCCAGCGCCGTCACCAGAAGGTGATCGAGGAGGCGCCCTCCTCGGCCCTGGACGACGCCCTGCGTCAGCGGATCTGCGGCGCCGCCCTCGATGTCGCTCGGGCGATCGGGTACACCAGCGCCGGCACGGTCGAATTCCTCCTTGCGCCGGACGACCAGTTCTACTTCCTCGAAGTGAACACACGCATCCAGGTGGAGCACCCGGTCACCGAAGCGATCACCGGCCTGGACCTTGTACGTGAACAGATCCGCACCGCCATGGGCGAACCCATCTCCGTTAGCCAGGCGGACCTGGCGATTCGCGGCTACGCGATCGAAGCGCGGCTCTATGCGGAGGACCCCGAGAATGACTTCCTCCCCGCTGCAGGACGCATTCTCCTCTGGGACCCACCCCGGAACACCGGCCTCCGCATCGAAAGCGCGGTCGAAACGGGCAGCGACATCTCCGTCTACTTCGACCCGATGTTGGCCAAGTTCATCGCGCACGCACCGACACGCGACGAGGCCGCCGCCGCCCTCGCGGACGCTCTCGCGGCCACGCGTGTCCACGGCGCCACGACGAACCGCGATTTCCTCGTGAACACGCTCCGCCACCCGGCGTTCCTCGCTGGCGACACGACCACGGGCTTCATCGAAACACACCAGCCCGGCCGAACGCGCGAACTCGAGGAAACGGACCTCCAGGTGGCGCTGATCGCTGCCGTGCTTTCAAAGGAGCCCACGGGCACGAGTCCGTTCCACGTCGGCCGCCCGCTCCTTTGGCAGGACCGTGCGCTCACCCCCGTGACGACGTACAGGCATCGCCTCGGGGAATCCAGCGCGCACTCCGTCCCCCTCCGCGACGGTTCCTACGACATGACGGTGGACTGCATCAACGGACCCGCCCGTGTGGGGCGCCGTGGCGACACCCTCGAAGTCGAATTGGACGACGTCCGACAGTCCGTGCGCGTCTTTCGGCACGCGGACACGATCTTTGTCCAGGATCGCTTCGGCGAAATCGTCCTCACCGAGCTACCCCGCTTCCCCGATGCGAAGGGCGTCGAACAAGCGGGCGGATATCTTGCGCCGATGCCCGGCAAGGTGATCGAGGTCGTCGCGAAGGTAGGTGACGCGGTGACGCGCGGCCAGCACTTGCTCACGCTTGAAGCGATGAAGATGGAACACCGCATCGCCGCCGCTACGGACGGCGTCATCCGCTCGCTCAACGTCGTCCCCGGCCAACAGGTGGAGGCCGGCGCCGTCTTGCTCGAACTCGAACCCTCGGAGGTCCCCAAACAGTGACACCATTCGAAGAAGTGATCGAAGACCTTGTGGCGGAGCATGCCGCGCTCGAATCGGTGCTCGTACGCCTGCCCGATTCAGCCTGGGATATCCCCACGCACGCACCGGGCTGGGCCGTCCGCGACCAGGTAGCCCACCTCGCGAGCGTCGATGAAACGGCTACACTTGCCATCATCGACGTGGCGGCGTTTCGCGCGAACACTGGACAACGGGTTGCGGGCGAAGCTCCATTCTTGTCGAAGGGACGTGCCATGACGCCCGCCGAGATGCTCACCTGGTGGCGGACCGCCAGCGCAGCGCTCGTGACCGCCGGGCGGACGCTCGATCCGAAGGCACGCCTCCCGTGGTTCGGGCCGGATATGAGCGCCGTCTCGTTCCTGACGGCGCGTTTGATGGAGTGCTGGTCGCACGGACTCGACGTGGTGGACGTCGTGGGTATCGAACGCCCGCCCACCGACCGCCTGCGCCATGTGGTCTTCCTCGGCCTGCGCACGCGTTCGTTCTCGTACACGAATCGCGGCCTCCCGCCGAACGAAGAGCCGATTCGCCTCGAACTTGTCTCACCTTCGGGAGCTGTGTGGACGTACGGCGATGAAGGCGCTGCGAACCGCATCACCGGTCCTGCGGTCGACTTCGCGGAGGTCACCACGCAGCGCCGCCATCCCGCGGATACGGACCTCGTTATCCACGGCGAAGCGGCAGCAGAGTGGATGTCCATCGCCCAGGCGTTTGCGGGGCCAGCGGGTCAGGGGCGTCAGCCCGGTCAGTTTCCCAAGGAAGTGCGCTCGTGAGCGAAGAATTGGTGCATTATTCGGTCGACCGTGGGGTGGCCACGGTGACGCTCGATTCGCCCTCGAACCGCAACGCCCTCTCGCGCCAGATGATGGCCGAACTGGATACCCAGGTCCAGCGCGCTCTCGCCGATGCGTCCGCCCGGATCATCGTGCTCACGGGCGCCGGGCCCGTGTTCTGTTCCGGCGCGGACCTCAAGGAGCAGCGCGAAGCCAACATCACGAGCGCGCCCACTGGCCCGGGCGCGCTCGTGCCCACGCTGAAAGCGCTCTGGCATTCTCCGAAACCGGTGGTCGGCCGCATCAACGGCGCGGCGCGAGCGGGTGGCCTGGGACTTGTCGCGGTCTGCGACATCGCCGTTGCGAGCGATACCGCCACTTTTGCGGTGAGTGAAGTGCGAATCGGCGTTATCCCCGCGATCATCTCCGTCGTTCTCCTGCCAAAGCTCGGCCTGACGAAAATCACCGAGCTGTTCCT
>DAOTTM010000149.1:0-3654 GCA_034437915.1 Dehalococcoidia bacterium | reverse complement strand
AGGATCGGCGTCACGTGGAGGCCGTCTTCGAGCCGAATCGCGAGGAAACCAAAAGTGGCGCCACTGGCGAGCGAGAGCAGCCCCATGTGAATCGTCAAGGCCCGCACAAGCCGGTCCCTGAGCGCGGCCCGCAGGCCCTGATCGGGCGTCAGCCTCGTTCGGTTGGCCGTATCGACGCTCACGCGTTCGCTCCGCGGCAGAAAAGCGAACGCGATCACCGCCGAGAGCGCCATCAGCACGGCCATCGCCACGAACACCGAGCGAAACCCGAGAAGCTCCCGAAAGACCCCGGCAAAAAGTGGTCCTGTCCCGAAGCCGATGATGTCGGCGGTCGCGAACACCCCTGCCCAGCGCCCCTCCTGGCCGCGTGGCGTCATGTCGCCGACGTACGCCCGCGCGACGGAGAAGATCAGGCTCGTACCCAGCCCGCTGAACGCCCGAAAGGCGATCACCTGCGGGAAACTGTTGGCCGTCAGATACCCCAGCGCCGCGACCAGGTACACGAGCAAGCCCGCGATGATGAACGGCTTGCGCCCATAGCGGTCGGACCATTGGCCGACGAATGGGCCAACGATCGCCTGGACAATGGCGAACGCGGAGAACGTGAGCCCGATCCAGACGCCACTCGCGCCGAGGTCCCGCGCATAGACGGGCAGCAGCGGACTGACCATCGAGATCCCCATCGTCGCGACGAAAACAGCGACGTAGAGGGAGATGAACGCGCGAGAAAGCATGTCCACCGAGGCTACCCCAGCACGTGGCAACGCGCTGAAGTGCGATGGCCGAACCCCGGACGCGTGCTACACTCGATGTTCCCACCCAATACCAATGAACTAGGTGCGCTCGTGAAGATCTTCGATATCCACATCCATTTTCCTCGCAACTGGGAAAATCCCGAGGAAGACCCGGCCCCGTTGGTGGATCGCCTCGCGCAGGTTGCGTCGGCAGCCGGTGTCACGAAGGCCTGCCTGCTGACGGGCGGGCGTTTCGGACCGAGCTATGAGCGCGGCATGGAGATCGCCGAAAAGTACAAAGAACTGTTCATCCCCGTCGCAGTCATCGACCCCGAAGAGATCGATGGCGACGGCGTCCAGCGGCTCTACGATATGGGCTACCGCGGCCTCAAGCTCATCGGCGTGCAGCGCGACTACGACGAGCCGGACTACATGCCTTCGTACGCGAAGGCGCAGGATCTGGGAATGCCCATCCTCTTCCATCTGGGCGTCATCGGCGGCGGACTGGACTACTCGATTACGCACCCTCGAAGGGATGCGGCGGCCGCCATGGCGCTGCAGCGAATGATGGCCATGCAGGACCGCATGCCGCCGCGCAACGTCTCCGCTATCCGTATGAACCCCCTTCATCTCGACACAATCGCCAACCGCTTCCCGAAGCTGCGCATCATCGGCGCGCACCTCGGCAACCAGGGAAACTACGAGCATTCCGCTTCCGTCGCCCGTTGGCGGCATAACGTTTACTTCGACATGAGCGGCGGCGAAACGATCGAGCGCCATATGGTGGAGCGCCGCATGCTTGCCGCCAACGCCACGGGTGAGTTCGGCGTCGAAAAGCTTGTCTTTGGCAGCGACTGCGGCATGGACGACATTCGCGCTCACATCGACCGCTTCGAAGCCATCTACGACCTCCTGGAGCTTACGGACGACGAACGCGAACGCCTCTGGTGGCGCAACGGCGCGGAGATCTACGGCTTGGAAACGCCCACCTTCGCGGCCGAATAACCTGCTGGCCGTGGATTCCCAACCGTCCCTGCCCACCGGCGGGCCATTCGCGCGGTCGGCGTTGCTCACGCTGGTCGCGGTCGGTGGCATGGTCGCCTACGTCACCGTGCGCCCAGAGCAGGCATGGATCCTCTGGCTCACCGCCGCCCTTATCGCCCTCGCGGTCGATGGCATCGTTCGCGGCAGCCCGGCCTGGGAGGGCGATGGGGCATTTGCGGGCGCTGTCTACACGGTCCTCCCAGTCGTGACGGTTGTTGGCGCGAGTCTCTTCGTGGACCACGCTCTCGACGGCTATGCCCGCCCGCTCACGGCGGCTGGCGGCGCCCTCGTCGTCGGTGTAACCGTCTTCGGCGAATACCAGACAGTGAACTATGGCTCCCGTATGTATGGCGCGATGCGGCTCGTCCTCGCCGTCATCACCTACCTGGCTGCCTTCGCCGTCTACGCCGTCGTCTTTAGCCTCGACTTGCGACTCTGGCTCAGTGCCGCGCTCATCGGCATCACGAGTGCCGCCCTCTCCGTCGAGCTACTGCGTGAGAGTCGGCTCCTCGGCGCGAGTTCGATCCTCGTCGGCGCGGCCATCGGCGTCACCCTCGCTGAGCTGCGCGTCGCCCTCTACTTCTTCCCAACCGATGGCCTGCTCGCGGGCGCCATCCTCATCATCGGCTTCTACCTCGCGACTGGCCTCGTCCACCACCTGCTCGACCACGACCTCGAACCGGCGACGCTCGCCGAGTACCTCCTGGTCGCCGCCGTCGGCACCGCGACCGTCGTGCTCACGCGCGGCGTGCTGTAGAAAGAGCATCGTGACGACGCTCCAGATCTGCTCGTGGAACATCAACGGCCTGCGCGCCACCATCAAGGGCGGCCAACTGCGGCAATGGCTGGAGGCATCCCGCCCGGACATCGTCGGCATGCAAGAAGTGAAAGCAACGCCCGAACAGGTGGACGAATCGACGTGGGCGGACCTGGGCTACCGGAGCTGGTGGCGCCCGGCCGAAAAGCCAGGCTACAGCGGTGCCCTGCTGCTCTCCCGACAGGAGCCGTTGAGCGTGACCCTTGGGCTGGGTGTCCCCGAATTCGATGCCGAGGGACGCGTCATCCAGGCCGAGTTCGCGGATTTCACGCTCATCACCGCCTATTTCCCCAACTCCGGGCGCGGCGCCGACCGCCTTCAATATAAGGAAGCGTTCTGCGCCGCGCTCCTGGAAAGGGCCAACGCCATCCGCGCCAGCGGTCGCCGCGTCATCTTCATGGGCGACCTCAACATCGCCCACACGGAGATAGACATCGCCCGCCCCGGGGAGAACTTGAAGAGCGCCGGCTTCCTGCCGGAGGAGCGCGCCTGGATGGATCGATTCATCGCCGAGGGCTATATCGACACCTTCCGCGCCCTCCACCCGGATGCGCACGACGCCTATACCTACTGGGATGCCTGGCGCGAAAGGCGCGCACGCAACATCGGCTGGCGCATCGACTACGTCATGGTCGATTCCGCCCTCAGTCCCCGCGTGCGAAACGCCTTCATCCGCGCCGACATCATGGGCTCCGACCACTGCCCCGTCGGCATCGAACTGGAAGTCCCGGACTAAGAATCGCTAGTATAAGAATCTCTTCTCCCCTCGCCCGCGAGCGCAGCGAGTCGGGAGAGCAGAATCCCTACCCGGGGGTGAGGGCGCGTTGTCAGGCGACGACCCGCGTGTACCGTAACCACCACTACTATGCGGTGACCCCACCGCTACGGCGCCTCGCGCGTCACGTCGCTCGCCCTGTGGTCCGGGCGCACGCCCTTGAAGGATGGGTGGCGGAGCACGCCGTCTTCCGTCCATTCGAAGAACTCGACATCAACGACGACGACGGCCTCCACATAGTGCGACGGCGGGTCCGGGACCGCCCTCGCGAACGGACTTGTCGC
>DAOTTM010000148.1:0-4029 GCA_034437915.1 Dehalococcoidia bacterium | reverse complement strand
GGACTTTCGTGATCGCCGCCGTCAGCGTCGTCTTGCCGTGGTCCACATGCCCGATCGTGCCAACGTTTACGTGTGGCTTCGTGCGCTCGAATTTTGCCTTCGCCATGGTTCTCTGCCCTTTCCTGGATGGTCGCTACGGGTGAATTACGCCGTCACGGCTTGCTTGGTCAGCGTTGCCGCGACGTTCTTCGGGACTTCTTCGTAGTGGTCAAACTCCATGCTGTAGCTTGCGCGTCCCTGCGAAAGCGATCGGAGTTCAGTGGAATAGCCGAACGTTTCGGCGAGCGGCACCATGGAGTTCACGATCTGGGTCTTGCCCATCGAATCGCTCCCCATGATGATGCCGCGCCGACTGTTGAGGTCGCCAACGACTGCCCCGAAGTAGTCCTCCGGGCAGCGCACTTCGACCTTCATGATCGGCTCGAGAATAACGATACCGGCCCGCCTGGCAGCCTCTTTGACGCCAATCGAGCCAGCATTCTTGAACGCCATCTCCGATGAGTCGACGGCGTGCATGCTGCCATCGAGAAGTGTCACCTTCACGTCGAGCACCGGGTAGCCGGCGAGAATGCCGCCCTGGAGCGCTTCGCGTGCGCCAGCTTGCACCGCCGGGATGTATTCCTTGGCAACGGAACCGCCAACAACCTTGTTCTCGAACTGGAAACCCATGCCCCGCTCAAGCGGCTCTACTTGCAGCTCGACGACACCGTACTGGCCGCGTCCGCCGCTCTGGCGGACGAAGCGGCCCTCCGCTGTCGCCTTGCGTGTGATCGCCTCGCGGTAGCTCACCATCGGGCGCCCAACGTTGGCTGACACTTTGTGTTCGCGGAGCATGCGGTCAACGATCACTTCGAGGTGGAGTTCGCCCATCCCAGAAATGAGCGTCTGGCCCGTCTCTTCGTCGAAGGACCAATGGAAGGTCGGGTCTTCTTCGCTCATCTTCATAAGCGAATCGCCCATCTTGTCCTGGTCTTCCTTGCTCTTCGGTTCGAGCGCGACACGGATAACCGGCTCGGGGAAGCTGATGTTCTCAAGGATGACGGGCTTGTCCTGCGCGCAAAGCGTGTCGCCCGTGAACGTCTTCTTCAAGCCGACCGCCGCCGCGATGCCACCCGCGTAGATGGCATCGACTTCTTCGCGCTGGTTGGCGTGCATCATCAGCACCCGGCCGATGCGCTCGCGCTCGTCCTTTGTCGAGTTGTAGATGTTTTCGCCCGCCTTCAACACGCCGCTATAAACGCGAAAGTACGCCAGCCGTCCCACGTACGGGTCGGTCACGATCTTGAAGGCGATCGCGCTGAGCGGTTCGTCGTCCGCGGCCTTCCTGAAGACCTCGCCGCCAGCCTTGGGGTCGGTGCCTTTGACCGGGGGGATGTCGATCGGACTCGGCAGGAAGTCGATGACGGCGTCCAGCATGAGCTGAACGCCCTTGTTCTTGAGCGCCGACCCGCAGAGGACCGGTGTCGCGAGGCTGTGCAACGTCACACGTCGCAACGCGGCCCGCAGCTCGTGGGCGTTGATGTCGTGCCCTTCGAGGTAGCTGATCGCGATCTGGTCATCGACGTTGCCGATCGCCTCGATCATCTTGTCGCGCGCGGTGGCAACGGCTTCGAGCATGTTGGCGGGGATCTCTTTGCGTTCGGGTTCCGAACCCTTGTCGCCGCCGAACCACCACCAGCACTGTTCGATCAGGTCGATGCAGCCATCGAATTCGGACTCGGCGCCAACGGGGAGCTGGATGATGACCGGGTTCGCGCCCAAGCGGTCGATCATCATGTCGATGCAGCGCTGGAAATCCGCGCCCGTGCGGTCCATCTTGTTCACGAAGCAGATACGGGGGACGGCGTAGCGGTCCGCCTGGCGCCAAACGGTCTCCGACTGCGGCTCAACGCCCGCCACGGCATCGAACACGACCACGCCGCCATCGAGCACGCGCAGGCTGCGTTCGACTTCAGCGGTGAAGTCCACGTGCCCGGGAGTGTCGATGATATTGATCATGTGGCCGTTCCACTCGGCGGTCGTGGCAGCAGCCGTGATCGTGATACCGCGTTCGCGCTCCTGCTCCATCCAGTCCATCGTCGCCGCGCCTTCGTGCACTTCGCCGATCTTGTAGGTCTTACCGGTATAAAAGAGGACGCGTTCGGTCACGGTTGTCTTGCCCGCGTCGATGTGGGCAATGATCCCGATGTTCCGGATGCGTTCGATTTCTTTGGGGCGAGGCATGATGCTCCTGGGACTCTCTAGTTGGTGCGCCGTTATCTACCAGCGATAGTGAACGAAGGCGCGGTTCGCCTCCGCCATGCGGTGGGTGTCGTCCTTGCGCTTGATGGCCGCGCCCGTGTTGTTAGCGGCATCGAGCAGTTCGGCCGCGAGGCGTTCGCTCATCGAGCGGCCACCGCGCGTGCGGGCAGAGGTCAGCAGCCAGCGCATCGAAAGCGCCAGGCGACGGTCCGGTCGGATCTCCACGGGCACCTGGTAGGTCGCGCCACCGACGCGGCGGGGCTTCACTTCCAGGATAGGCGTGGTGTTGCGAACGGCCTGCGAGAACACGTCCAGCGGGTCGCGCCCGGTCGTGCCCTGGATGCGGTCGAAGGCGCCATAGACCACCCGTTCGGAAGTGCTCTTCTTGCCGCGCGTCATCAACTTATTGATGAGCACCTGCACCTGCACGTTCATATAACGCGCATCGGGCGGGATCGGGCGGCGTTCAGGCCGGTTGCGTCGAGCCATGGCTCAGTCTCCGCGATTCTTTTGCGTATGTGGGCGCCGGTTAGCGCTTGCGACCCACGGGCTGGGCATTCTTGCGAGTGCCGTACTTGCTGCGTCCCTGCTTGCGACCGCTGA
Organism: Dehalococcoidia bacterium; assembly: GCA_034437915.1. GTDB lineage: Bacteria > Chloroflexota > Dehalococcoidia > Tepidiformales > Tepidiformaceae > JACRBT01. Next base: position 1,185 of record DAOTTM010000148.1, on the reverse strand, counting down.
CCCCGGTCGCATCGAGGGCGCCACGCACGATGTGGTAACGCACCCCGGGGAGATCCTTCACGCGGCCCCCGCGGACGAGGACCACGCTGTGTTCCTGGAGGCTGTGCCCTTCACCGGGGATATAGGCCGTGACCTCGATCCCGTTGGAAAGGCGGACGCGGGCGACCTTGCGAAGGGCCGAGTTCGGCTTTTTCGGGGTCTGCGTGCGCACCTGCGTGCACACACCGCGCTTTTGCGGCGAACCCTTGCCCGTCGCCTTGTGCATTCGCCCGTTGTGCGAATTAAAGGTGAAGAGCAGCGCAGGCGCGCCCGACTTTTTGCTCTTCGGCGTGCGGCCCTTGCGGACGAGCTGATTGATGGTCGGCATTCCTGCTTCCCCTCTTTTCCAAACGTGGTGGCGAAATTCTGGCGCTAAGTGCGCCCGGTTTCCCCGGAGCTTCTTCTGGGCACGAACAAAGGCCGGAAAGCCTGTTCATGAACAGCGCCCCGGTGATTCCCCAGGGCCGTTTTCAGAGCACTCAGCTTCGCGGCCTGCCGAAAGTTCGATCCAGCTGGCCAAACCTATAAGCGCCGACCCCTTAGGTTAGCAGATGGCCCGCGAGTGTCAAATTTCGGGGGGCGAGACCAGTCGTTTCGACTCATGCGGTAGCCCGCCAACCAATGGCGCCAGCCAGAAACAGCGACGCGGTCGTCAGCATAGCCGCGCTCATGCAAACGAGCAGCGTTCCGAGCACGACGGGGTGGGCGTCAGAGTTTTGCACGGCAACGTGCTGGGTTCCGTTCGCCCTGAGCCTGTCGAAGGGTCGGTCATACTCGAACCATGGACAGCGGCGTGTTCGTCCTTCGACAGGCTCAGGACGAACGGGGGTGACAGGCGGAACGACGTGAAAATCGAACCAGGACAAGGCGCACGCAAAACTTTGACGCCCACCCAGCACGACGTGCAGTACGCGAACCGGGCCGCTTCCCTGAGGCTTCCCAGAAAGGCAATTAAATATGACCAGCGTAGCGACACCGGCGCTAACCGTACTGGTTACCGCCAAGGTCCATGACATCAACTCCTCCACCTAGAAGCCCCCGGCTGGCGTTCCGCGCTATCGTCCGGAGCCGTCGCGAAGCGATTCCAGACCGACCACCCATAGCCGGAGAATACCATCACGAACCCGATAACCGTGCCAGCCGTCC
>DAOTTM010000147.1:0-31493 GCA_034437915.1 Dehalococcoidia bacterium | reverse complement strand
GTGCGGCTGACGGAACGCATGCGTGTTGCCATCGCCGCCGCGACGTTCCACGAGTTCGCGGCCGAGTTCCTGGGACGGTACCGGGGCGTCGATGAGAGCGTGCGAAACGAGCAGAAGCGGCTTTGGGCGGCACAGGCCCTCACCCCCCGGCCCCCTCTCCCGACTTCGCGGGCGAGGCGGAGAAACGTGTGAAATATTCGACGACGAACGCCGTCGCGCTGCTACTATAGGGGCATGAAGATCGGATTGCCTGAGAAGCGACTCGCCCTGCTCAATGAGTTGCGCGGGTATGGGCGGGTGGTTGTGGCGTTTTCTGGCGGCGTGGATTCGACGTTTATGGCGGCGATGGCGTGGGAGGCATTGGGCAATGCGGCCACGGCGATAACGGGGGTGTCGCCGAGCGTCGCGCCCGCGGAACGCGAGGAAGCGGAGCAGCTCGCGCGGCAAATTGGGATTGCGCACGAATGGGTTGAGACGCACGAGATGGACAACCCGGAATATGTCGCGAACAGCCCGATGCGCTGCTTCCACTGCAAGGACGAACTCTACGGCGTGTTGAGTGCTATTGCCGAGCGGGCGGGCGGAGCGGTGATCGTCGATGGCACGAACGCGGATGACGCGGGCGATTGGCGGCCCGGGCGAAAAGCGGCGACGCTCCACGGCGTTCGCAGCCCGCTGCTGGACCTTGGCTTCACGAAGAACGACATCCGGGCGCTTTCACGGGAGATGGGCCTTCCCACCTGGGACAAGCCCGCGATGGCCTGTCTCGCGAGCCGCATCCCCCACGGCACCGCGGTGACCGTCGAGGCGCTAGATCAAGTCGGCGCGGCGGAAGCGGTGCTGCGCGCGATGGGCATCCGCCAGGTGCGCGTGCGGCACCACGGCGATGTGGCGCGCATCGAGACGGACGACGACGGCATGGCGGTTGCGTTCGCGCCGGAGAACCGGGGGCGGATTGTGGCGCGGCTACAGAACCTCGGTTTTAAGCACGTTTCCCTGGACCTCGCAGGGTACCGCAGCGGGAGCATGAACGTCCCGGTATCGGAGTAGGGAGTCTCGGAGTGCCGGAGTCTAGGAGCGAACCGGGTGGGCGTCAAAGTTCTGCGCACGAGTTCCTCTGGTTCAATTCGCATTTCTTGGGGCTGAAAGAGCCGTTCGTCCTGAGCCTGTCGAAGGATGAACACGCCCTGCTGATTGTTCGAGCTGTACCGGCCCTTTGACCGTTCGACAAGCTCACGGTCGGGGCGAACGGAAGCCATCGCGTGGTCGCGCAAACCTTCGACGACCACGCGAGTGAAACTCCTGACAGGATGGTGGCGAGAGGGTTCGTCTATGCTGGGCGAACCAACCCCGGAGGCCATCCAATTGAGCCAATTCGCCGACCTGTTCGAATACAACGCCTGGGCGAACGAGCAGCTCTTCGTCATCTGCGACGATCTGTCGGCGGAGACGCTGGCGGCGGACTTCCCGGAGCTGGGTGGCGGAATCTTGGAGCTTTTGGATCACATGACTGCCGTCGAGCGGGCGTTCCTCACGGTGACGACCGGTGGAGATGTGAGCGGCCAGAACCGCGGACATACGCGCAGGTGCGGGAGGACTTCGGAAGGCTCGCGGCCGAGTGGGCAACGGCGCTGCCAGGCCTGGAGAAGCGGCTCACGGAGAAGTTTCTTGTGCCGTGGTTCGGTAAGGAGATGAGGGTGGAGCAGGGCCTGATGCAGGCGATGACGCATTCGGTGCAACACCGGGCGGGCATCTGTGCTGGCATCGCGCGGGCGGGGCTGGATGCGCCGAACCTGGACTACATTTTCTGGGTCACCAGGTAGACCGATCTCGGAGATCGCGCGTCCGGCTGTCATGCTCGCCGCAGAAGCGCCAATGAATGGGCTACCAGGTCGTCGAGCGAATCAAACCTCCCCGCATTGATCACAGGAAGCGCCAGCCGCCCCGCCTCCATCGTCATTTCACGATTGAATGCCAACGTCCGCCCTATGAACTTTTCGATGAGGAGGTTGGGGCCGGTGCCCAGGCCGCTTTCGGTGCGAATGCGGGCCTCGATGATTTCGTCGGATGCTGTCAACCAGAACGCAGCGACATGCATCCGGTCCACCGCTGCCAACAATTCCGGCAAGAGCGCCGAACCTTCAAGGACGAACCCTTCTGCGGCTGCGTCGTGGGCGTGTTCCGCAATCAGGCCCTCGATCCGGGGTCGGAGGCGCCGGTAATGGGCCTGAACGTCCGCGATCAGCTCGTCAATCTGCAGGTTGCTGTAGTGGTCGACCACATGCAGCGGAACGACATCGGGTGCTGTCCGCCAAGGGCGGCCGGGGTGGCGGGCGAGACTGTCTGTGGAGAGGACTGTCCAGCCCAGTTGCGCGCCGAGGGCACCGGCAAGGGTCGACTTGCCGACGTGGGATGTCCCGCCGATGAGGAGGACACGGACGCCAGCATCCATCGTATTCATCGGCGGGGCCTTCAACGACTTCGCCTAACCGACTACCGGCGGTCGGCGCCTTCCGAATTGTGTCGCGCGTTCAAAGGCGTGCGCAAGCTGTAGCAGGCCAAACTCGTCGCGATATCGTCCGACGATCTGGACGCCGACGGGCAGGCCCTCCGGGGTGAATCCGCAGGGAACGGAGATCGCTGGGTGGCCCGTGACCGTGATGTAATAGCAGGACTTCATCCAGTCGATGTACGAGTCCATGGTGACGCCGTCGATCTCGGTCGGGTAGGGCGTATCGACGGAGAAGGGCGGGACCTGGTTGACGGGGACGATGAGGAACTCGTAGCGGTCCATGAACGCCTTCATGCGCTGGAAGACCTGTGCCTGTAGGCGTTGCGCGCGGCCAACGTCTCCACCATTGAGCGACAGGCCCTTTTCGATGTTCCAGATCGCGGTGTCCTTGAGCAAGTGGCGGTGCGTTTTCAGCAGTTCGCCACGTGTTGCAACGAGGCCGACCGCACGCAACGTCTGGAACACCTCGTGGGCGTCGGAGAGGTCCGGTGCCGTGTCATCGATCTCGCAGCCCAGACCAGCGAAGACCTGGCGTTGCGATTCGAGAACGGCGGACACGCGCGGGTCGATGGGGAGGCCGCCAAAGTCAGCGCTGAAGGCGATGCGGGTGCCGCGGAAATCGCGTTCAGGGTCACGGCGGAAGGAGGCGCCGGGTTCGGAGATGCTGATCGGCGAGGAGGGGTCAGGGCCGGCCATCACGCTCAACATGAGGGCGACATCGCCGACATCTCGGGCCATGGGGCCATCGACGCTGAGCGTGGCCCAGGAGCCGGGGAACCCGGGCAGGCGGCCGGGGGAACAGCGAAATCCCACGACATTGTTGAAGTTCGCCGGATTTCGCAACGAGCCGCCCATATCGGAACCATCGGCGATGGGGACCATGCCACAGGCGAGGGCGACCGCGGCGCCGCCCGAACTGCCGCCGCATGTCTTCGTCAGGTCCCAGGGGTTCAGGGTAGCGCCGAAGACGGCGTTGAAGGTCTGAGACCCGAGGCCGAACTCGGGCGTGTTGGTCTTACCGATGGTTGTCGCGCCCGCTTCCTTGAGGCGGCGGACGCAGAGGGCGTCAGCGGTCGGGATATGGTCGGCGTAGATGGGCGAGCCGTAGGTGGTGCGCATGCCGGCCGTGTCGTGCAGATCTTTGTGAGCCACCGGCAGGCCATGAAGGGGCCCGACGGCTTGGCCGCGCGCGAGGCGTTCATCGGCGGCGGCCGCGCCAGCCATCGCCTGTTCGGGGGCGAAGGTGACGATCGCATTCACCCTGGGGTTGAGGCGCTCGACCTGCGCGATGTGGGCGGCCATCACTTCGCGGGCGGAGAGTTCTTTCGCCAGCATGCGCCGGACGAGTTCGCGGGCGGAGAGGAAGCAGAGGTCCTGGTCACTCATCGTTCATGCTCTACGACTTGGTATCGCCGCGAGGGCGTGGTCGTACGATACACTGTCGCAACCGGGGCCCCACATCGCGCCCTCACCCCCGGCCCCTCTCCCGACTCGCTGCGCTCACGGGTGAGGGGAGCAAGATTCGTTGGGAGAGTTGACTTTGGTAGGCGAATCCGACATCGAGGGACTTGCGGGCGTGCTGATTTGGACGGACGCAGGGCGGTATGACGCGATGCGGTCGTTTTACATCGAGACGCTGGGGCTGGGGCCGCGATCGGATCGGGCGGGGTTCGTCAACTTCGCGTGGGGGACGCAGCGGTTGAGTGTGAGCGTGCATCATGGAGTCGCGGGGGCGGCGCGGGACCCGCTGCGCATCATGGTGAACTTCGACGTGCAGGACATTCACGCGGTGTACCGCCGACTGAGCGGCCTGGGCGTGGCGTTTTCGCGAGCGCCGGAGCGGGAGGAGTGGGGCGGTTGGGTGGCGACGTTCGCGGACCCGGATGGGAACACGTTGCAGTTGTTGCAGCTGGCGAGGTGATTAGCGACAGATGGGTAGATGGTCGGTCCAACGTGTTGGCGGGTTGGACCATCCCAGCGCTTGCTCCCGCGCGCGCTACGGATTCGGGGGTCGTATGTCCCTGAACCGCAGTCGGTCACATTCATCCAAGAGGGGCGACCCCGGGTCGCGTTAGACTGGGCGAGACAGTCTGATTCGAGGAGACACTCATGGACGCACTTTCGCCCCACCTCTGGGTCAAGGACATCAATGCGAGCATCGCATTTTACCGGGACTTGCTCGGGTTCGTGGTGCAACGGGCCCACCCGGCGGAGAGTCCCACGTTCGCGGCAATGACGAGGGGCGAGGCAAGCATCATGCTTTCGCCATACGACGAATCGTTCGACGGCTGGCTGATGGTGGCCGAGGCAGAGAAGCGTCGAGGTCTTGGCGGGCCTGTCGTTTTCTACATCGAGGCGGGGGATATCGAGGCGGAATTCGCATTGGCGTCGGCGGCCGGGGCAGTCGTTGACCCCCTTGCTGATCGTCCCTGGGGTCAGCGGGAGTTCGTTGTGGGCGACCCGGACGGCTTTTGGTGGGCGATCTGGGAGGCGTCGTAGGAGTCATCACGGGTTGATTCTCGCGAAGGGGGCGTTCCGCGTAGAATGGCGAAAATTCACCCTTGGAGAGTCCCCAATGAAGTTTGGCCTCGAGATGTTCCCAACCGATTATTCGGTCGATGCGATCACGCTTGGCAAAGCCGCCGAGTCGCACGGCTTCGAGTCGCTGTTTTTCCCGGAGCACACCCACATCCCAACCAGCCGTCTGAGCGCGTGGCCGGGTGGGGCGGAGCTGCCCAAGGAGTATTCGCACACCCTTGACCCGTTTGTCGCGCTTGGGGCGGTCGCAGCCGTGACGAAGAACCTGATGCTCGGCACGGGCATCTGCCTGGTCATCGAACGCGACCCCATCGTGCTGGCGAAGGAAGTCGCGAGCCTCGACCACCTGTCGGGCGGACGCGTGCTCTTCGGCATCGGCGGCGGCTGGAATCTGGAGGAGATGGAGAACCACGGCACAAAACCTTCGTTGCGCTGGAAGATCCTGCGCGAACGCATCCTCGCGATGAAGGAGATTTGGACAAAGGACGAGGCGGAGTATCACGGCGATTACGTGAATTTCGACAAGATCTGGTCGTGGCCGAAGCCCGTCGCCAAGCCCCACCCACCGATCATCGTCGGTGGCAGTGGGCCACGGACGCTCGACCGCATCCTCGAATGGGGCGACGAATGGATGCCCATCGGCGGCCGCCTCACAGATGACCTCGCGGGCAAGATCAAGGAACTGCGCACGCGCGCGGCGGCCATGGGGCGCGGCCATATTCCCGTCTCCATCTTTGGCGGCCGCGCGGACCATGGCGCAATCCGCGAACTGGAAGAGGCGGGCGTCGACCGGGTGGTCTTCGGGTTGCCTCCCGCGGAGGCGGAGCGCGTCCTGCCGACCGTCGAGCGCTATGCCGAGGTGGCCGCGACGTATAAGTCGTAGGCCTGCCATACGAAGCCCGGCCCACGGCCCCGCGGCGGACGTTACCGTCCGGCGAGGCTAAGAGGACGGCCGCGGATCAGCTCGCGCACCCGATGGCTAAGGTCGTCGTAAGCGACGATGAGGCGTTCGTCGATGTCGGTGCCGTTGGTGTAGATGGCGAGGGCGACGCGGTCGCGCGGGTCGTATTCGAGAACGCCGGAGCGGCCGTAGTGGCCCCACCGTTCGCTCACGAGGCGGCCGTTTTCGGTCCAACAAGGGCAGAACGGGTAGGTCCCGAGGCCCGCGTATTGGAACTCGGGCCCGAGGAACGTTGTCATCTGCGTGCGCATGGCATCGCTCACGATCGCCGGGGAATCCCAAAGGGCCATCGCCCAGGCGGTGAGGTCGGAAACAGTAGAGTGGAGACCAGCGGCCGACCAGAGGATTCCACGGTATTCAAACAGAGGCGGAAGCGTCCGCGCGCCCGAGGAAGAGCGGAGAACACCGGAACTGGAGCGGAGAGCGACATTGCTGACGGGATGCGTCGAGTAGCCGAGGGGCGTGAGCTCTTCATCCATGTGCGTCCCGGTGAGGCCGAGGGGGTCGAGGATCCGCTCGTGGAGGGCGGTGGTGTAGGGCACGCCAGTCACCTTTTCGATGACAAGGCCGAGCATGTAGTAGCCGGAGCTGGAGTAAAGGAACCCCGTGCCGGGCGTAAACGCCAGGGGCGTGCGGCCAGCGGCGAGGAGCGCATCGGCGGGGGCAACGCCGTCGGTCGCCATAAGGCCGCTCGTGTGCTGAATGATCTGGCGGACGGTGTAATCGCCGCTATGGGCGATGCCGGGTACGTAACGGGAAACGCGCTCGTCGAGGTTGACCTTGCCCTCCTCGACCAGTTGCAGGACCAGAGCGACGGTAAACGTCTTCGTGAGACTCGCCGTGGGGTAAACGCGGCCTGGCGTGATGGGCCTGCCGGTTTCGAGGTCAGTGCCCGACGCGCCCGCCCAGGCGGAGCCATCAGGTCTGCGGATGCTCACGACCGTGCCGTTGAGTCCGTCGGCCGCTCGCCAGGAATCGAGAAGCGCCTGGAGTTCGCTGGCCGTGACGGGTGTGATGCTGGCCCCTTCGGGGACAGTGGGGGTGACGACGGGCGGGGCCTGGGGCAGCACCTCGGCGCGCGCAGCGCGGATGGAGATGCCGACGCCGGATGGAGGTACGGCAACCGCGGACGCCGCCAAGGAGGCGGTCTGGGCGTGGAAGTTCTCGGTGAGCAGGGCGGCCAGCATGGCGGCGATGCCAAGGGTGGCCGCGGCCGGAATAAGGGCGCGGCTCCGCAAGCTGCGGGCAGCGCCGGCTGGAGCTGGCGGGCCCGCGCGTGGCACCAGGTGGACCTCGCGGCGAGCGGCGAGATCTTCGATCCAGCCGAACGCAAGCACGCAGGCGAAGGTCACCACGAGCACGATCGGGAAGGCCCCAGCGGCCCGGAGCCAGGCAGGGCGGTCGCCAACCCAGAGTATCTCGTACATCGCGAAGAGGCCGGCGGCGTGCCAGAGGTAGATTGTGAAGATACGGTCGTTGACCCAGGCGACAAAGCGTGCCGGATGCGTGCGGGAGGCAAAGTCAGCGATTTGCCGTTCGAACGTGAGCGCGCCGAATAGCCACGCGAGCCCGACGAACAGGTGGGCGGGGTAGGACGCGTTGACGACGAGATTGGGCACATCCTGCGTGAGGACCCAGCCCGCCGCGGCCGCCGCGAAGAGAAGCGTGGCGAGAGCGCGCATGCGGGTGGAGATAGCCGCGATAACACGCGCGTCATACGCGAAGCCGAGAAGCCAGAAGATACCGAAGAGTGCCGCATCTTCGAACTGCCAGGGCACGGGATGCCCTTCACGGGAGGCGATTTCAAAGGACACCAAGAGCCCCAGTGGCAGGCCAATGAGCGCGACCGAGAGGCGGCGGAAGAGCCAGAGGAGAATGGGGCTCAGGAGCAGGAGCCACGTGAGGCAGCGCATGTACCAGAGCACTGCCCAGAACGTGATGCCCCAATCGGAGCCCTGGGGGTCCCAGGCGGGGAAAATCCACCACGGAATTTGGGCCCAGCGCACCTGCTGGCCGAACTCGGCGTGAGCGTTTGAATGCAGGACCATGGCGACTACGACCACGAGGCCGAATGCCCACAGGGGAATGAGCAGCCGCCGGAAACGTGCGACAAGCACGTGATAGGGGGACGCGCGGCCGAGCGAGTGGGCCATGAGGGAGCCAGCCACGAAGAACATCGCTGGCATCGAGGCAACGAGATAGGACAACCAGGGGTATCCGTACGTGTGCCACGCGAGGACGCGGATGATTGCGACAGTGCGGACGAAATCGAGGAACTGGTTATGCGCCCCGGCAGGTGGGACAGTTGATTTGTTCAAGAGCGCACAACCTCCCTCTGCCACGCGACGACAACGGCTGGGTTGCATGGTACGCGATGACAGGCGCTCTACAGGGGACGAAAGGCCTCCACACAGGGCCCATTCGCACCTGCCGGATGGAAGTGGAGCTGCTACACTGGTGAGGGTATTGAGGTGATCAGGTCGGTTTCAAGCTGGCGAATTTTCTCCGCCTCACTGCTGGGCGGTGCGTTCTTCCTCGCTGCGAGTTGCGGTGGGTCGAAGTCGCCCGCGGCGCCGGACAACGCTCTGGGGCTGGGGAGAGTGTTGGCGTCATCTGGCGGTGAGTCACCGTTCTCCTCTCAGTTGCAGGATGCGCCACAATTTTTGGGCTCTACCGATTTCCCCGCTGCTTTCGTGAACCGGAGTCTTCCGCCCAAACAGACGACACGAACGAACAACAGGAAGGCATGCGGAACCGCGCTGCCAGTCGGTATGCAGCGGGGGAAGACAGCGTTGCGAACCATCGTTTCGGGCGGAGTGAAGAGGACATACCGCATTCACGTGCCAGCGCAGGACACGAACGCGAGTCCCGCCGCGCTCGTGCTCAACTTCCACGGGCGCAGCGGAACGGGAATGGATCAAGAGATCACGTCGGGCCTGGTCCCTCTCAGCGATCGTGAGGGTTTCGTCCTGGTCTCGCCGGATGGTACGGGAACGCCGATGGGTTGGTCGGCGGGGGCGACGCCGACCAACAGCGTGGATGATGTGCGGCTGGTGCGTGATCTGTTGGACTCACTGACGAGCGAATTGTGCATCGATAGCGGGCGGGTCTACGCCACGGGGTTTTCGAACGGCGCGTTCATGACCTCGCGCCTGGCGTGCGAGATGCCGGACCGCATCACGGCAATCGCTGCCGTGGGGGGCGTGAGCTATCCCTCGGCTGGGTGCAACACGCAGATGCCGATCCTCGCCATCCATGGCACAGCAGACAAGACGGTGCCAATGGAGGGGGGAACCGTGCGAGCGTGGCACTACGCTGGAGCCCGTGCGGCGATGCGTCGCTGGGCAGCCACCAACGGTTGCGAGCTGGCAACGATGGATTCGCCCACGCCGGGCGGGCTGACGGTTGAAGTGTTCGAACACTGCTCGGTCCCGACGGAACTTCTTGTCTTGAATGGCGCGGGGCACCTCTGGCCGGGCGCTCCGGGAACGCCATCAGCGCCGATCTCGGGGGCCGAGGTGGTATGGCAATTCCTCTCGTCGCAGCGGGTGGTCACGCAATAAGGGGTTGCCGGAGGGTGTCGATACAGAGGCCCCTCGCAATCGCCTAGCCAACCATCCTGCAGCCTGTTGGCCGTGGCAGTCTTCGGATATGATGGCCCACGGCAAGCAACCATCGTGCGTTACAACGGCGCGCGATTGCTTGCCAGCTCCACGCCGTTTCATTTACTCGGACCGAATTTCGATGCCGCGTCCAAGAGGGCGGGCACTCCACACTTGACCCAGGAGACGAACCGTTGACCACGAACGCCAGCGATACTATCCGGAAGATTCTTGACGATGCGAAGGCGGCAGGCACCGCGATCCTCGGGCCGGGCGATGCGCGCGCGATCTGCGAGGCATATGGCGTGCCGTTGCCGAAGGACGGGTTGGCGACCTCGGCGGATGAGGCGGCACAGCTCGCAGGGGAGTTCGGGTACCCGGTCGTCCTGAAGATCGTGTCGCCGGATATCGTGCACAAGACCGAGGCAGGCGGGGTGATCGCGGGGATCGGCTCGGAAGGTGAGCTGCGGTCGGCGTACGAAACGATCATCGCGAACGCGCTGCGCTACGAGGTGGGCGTGTCGATCACCGGCGTCCAGGTGCAGCAGATGGTGCGCGGGGGACAGGAGGTGATCGTCGGGGCGGTGACCGACGGCGCCTTCGGCAAGCTCGTCGCCTTCGGGCTGGGCGGCGTGTTGGTGGAGGTGCTGAAGGATGTCACCTTCCGGCTTGCGCCGGCGACGAACGCCGACGCGCTGGGGATGCTCGATTCCATCAAGGCGAGCCAGCTGCTGACAGGCGTGCGGGGGCAGGCAGGGGTGGACCGCGCGGCGCTGGCGGGGATCATCGAAGCCGTGGGCCGGATCGTCACCGACTTCCCCGAGATCAGCGAGCTGGACCTGAACCCCATCTTCGCGACGGCAAACGGCGCGACCGCTGTCGATGTGCGCATCGCCCTCGACTTCAACGCTGCCCCAGCACGTCACCGCCCCGCCCATGACGACATCGTGCGCGATATGAACCGGATCATGAAGCCCGGCGCCGTGGCGGTGATCGGCGCGTCCGCCGAAGAGGGCAAGATCGGCAACTCCGTGATGAAGAACCTCATCAACGGTGGCTACGCGGGCAAGATCTACCCCATCCACCCACGGGCGGAGCAGATCGAAGGACTCAAGGCGTACAAGTCAGTGAAGGACGTCGAGGGCGTGATCGATGTCGCGGTCTTCGCCATCCCGGCGGCATTCGTGGCCGGCGCCCTCAAGGAGTGCGGCGAAAAAGAGATCCCGGGGGCGGTGCTGATCCCCTCCGGGTTCGCCGAGACGGGCAACGTCGAGGGGCAGCAGGAGCTCGTGGAGATCGGGCGCCAGTACAACGTGCGCCTCATGGGCCCGAACATCTACGGCTTCTACTACACGCACGCCAACCTCTGCGCGACGTTCTGCACGGCCTACACGGTCAAAGGCTCGGCCGCGCTCTCGTCGCAATCGGGCGGGATAGGCATGGCGATCGTCGGCTTCAGCCGCTCGGCGGGGATGGGCGTGTCCGCGATCGTGGGGCTGGGGAACAAGTCGGACATCGACGAGGACGACCTCCTCACCTTCTTCGAACAGGATGAGAACACGCAGGTCATCGCGCAGCACTTCGAGGACCTCAAGGATGGACGCGCGTTCGCGGAAGTGGCCAGCCGCGTATCCAAGAAGAAGCCGATCATCGCGCTCAAAGCGGGGCGGACGAGCGCGGGGGCGAAGGCGGCGAGTTCGCACACAGGGGCGCTCGCTGGCAACGACAAGGTCTACGACGACATCCTCAAACACGCCGGCGTGATCCGCGCGAAGACGCTCCGCGATCTGCTCGAATTCGCGCGCGGCGTCCCCGTGCTGCCGACGCCGACCGGCGAGAACGTGATCATCATCACGGGTGCGGGCGGCTCCGGTGTGCTCCTATCGGATGCGTGCGTGGACGAGGGCCTGACGCTCATGAAGATGCCGGACGACCTGGACGCCGCCTTCCGCAAGTTCATCCCGCCCTTCGGCGCGGCGGGCAATCCCGTGGACATCACGGGCGGTGAGCCACCCGCGACCTACAAGGCGACGATCGAACTCGCCCTGTCCGACGAACGCATCCACTCGATCATCCTGGGTTACTGGCACACGATCATCACGCCGCCAATGGTCTTCGCGAACCTCGTCGTGGAGATCGTCGAAGAGATGAAGGCGAAGGGGATCACGAAGCCGATCGTCGCTTCGCTGGCGGGCGATGTGGAGGTCGAGGAGGCGTCCGAGTTCCTCTATCGCCACGGCATCCCCTCCTACGCCTATTCGACGGAGATCCCCGTGCAAGTCCTCGGCGCGAAGTACAAGTGGGCGCGCGGCGCGGGCCTTCTGGGCTAAAAGAGGCGTGGCGAACGCGGACGAAAACACCCTCGGCGGCGCCGTTGGGTTGAACCTTGGACTCCGATTGCTCGGGTCTGGCGCCCAACAGCACCGCCGAGGGTGTGTACTCATCGTACCACGGGCAGAGCGGACCGTGCGAGCGCCTTTTCTGCGTCGCCACGGGCCGGCCGAACAGAGTAGCGTTCCGTCATGGTGTAAGATCGGAACATGGCCCTTTCTCCCGCCGACATCAACGCGCTTATCGAGACGATCCAAAATGATCCGCTCCTGCGCGAGCGTGTCGTCAAGGCGCTTCTTGCACGAGGATTTTCTGGCACTTCCTGGAATCGTCGCGCGGCTCGGTGACCGGCTCGACACGCTCACCGAGCACGTGGATGCGCTCACTCAACGAGTGGATGCGCTCACTCAACAAGTGGATGCGCTGGCAGAGAGGATCGACGCGCTCACAATTCAGGTGAGCCAAATGGCCCGCCAGATGGCTCATATGGACGGCCGCCTCGGTAGTGTCGAAGGACAGCTGTACGAATCCAAGTACGTTGACAACCTTGCCAGCCGACTGGTCTTTCGCTACCGCAAGGTGCATCCGATCGTCCTCGGCAACGTGGTGCAAATCATCCGGGCGGTCGATGACGGGCGGATCAGCAAGCAGGAATGGGATGACCTTGTCCTGCTTGACGCAGCAGCCTACGGGCGTCCGATCGGCGGTGGCGATGAACTGGTCGTTGCCATGGAACTATCGAAAACCGTCGATGTGAACGACGTGGAACGGGCCGCTCGAAGGGCTGCCATCATCCGGCGGTCTGGATTGGTCGTCGAAGCGTGCGTCGATGGGGAGCAGATCGAACCGCTGGCGCAAAGCCGCCTCGCGGATCTTGGGGTGTTCTCTTTCGTTGAAAGGGTAGCCCACGCAGGCTGAAGGCCGTCGCTCGCGGGTTTGTGGGCTGACCAGCAAGCGACGATCTCGTGCGGCCAATCGCGCAGGAATGGTGAGTGCCGCTCGGGGGCGTTCGCCGATGCCCTTGCCTAAGCGGCGCATTGGGGTGGCCATCCCACACCGCGACCTCGGCGGTCACTCCCAGCTGCGGACGCTCCAGGACGAACTCCAAAGCCGGGGTAAGGTCAGAGTCCGTCGAGAAGATCACGCCTACATCAAACGTGCCAGCGACTGCACCCGCGACAAAGTCAATCGCAAGACTCACATCGACACCCTTTTCCTGAAGGATTCCGCGCCCCCTGTCCCCCAGGGTTCTTGCAAACACCTTGACCCCCGCAGTCTCCATTGCTGCCCCTTGGCCCCGACTCGCTGCCTACCCCTTCGCGCTCTGCTTCTGTGAAGGGCGTCCAACGTAAACTCGGACCTCGGAACGTTCTCGCGGCTCGTTCGATCCGGGCGGTAGTGACTGGGCACAAATTACTTCACCGATTCTCCACGGGAACACTTGACCATGATTTGGATACGCAGTCGGGGACTCAAACGCTTCGCGAGCGCTCTTATAAACATTCTGATAGTCGATGAATAGGCGAGCCGGGCTGCCACGAGTTCTCCAATCGACAATGAAAAACCCGCCAGTGCGGCGCAAGCACCGGACGGCGGGCAACATTAGAGCCGAAGCTCAAATCAATCGTGGACACCCTGAATGGGTTTGTCAAGCAGTTGCGATAGCGGACGAACTCCTTGGCGAGAACGGCACGCTCTGCGCACGTGCAAGCCCACCTGTATACTCGCCCCACAAAGCAGGAGTTCACAAATGGAATCGTTCGAAGGCAAAATCGCGGTCATCACGGGTGGGGCGAGCGGGCTCGGGTTCGCCATGGCCCAGCGCTTCGCCGAGGCCGGCATGAACATCGTTATCGGCGATATCGAAGCCGAACCACTCGCCATGGCGGAGGCCGCGCTCACGGCGAAGGGCGTCAAGGTCCTCCCCAAGCGCACTGATGTCGCGAAGTCCGAGGAGGTTCAGGCGCTGGCCGACGCCGCCTTCAAACAGTTCGGCGCGGTCCACGTCCTCTGCAACAACGCGGGCGTCGGCGGGAGCCCGGGAGCGATGTGGGAACTCTCCGAGGAGGACTGGAAGTGGGTCATCGATGTCGACCTTTGGAGCGTCGTCCACGGCGTGCGCAGCTTTGTCCCGCGCATGATTGCCAGCGGCGAGGAAGCGCACGTCGTGAACACCGCCTCCGTCGCCGGTCTTGTCAGCGGCGCCGTGGGCGGCCCGTACACGGTCGCCAAGTTCGGTGTGGTTGCCCTGTCCGAGCAGCTCTACTACGAACTCGGCCGCGCCGGTCACAACATCGGCGTCTCCGTCCTCTGCCCCGGCTTCGTTAACACGAACATCTACGACTCCAGTCGCAACCGCCAGGCCGAATACGGCGAGGCTTCGGGCACGCCCACACCGGAAGCCGAGCAGCGCCGGGCCGCCCTCCAGGCCATGCGCAACACGATGATGCAGCCCAAGGAGATCGGCGAACTCGTCTTCGAAGCCGTCCGCACCCGTAATCTCTACATCGTCCCCGCCGGCAGCGAGGCGCTCGACAACGCCGTCCGCGCCCGCCTCGAAAACGTCGTCGAACGCAAGAACCCGCCCGTGCAGCTCCAGATCTTCTAACCATGAACTGTTCTCGCTCGCAGAACGGCATCTGAAAATGACAAGTTCGTCGCCGTGAAAACTACCTAAACCGTTCGTCCTGAGCTTGTCGAAGGATGAACGCCGCTGCCATCGTTTTGCGTGCCTCACCAATCCTTCGAGAGGGTCGGGCCACGGTGGCCAACCGTAATTCAGGTACCATGCTCCTTCGCGGACAGGTACTGGGGATTGGAGTTGCCCTTGGCCCGCGCACCGATCGCCCCCGCACCGGTACTTGCGGTCGTCGAAACCCCGCCGCCCTACCGCGGTGGTACCTTTGCAGCGCTCGAAGTCGAATCGTTCGGCCTCCTCTGGGCGAGCGGATGGTGCTGGAACGCCACACGCTGGATGTCCGTCTTCCTCTGCAGCTTCCTCGTCAACGACCTCACGGGGTCGCCGTTCCTTGTGCAGCTCGTGGGGGCCGCGTTCTTCGCGCCGATGTTTTTCGGCGGCGTCGTCGCCGGAGCTGTCGCGGACCGCTTCGACCGCCGTCTCACGATCCTCCGCCAGCTTACGGTGCTCATTCCCCTCGCCCTCATCATGGGCGTCATCGTTACGAGCGGCTCAGCTTCCGCCTGGATGACGTACCCGTTCATGTTCGCCGTCGGCCTCGGCGGCGTGGTCGATATGACGAGCCGCCGCGCCCTCGTCTTCGACATGGTAGGCGAAGAACGGGCGACGAACGCACTCGCCCTCGAATCGGTCAGCATGGCCGGCGGGAGTACGCTCGGCTCGCTTTTCGGCGGCGCGGTCATCAACTTCGTCGGCATCGGCGAAGCCTTCTTTCTCATCGCAGCGCTCTACGTCGCGTCGTACATCCTCCTCACACGCGTCCCGTCGCCGCCCGCTCGCACCCACGTCGCGAAGAGTTCGATGCGCGCCGACCTGGTCGAGGGCCTGCGCGCTGTCCGTACGAGCCGTGCCCTGATCGGCATCCTCGGCGTGACCGTGATCATGAACTTCTTCTACTTCTCGTTCATGCCCCTCGTCCCCGTGTTCGCGAAGAATATGGGCGTGAATGCGCTCCTCGCGGGCCTATTAGCGAGCGGCACCGGCATCGGCATGTTGCTCGGCTCGTTCACCTGGGCGGCTCGCCCCATCGCTCGCCGGGGCCTGCTGTACATCGCGGGCCCCCTCCTGTCGATGCTCTTCCTCTTCGCCTTCGCCGCCGCCCAGTGGTACCTCGTCGCTCTTCCGCTGCTCATCGTCGCCGGCTTCGGGTCCTCCGCCTTTGGTACGATGCAGGGCGTACTCATGATGACGACCGCCGCCCCAGAGATGCGCGGCCGCGCCATGGGCATCATGAGCATGGCCATCGGCACCCTCCCCTTCGGCATGATCGGCCTCGGCCTCGTCGCCCAGGCCACCTCTCCCGCCCCCGCCGTCATGATCAGCGTCGTCGCCGGCGTCATCGCCCTCGCCGCGTGGGTCGTCGCATACCCGGAGGTGCGGGCGCTTCGGTGATGGGGGACATTGGTCGTGGGTCAAGTTGATTCTCTGCGAACCCTCTTGGCGGTATGACAGCGGTTTACTGCGTCACTCCTGTCCGATACAGTGAAAGAGGCTGTGGGGCTTGCCCTAATGGCCACATAAGCACGTAGCTCATTTGGATAGAGCACCCTTTTTGCGAAGGGGATGGTCGCGGGTTCGAGTCCCGCCGTGACATTTCTAACGCGTCGTCCGATTTCGGACGACGCGTTTTTGTTATGCTTGACCGGAGCGAGAGACTGTCAGGGGAGCCAGTGTGAGGGACGCAATTGCGCGAGCCAGGGCGAGTTTGGCCGAAGTACTCGTCGGATCACCGCTATCCAGATCTGGGACTGGATTTGCGGTATCTACGGCTGGATTAATTGTTACCTGTGACCATGTCGTGGCGGGCGCCACCAATGTTGTCGTCAATATTGGTGGGTCTCGGTATCCGGCCACCGTCGTTGCCCGAAATCGCGCGGCCGACGTCGCGCTGCTCAGGGCCGAGGCTCAATTCCAAGTCTTACCTCTTGGGTCAATCGAACAGGTTCAGGTGGGCGATGAAGTTCTTTGAGGTGGATTCCCACTCGATTCGTGGCTTCCATCTTGGCACAAAGGAATGGTGTCCTTCGTTGGCGATGTCACGCCAAATGGAGTACGCGGGGTGCAGTTGGACGGTACCGTCAACCTTGGGAATAGCGGTGGTCCAGTCATTGACCCGAACTCGGGTGCAGCCATAGGTATCGTTTCGTCCAGAATGGGTAACCTTAGTGATCGACTCGCGGACGACCTCCAAAAGCTGCGCTACGTCGGCGGGGGGCCGGGCAGAGGGTCAGCGGGAATCACCATGTCGGTCAACGGCGTAATTGTGGATCCCACTGCCACGCTTGCGGAAGCCATTCAGCATATGGCCAGATCCATGCAGTTGGGCGTGGGGTACGGAGTCTCTTCTGAGTACATCGCGCCGCTTTGCGCTGGGGTTTATCCGTAGGCGCTCGGAGTTGGCCAGTCCGGCCCACGCCCCTCGCAAGTTGACACCGCCGCCCGCCCCTCCTAGCGTCCATCCCACACAACCCACCACGCGGGAGAGCCACGATGCGCGAAATGACCGGCGGCGACGCCATCTACGAAACCCTCAAGGCGCTGGGCGTCGAACACGTCTTCGGCATCGTCAGCGTCCACAACATCCCCATCTATGACGCCATCGGCCGGGGTGGCGGCATCACGCCCATCTGCGTGCGCCACGAACAGGGCGCCCTCCACGCCGCCGACGGCTATTCCCGCGCCACGGGCAAGCTCGGCGTCGCCATCACGAGCACCGGCCCCGGCGTCACGAACAGCATGACCGGGCTCTATGAGGCCGGGTTCGCCAGCTCCCGCGTCATGATGCTCACCGGCCAGATCGAGTCGCAATACTATGGGAAGGGCAAGGGCTTCCTCCACGAGGCGGAGAACCAGCTCCCCATGCTCCGCACCGTCACTGGCCGCACCGAGAGCCCGAAGCGCGCCGAAGATGTGGTCGATGCGATCTGGCGCGTGGCCAGCGATGTCATGACCGGCCGCCCACGCCCCGGCGCGGTCGAGGTGTCCATCGACTTCCAGTATGCCAGGCGCGAGTTCGACATCCCCCACGTCGAAGCCTGGCCCCGCTCGGCCCCGGACCGCGACGCCATCGCGCGCGCGGCGAAGCTCCTGAACGAAGCGAAGCGACCGCTCATCTGGGCTGGGGGCGGCGTCATCACGGCGGACGCGTCCGCTGAACTCACGCAGCTCGCCGAACTCCTCAACGCGCCTGTGTTCACTTCCGTTAACGGTCGCGGCGCCATCCCCGAGGACCACCGCCTCTCCCTCGGCCCGCTGACGCCTCAGCCGTCGATGGACCCCGTGCTCGCCCAAGCAGATGTCGTCCTCGCCGTGGGCACGCGGTTCCAGGGCGGTTCGACGCGCAACTGGACCATGAAGATCCCCGGCAAGCTCATCCACCTCGACGCCGACCCCTCGGTCATCGGGCGCAACTATACGCCCGATGTGCCCGTCGTTGGCGACGCACGCCTCGGCCTCGCCGCCCTCATCCGCGCCCTCGAAGCGCGCGAAACGGACGCAGCGTACACCGCCCACGCGCGCGAGCTGAGCGACGCCACCCGTGCCCAGATCCGCAAGGAGATCGGCCCGGACCACGAGGCGATCATGGACGCCATGCGCGGGATGTTGCCGCGCGATAGCCCGGTCGTGCGCGACGCCACGGTCCCCGCCTACCTCTGGGGCAACCGCATCATGCCCATCCTCGCGCCCCGGACATCGCTGCACCCAACCTCCGCCGCGATCGGCCCCGCCCTACCCCTGGCCATCGGCGCGGCCATCGGCAGCGGCAAGAAGACGGTCATCATCCAGGGCGACGGCGGCTTCATGCTCAACATCGGCGAACTCTCCACCGCCGTGCAACACCACGTCCCCATCATCGTCTGCGTCTTCAACGACCGCGGCTACGGAGTCCTTCGCTCCATCGAGGGGCGTACGTTCGAAGGCCGCCAGTTCGGCGTCGACCTCGCCACGCCCGATTTCGCCATGGTCGCCCAGGGCATGGGCATGTACGGCGAAACCGTCAAGGGCGTGCCCGAATTCCGCGACGCCTTCAAGCGCGCCGTCGCCCACGACGGCCCCGTCCTCCTCGATATCGACATGACCGTCCTCGCCCCCATGGCCGGTCTCGGCACTCCCCCTCCGCGGGCGCGGTAACACGAGGGCCGGGCATTCGGGTAGACTGTACGAATGGAAGCCGTGATGACGCAGCACATCGAGATGACGCCGGGAGTCATGGGTGGTCGGCCCCGCATCCACGGCACGCGCATCCGCGTGATGGATGTCGTCTCGTGGGTGGTTCACTTTGGGGCGAGCGTCGATGAGTTCCTCGAAGAGTTTCCTCGGCTCACGCGCGCCGACGTACATGCCGCGCTAACGTTCTATTACGACAACGTCGATATGATCGAGAACGAGTTCGAGCTTCACAGTCGCGTCGAGCAAGATTTTCGGAGAGACTATCCGCACCTTGTCGGCAACCCTTGAATGCCGGGGGGCGACTCCGGTTGGCACTGGACGAGCACGTTAGCCGGGCGTGCGTGGGTGGATTGCGGCAGCGAACGACCACAAACCGGTGCTCTCTTCACATTCGAGCGGGGCGTCACGGTCGGGCGTTTGAACGTCGTTCTCCCCCTCGCCCGCGCAGTCGGGAGAGGGGGCCGGGGGGTGAGGGCCTACGTCGCCGCGGGCGCCGGCACCGGCTGCAAGCCGCGCGGCACCGGGTAGAACCGGTCTTGGCCGATGGTGTCGTCCCAGTGATCGAACAGCCAATCGATATCGAACGCGGGATTCTTCCCCACGAGCACGCGCTCCTGGATCGGCTCGTGATAGACGCTGATGCGGTGGCCGCCCGCGCCAAACACCCTGCCCGTCACGCCCGCTGCGTCGTCCGAGCCGAGCCAGACAGCGATCGGGGCGATGTTCGCCGGGTCCATGGGCGTCCCTGCTGCCCCAAGACTCGGCGCGCCGCCGCTGGGGTTCACACCCCGCCCACGGTCCGTCATGCGCGTCGAGGCCAGCGGCGCGATGCAGTTGCTCGTCACGTTGTAGCGCTTCAGCGCCAACGAGTTCGACCGCATCAGCCCGAGCTTGCCCGCGTGCGCCGCCGAGTAGTTTGGCTGGCCCGCGCTCCCGAAGATGCCCGCGTCGGACGTGAAGTAGATGATCCGGCCGCCGTTCATGGACGTGCGCCAGTAGATGGACGCGAACTTCGTGATCGCGAAGCAGCCGCGCAGATGCACACGCACGACTTCGTCCCACTCTTCTTCCAACATGTTGAAGATCATGCGTTCGCGCAGGATGCCGTGCGCGCAGACGATGATGTCCAGCTTGCCGAACTCGTTGAGCGCCGTACGCACAGCCGATTCGGCGAAGTCCATGTCCGCGATGTCGCCCACGAGGCCCACCGCTTCCGTGCCCGCCGCCTTCGCTTTCGCGACAACGGCATCGACGCGCGACGAGTCCATGCCCGAGCGCCCTTCGACGTCGCGCCCGTTGTCCGCGACGACGAGCCGCGCGCCCTGCGCCGCATACGCCGCGCAGATCCCGGACCCGATACCACCGGCCCCGCCGGTCACGATCGCAACTTTGCCTTCGAGGTGTTTCGTCATGTCGTCTCCTCGCCTATGGGAATTGTGGCGGCGTCGGCGGCCAGTTGCCCGCGCCAAGCGTTGTCGGCATCGTTTCGAACAACGTGTCGATGTTCCACGTGGGCGTTTCCGAATAGATGGACGCCTCCCACTGGGGTTCGCGCCACATCGTGATCTTGTATCCCGTCGCCCCCACGACGCGGCCCGTGATGTCCGCGCCCTTGTCCGACGCCAGGTACACGATTGGCGGGATGACGTTGTACGGGTCCATCGCCGTCCCCGCGGCCGTCGCACTGAGCGTTCCACCGGCCGCGGCGTTGCGCCCGCGGTCCGTCATGCGCGTCGCAGCGCCTGGGGAGATCGCGTTCGCCGTCACGCCGTAACGTCCGAGCGCGTTCGCGCAGGAGAGCATCAGCCCGATCTTGCCCGCGTGCGCCGCCGAGTAGTTGGGCTGGCCGCTGCCGCCGCGGATACCCGCCGACGAGGTGAAGTAGATCAGCCGCCCGCCGAGCTTCGACTGGCGCCAGTATATGGAGGCAAACTTCGTCATCGCGAAGCAGCCCTTGAGGTGCACGCGCACGACTTCGTCCCACTCGTCCTCTGTCATGTTGAAGATCATGCGTTCACGCAGGATGCCGTGCGCGCAGACGAGGATGTCGAGCTTGCCGTACGTGTCCAGCGCGAGCCGGATCAGGCTCTCCGCGTAATCCATGTTCGCGACATCGCCGATCGAGCTGATGGCCGTGCCACCTGCCTTCTCGATATCCGCGACAACCGTATCGACGCGCGATGGGTCCATGCCCATGCGCCCTTCCACGTCCGCGCCCGTGTCCGCGACGATGACCGTGGCGCCCTGCGCCGCGAACGTCTTGCAGATCCACGAACCCATGCCCCCGGCCCCGCCGGTGACGATAGCGACCTTGCCTTCGAGGTGTTTAGCCATAACCAGCGCACTCTACGCACCCTCCCCAGCGCGCGTCAAACAATGGATGTGGATCCGCTCAATCAGAGCCGCGCACGCCAGTAAGCGGTGCGATGCCCGGCCCCGAACCGTTGTCGGGGCCAGCCGCCCCCCGTCAGCACCGCGACCGGGAGGAAGCGGCGGGCCAGCCCACCCGCCACACGTCGGCGTCATCCCCGCCCGCTTGCCAACGCAGCTACTACGTCTGAACGAGTTCGAGCTCATCATGCGCCCAACAGTACCGCGACGCGGGTGTATCCCAAGACGAGCCGCGGACCGCGAAAGGGCGACCGCGACTGCCGATCAATTCCGAAATGGCGCCTAGTCGAAGCCTTCGTTCTCGGTTTCTCTTCCGACTTCGTGGACGCCATCGCCGTCCTCACTGGCTTCGTGCCATTCCTCCGGCTCGTCCTGTGGCTCGTCATCGTCCACGTAGTCGATATCTTCGCCACGAAGCAGGCCCTTGCGCGTGTAGGCCCGGACTTCGCTGACGCGGGCCTGTGGGAAGCTGACCTTGCCAATCTGCGTGGGATGCTGGAAGGTCTCGCGGATTGTGACCTTAAGGTCGTCGGTGACGGTAATCATGGCGGCGCTGTAGAGGTTGCCAGCGGTCATTGCCCTGGCGAGGCGAAGGCCTACTCGCGGTTCGAGCATGCCGACATACGCGCCAGACGTATTGTGGACGTTCACAGCCTTGCCCTGGACGCGTAGTTCGACAAGGTCACCGGCATCAAGGAAGGCGGCCTGTTCGGTGTCCACGGCCTGCATCGCGACGGTGGCGGATTTGCCAGTGTCTTCGATAAAGAGGCGCGTATCGAGCTGGCTGGCGGGCTGTTGCGCCGCCATAGCATTTTGCATACCGGCGAGCTTATCCAGGTTGCGGCGGGCGATTGCGTTGCCCGGCTCCATTTCGAGCGTGCGCCCATACGCTTTGCGCGCCTCCGTCACCTGTCCGATTTCGGTCAGCGCTTTGCCGAGACGATTGAGGACATCGGACTCATCACCAAAGAGGCGAATAAATTCACGGTTGGCCACAGCCGCTTCTTCCCAGCGACTGCTGATGGCGAAGGCAATGGCCTGATCACCGAGTTGCTTGCGGGCGCGGAGCCGCTCTTCCGCGGACATTGTTACGTTGGGTACTTCGTTACTCAAACTTGAAAACCGCCAAACGAGGGGAGGCTAGGGTACTGGTCAACCAGCTATCCGGCAAACCGGGCCTCCGGCGCGCCGATTGTCCTCTCGTTCCTCCGACTGATCTACCCTATGAGGGTGAATTTGATGGAAAGAATAGACGAGAGAATGAAGGCGGCGTGGCAGCGCGTCGCCGCCCAATACCCTGCCTACTCGCTGGTGCTTCCCGGCGATCCGGCCTTCATCTGCCAGGCCCAGGAGTGCACGGCGCATTGTTGCCATGCCTTCAGTGTTTCCTTGGGCGAACTCGAGGTCGAACGGATGGCCCAACGAAGTGGCCTGGCGCCGAGCCGGTTCCTCGAAAGCGAGGACGGGGAGCCACTCGCCCTGCCACTCCTCCAACCGTATTTGCTTTCACGCGAAGGGGGGCACTGTTCCCTGCTCCAAGACGACATGTCCTGTGGGCAGTACGACGGGCGGCCGGACGCCTGCCGGTTGTACCCCTTCCAGGTGGTGCTTGTTGGGGAGGATGGACCTACAACAGTTGCGACCGGTGATTACATCGAGTTGGCGCTCGGAAACCTCATGGCCGATGAGGATACGGAGCGTGTGCCCCTCCTCCTTCGACACCTTGAGTGTCCCGGCTTCACGGGTGAGCCGCTCACGCTGAAGGAGTGGACCGCGAAAACCATGGACGTGGCGGTCCTCGGGTAGCAAGGTGCGGGAGCTCAGTCGCTGCTGGCGGGCAGCCACAAGCGGAACGATATCGAGCCGTTGTCCGCTACGGCATCGAGCGTGCCGCCGTGGAGTTCGACTATCTCGCGGGCGATGGAGAGGCCGAGGCCGCTGCCATTGGTGGCGGCGCGCGCGCGGTCCCGGCGATAAAAACGCTCGAACAGGAGTGCAACCTCAGCCGGGTCGAGGCCGGGCGCGGGGTTGCTGACGGCCATCGCCCCGCCCTTGCGGTCGCGAGCCACGGTGATGGCGATCGCGCCGTCAGTCGGCGCATACTTGGCGGCATTGTTCAGCAGGTTCTCGATGGCGCGCTCAAGCTTGGACGGATCGGCACTCACGACGACATCGTCGGCGAGCGCGAGCGACAGGCGCGCATCGCCGGGCAGGAGGCGGTTGGCGACGGATCTGACCATTCTGCCCAGGTCGATCGCGTCATGTTCCAGCAGAGCCTGGCCCGCATCCAGTTCGGAGAGCAGGGTGAGGTCGTTGAGCCGGGTGGCCAGGCGTTCGGCTTCTTCGTGGATGATCCCGCCAAGCCGTTGCGTTTCCCGTTGGCTGCCAGAAGCGCCGCTTTCGATGGCGCGGGAGAAGCCAAGGATGGAAGTCAGAGGCGTCTTGAGGTCATGAGATACGTTGGCGATAAGCGTCCGCATCTGGACCTGGGATTCGCCCACGCGCGTGGCCATCGTCGCAAACGACTGCGAGAGGCGGCCGAGTTCGTCGCTACGACCGGTGGGCACGTCGATATCGAAGGCGCCATCAGCCATTCGGCGCGAAGCAAACGTGAGCTGTTGCAGTGGGCGCGTAATGTAGCGGGCGAGGAGAAGGGCGAGCAGGATTGCGACCGGAAGTGCCAGCACCGCGGCAAGACCAAGCGTCGGGAGCACGCTCAACCATGCCCGCCCAAGTGTGTCTTCTGGCACAGCAAGGAGCAGGGAGATGCCCTCCTGTGAGAATGATGGCACGGTGCGGCCCCCTGGTCCTACGGCGAAGCGGACACCGGGGAGGCCGGAGGTGACGAGTACCAGCCCGTGGGCGGGGTTGGACTCGTCGGGCCGCCAGATCCGGTCCTCGAAACTCGCCTGGGCCTGGCCAAGCCGCCCGCCGACCGCTTCGCTTCCAATTGACCGACCGCTGACGACGGTGGCGGATGTCCCATCCGTTGTCTGGTTCGCCACCGGGGACGGAGGAGGTCCTCCGCGGCGGCCTCCCTGGCCCGGGCCGGGGAACTCGCCGCTGCGAGTGGTGGGGATGGGGCCGATCGTTTTGCCCTTCAGTCCGCCTCCGCTGTCTTCGACCACCACGCCAGCGCTATCGACGATAAGCACGCGAACGTCGTGGTTCTCCGCCGCCGTCCTCGCAAAGGATTCGTAGTCGCCGTTCCCGCGGATTACCCCGGCGCTGAATTCGCCGAAGACGGACGGCGAGGCGGCGGCAACCCGGTTTATCTCGTTCTGTTCCTGTTCATCACGCGTGGCGAAGACGAAAAAGGCGCCCGAAACCCCCAGCGCCGCCAGGACGACGGCGACGAAGGCTGCGATAAGCTTGGCCTGGAGACTGGCGAGCAACCGCATCAGCCGCCCTCCTCAACCATCCGGTAGCCGGTTCCCCAGACGGTTTCGATGCGAAGGGAGCTGCCCTTGATTTTTTCCCGCACGCGCGCGACGTGGACATCAACGGTCCGCATCGCGTAGAACGACGTTCCCCAGACGAGGTCCAGCAGCCGCTCGCGGTCCATGGCGACACCGGGGAAGCGCGCGAAAACGGCCAGGAGATCGAACTCTTTCGGCGTCAATGCGACGGGCTTGTCCTTAACCGTAGCGGTCCGTCTCTGGATATCCACGTGGAGAGAACCAAGCGTGAACGTGTCGGCTGTCGCTTCGGCGGGGGCGGTGCGGGACCGGCGCAAGACCGCTTCCACGCGCGCCACGAGTTCCTCCGGGTTGAACGGTTTGGTGATGTAGTCATCAGCCCCGAGGCGAAGCCCGGCGACCTTGTCGAAATCAGCGCCGCGGGCGGTGAGGAGGATGACCGGCGTCTCGCCACGACGGCGAAGCGCCTGGCACACCTGTAGTCCGTCCTGTCCCGGCATCATCACATCCACGATCGCCAGCGCCGGGTGGCGTTCCGCCACCTTTTGCAAGGCTTCGTCCCCGTTGGATGCGCACTCGACGGCGAAGCCCGCGCGGATAAGGTACATCGACACGAGTTCGACGATGTGACGGTCGTCATCGGCGACGAGGATCAACGGCGCCTTGGCGGGGGAAGTGTCCATGGCTGTTTCCAGTATTGCGTGGAAAGGGGGCAGGCGTCTTCGCGACGCCTGCCCCAGGAGGGGAAGAGCCTGGCGTTGAACTCGATAGCACTGGCAAGGGGAGGGGGTTCGCCAGTGCTCCGGAGTCCGCGCCGTGCTGTTGCTGGTTAGTTCGTGCCGCTCGTGCTCGGAGCGTTCTGGCCAGGTTGACCGTGGGGGCCGCGGCCTCGGCCAGGGCCACCGGGGCCGCCCATGCCGGGCTTCATGGCGCCGTCGAGCATGGTTGCGAGGTTGTCGGTGAGCGTCTTCAGTTCGGCATCGGCCTGGGCTTGCGTGCGCTTGCCATCGGCAACGGATTTGTCGAGTTCAAGCTTGCGCTGGGCGATGAGCCAGGTAGTGACCTGGGCGCGGGACTTGCCGTGGGCTTCGGCGACCTGGGCGATCGTCTTGCCGCCGGTCAATTCGCTGCGAAGCTGGGCGTCGGTGATGCCAAGGAAGGTGGCGAAGTCGGCGCCGAGGAAGTGGCCGCCGGGGCCACCGCGCCCACCCATGTCACCGCCCTTCCCGCCGTGGAAGCCGCCCGCGGCGAAGAAGCCGAACTGGCCACTTTCAATGTCGGCGCGGATCTTGGCCGCCATTTCCGCGGTGATCTTGCCGTCGGTGACAGCCTTATCGAGGAAAGAAAGGTTGGTCTTCTTCATCGCATCGCGGAGCGTCTGCTCCGAGATGTTGAGGTTGCCGGCGAGAGCCGTGATGTAGTCGCCCTGGGCGGCGAGGCGATCGGCCTGAACCGTCGATGGCGTGGTCGGCGTGGCAGTTCCGCTGGACTGGGCGAAGACGATGCCTCCGCCAATGATGCTGACGGCTGCCAGTGGGGCAGCGCCAAGGAGCCAGATGCGGTTCCAGGTTTTCGTTCGATTCATGGTGGGTTACTCCTGTGTGGTTCGCCGGTTCCTCGCGAGACAACCTGCAACATGAATGTATCCCTCCCGGAGCAGGGAGTCGTTGCGAAAGTGCGACAGTGGCGAACAGCGCGGAAAGGGCCTTTCCGTGTGCGTCAGCATTTCCTTCGTCCTTGGTCCCTCGTCGTGGCGGTTGGACGCCAACTGAACAGGGCAGTATCCAGGTATTTGCTTGTGGGAAAATGGTAGGGTCGAGTTCTTTGTGCTGAGGCGGCGCGGCGCGTTGTTCGTGGCGTGGCATTGCATCGCTTGCTTACGCGCGCGGCTCGGATTCGTCCGCCTCGCTGGTGCCGCGCATGCGATGGTAGGCGCCGTTGAAGACACCGTATGCGCCGCACTTGGTGCAATCGACGTCGTTGCCATAGCAGCAGAAGGTACGTTCGAACTCGCCGCCTTCGCCCATGTATAAGGGAAGCATCTTGCGCAGGCCGCAGGTTTCGCCGCGTTCGCCGGTGACGGACATCGAGCTCTCACTGAGCATCAGTTCCAGCGCTCCCACGTTTGTCCGCACGACCTTCGGGTATTTCGCTTTCACGGCCATGACGCGGCGGATGACGAGGTCGCGTTCGCGGAGGTCCTGCCATGCGAGGTCGCTCGTGTCGTTCTGAGTGGGGACGTAGAAGGTGAAGGCGACGCCGTTGATGGGCCAGTCCTTGACGGTCTCCACGAACTCTTCGATGCCGGGGGCGTTCTGCTTCGTGATGGTCATCTGGATCATGACCGTCGTGCCGTCGCTCGGGTCCCGTTCGAAGACGGCCTTCTTCACCTTCTGGTAGACGCCTTCGCCGCGGATCGCATCGCTCAACTCCTCCGGCCCGTCGAGCGAGACCGTGACGAGGTGGCCGGGGACGCTGGGGATACCGTACGTGCCGTTTGTGACGATGGAGGAGCGCTCGAACAGTGGCATCGCCTTGAGTACGAGGTTCTTGCGGATCATCGGTTCGCCGCCCATGAACAGCATCGACTTGATGTGGTGCTTATCGCGCAGGACTTCGAGCTGATGGAGCATCGCGGCGTCGTCCATCTTGTCCTGGGGCTTATTGGGGTTATCCGCGCGGAAGACAAAGCAGTGGGTGCAGCTGAGGTTGCAGACGTTCGTGACGTTCACAAGGCCTGAATGAAATTCGACATCGCCGAAATCCGTCGGCTCGCGCAGTTCCTCGCTGAGGGAGACATTCACCTGGCACCCGCGTCCCATGGCCACATCCGCCGCCCAAGGTTTGGCGACACTGTAGCACTTTGGGCGGCGGGCGTGTGTTAGGTGTCGGACAGACGGGCACGCCAACCGGGGTGTACAACTGAGTTCGAGGTGATCACACTTGTTCAGTCATTCCCGAATTGCTTTTCGCGCTTCTTTCGTTGTCGCGGTGCTGCTGGTCGTCGTCGCCGTCGTGAGTTTTTCATTGGCTCCATCCGCCAGCGCCCAATCGCCAACGACAGGGGCAACGACCTCGGCCACCGCAACTGCAAGCCCAGCGACGCCGACTCCCCCGGCGGCGACACCCGTACCCACCGTGACAGCCACACCCGGACTGCCCCCGGGCTTATTTCCCGAAAGCGCGTTTCAGTTCGGGACGATCCAGAAGGAAGTCGTTATTCCGCTGATCGGCGATGACGGCCGCACGCACTACGTCACCCTTTCGGAAGACCGCGGAGGCATGGTGCGCATCCGCTTGAGTCTCTTCAGCTTCCCGGCGTTGACGTACAACGTCGTCATCTTCCGAAAGGGCAATTGCACCGCGACCGATTCGTACGGACCCGGCGATGTGATCGTCCAGTATCCGATCGAACAGGGGACTCAGGGTGTGGCGACGCTCACCCTGCAGTTCGCTAACACGGACCGGATCTCCATCGTCGGCAACCAGCCGAACAGCATTTACGACGCCGATGGCACTTCGCTGGTTATCTATCGGCCAGGTTCGGGCGGCTCGGGATTGAAGGCGGCGTGTGCGGTACTCGCGGCGCCTCCCGGAGCGCCCGCAACCCCGTCCCCGTTGCGGGGGGACGGGCAGGGTGACGGTTTCGGACCAGCAACGGTCGTTCTGTCGCTGGTCGCGTTGCTCGGAGTGGCGGGCGCTCTGTTCGCGCTGCGACGTCGAACATCGTAGCGGCCTGCCCCTGAGCCCGTCCGTGGGGTACCAAGGTTTTCGGGTGGCGGGCGAACGCTGTGATGCGAGTTCGATGGCGAAACCAAGTCGCGAATCTGACCATCCCAGCGCTTGCATACGCGCGCGCTACGGATGGGTTCGTCCGGGTTCGCGGGGGAGCCAGTACGAGGGGATGAGAGCGCTATTGCCGTTCCGCTTCGCGCCAGCGGCCGGTGGCGGGGACGTAGACGAAGCGCTGGCCCATACGCGGGACGAGGGTGTGGAATCCGGCGTGTTCGAAGACACCCGCGAAGGTGCGCGAGGCTTCCGGTTCGCCGTGGACGAGAAAGGTGGTCTTCGGGTGCTCCGGCGCGGTTTGGGCCCAGGCCAGGATTTCGTCGCGGTCGGCGTGGGCGGAGAGGCCATCGACGGAGAGGAAGCGCGCCTGTACGGCGATGTCCTGGCCGTGGACGCGCAATGTCTTCGCGCCATCCTGGAGAGCGCGTCCACGGGTGCCCGCCGCCTGGTATCCGACGAGGACGAGCAGGTTCTTGCGGTCCGGGGCGATGTGCGTGAGATGGTGGAGGACGCGGCCGCCGGTGAGCATGCCGCTCGACGCGATGATGATGCGCGGACCGGCCAGCCTGTTCAGCGCCTTCGAGTCTTCGACCGTTCGCACGAGCTGCACCGTCCGCGGGAAGAGCGAGCGCATCCCGGGCTCGGTGACATCGGCATCGATCTCGCTAGTCTTCAGGTGGCGGCTGTAAATATCCGTGACGTCGACGGCCATCGGGCTATCGATGTGGAGGGGCACGACCGGGATATCGCCCTTTTCGATGAGGTCGCGCAGGATGAGCGTGACGAGCTGGGCGCGAGCGACGGCGAATGCGGGGATGAGGATGATGCCGCCACGAGCGAGCGTTTCGCGAAAGGGAGGTCCGAGCTGTTCCGCCAGCGGCCGCGTGTCATGGGAACGGTCGCCGTACGTTGATTCCATGACGAGAGTGTCGCAGGCGGGCAGGGGCTCCGGGTCCGGGTGTAGGGGTGCGTCATGACGGCCGAGGTCGCCGCTGAAGACGATCGTCGTCTCGACACCCGCAGCCTGGACGTGCGCTTCGACGACGGCTGAACCCAGAATGTGTCCCGCGTTCGTGAAGCGCGTGCGGATGCCCCGCGCGGGACTGAACCACTCGTGGTAATCGACCGGGCGGAAGCGGCGAAGGGCGTTCGCTGCGTCTTCCTCGGTGAAGAGCGGGAGG
The DNA here is from genome assembly GCA_034437915.1 of Dehalococcoidia bacterium. GTDB lineage: Bacteria > Chloroflexota > Dehalococcoidia > Tepidiformales > Tepidiformaceae > JACRBT01. Next base: position 1,901 of record DAOTTM010000147.1, on the reverse strand, counting down.
GCGGGCTTGTGTTTCGAGAAGCCCTTGCGGTTGGCGAAGTCGGCGTCCTCCTCCTGGAGGCGGGCGGCGTCGTGCAGGAGCACCGCCGCCAACTCGGCGGTCGCGGCGGTGCAGAAGATGGGGCCGCGAAAACCTTCCTTTACGAGCCGGGGGAGATAGCCAGAGTGATCAATGTGCGCGTGCGTGAGGACGACGGCGTCGATGCCGCGTGGGTCGAAGGCGGTGCGCTGCCAGTTGAGTTCGCGTAGCTTCTTCAGGCCCTGGAACAGCCCGCAATCGACGAGGATGCGCCCTTCGCCGCTATCGAGCAGATGCCGCGAGCCCGTGACCGTGCCCGCCGCGCCATGAAACGCCAGAGTGATCGCCATGAGTGGAGGGTATCGCGCCGCGCGGGTGTAGTCGTGCGCGTAGTTCTGTCCAGACCAGAACCCATCCGTAGCGCGGGCGTAAGCAAGCGCTGGGATGCCCGACCCGCGCACAAGGTGTTAGCTTGTCCCTCAGAACTCAGAGGTTGTGAATTATTCCCTGGTTGATATCGCCTGAATGGGAGGGATGCCCGAGACTGTGCGCCATGACAGAGCAAGGGCAGTTTCCGAACCTTCCGATGATCGACGAAGCAAGGGCGAGTGAGGCGACGGGGGCGGCCACGGGCAAGGCGCGACTGTTGCGCGCGGATCGGCAGCAGGTGGCGTTTCGCCTGGCGGACCTGGACGGGTTGCTGCCAGCGAACCACCCGGCGCGCACGGTCTGGGCGTTCGTCGAGGAGCTCGACCTGTCCGGGTACACCAATGCTGTACGGGCCGTCGAAGGGCACGCCGGGCGGCCAGCGATCGACCCGGCGATTTTGCTTGGTCTCTGGCTGTATGGCATCAGCAAAGGTGTGGGCAGCGCCCGTGAACTGGAGCGGCTGACGACCGAGCACGACGCCTACCGCTGGCTCTGTGGCGGCGTGGCGGTGAACTACCACACGTTGAGCGACTTTCGCAACGACGAAGAACAGTTCGAGCAATTGCTCACGAAGTCGTTGGCTTCGCTGATGAAGGCGGGCGTGCTGAAGCTCGAACGCGTATCGCAGGATGGGATGCGGGTGCGGGCGAGTGCGGGTTCATCGTCCTTCCGGCGGCGGGAAACGCTCGAGGACCATCTTCGTGATGCCACCGAGCATCTGCAACGGCTCAAAAGCGAGCACGTTAGCGAAGGCAAGCACCCTGGGCGTGAATCCGCAGCCCGCGAACGGGCGGCGCGAGAACGCCAAGCACGCGTGAAAGAGGCGCTGAAACTGCTTCCCGAAGCGGAGAAAGCGTTGCAGCGTCGGACGGTCAAAAACAAGCCAGCCGAGGCGCGGGCATCGACGACCGACCCGGAGGCTCGGGTGATGAAGATGGCCGATGGCGGCTTTCGCCCGGCCATCAACGCGCAGCTGGTATGCGACGCGGAGTCACGCATTGTCGTGGGCGTGGACGCCGGGAGCGTGGGCAGCGATATGGGCCAGATCCCTCCCCTTCTTGACCAACTCCAGGAGCGTTTCGGCAAGCTCCCCCAAGAGCTGCTTTGCGATGGCGGGTATCCCTCGGCCAAGAGCCTCGAAGCAGCACACGCGCGCGGCGTGGCTGTGTACGCCCCGGTGCCAAAGCCCCGCGATGAACGCGACCGCTTTGCCCCCCGCGAAGACGACAGTGAAGCCCGCGCGGCCTGGCGCACGCGCATGAGCACGGACGAAGCAAAGGCCATCTACAAACAGCGTGGCGCCACCATCGAGTGGGTCAACGCCTCCTTCCGGCGCTCGGGACTGACCGCCTTCAGAGTGCGCGGGTTGGCAAAAGCGCGCTCCGTCCTGCTCCTCATGGCGCTCTCCCACAACCTCTTCCGCGCCGAGGCGATTCTGCGCCAACGAGTGACCG
>DAOTTM010000146.1:0-13749 GCA_034437915.1 Dehalococcoidia bacterium | reverse complement strand
GACTACTTCGACAAGCCGTATCCGTATTTCGACGATGTCAAGGTTTTCATCACCGGGGACCAGGCCAAGCGCGTCGCCGACTTCTCCGCGAAGTCGGTGAACCTCACCTGGCTCTTCCTGCCGGATGAGCGCGACCAGCTGAAGAAGAGCCGTCCCGATGCGAAATCCGAAGAAACGCAGGGCATCGGTGGGTACATCTACCTGCGCACGGACAAACCGCCCTTCAATGACAAGCGCGTGCGCCAGGCGATCAGCATGGGCATCGACCGCAAGGCGCTTCGCGACGCGACTTCAAAAGGCGAAGGAGTGCCGGACCAGACGGTCTTCGTTGGCTTCCCCTTCGCACGGCAGGTGAAGGACCTCGGCGCCGCCGCCAAGAATTGGGACTATAACGTCGCCGAGGCGAAGAAGCTTATGGACGCCGCTGGTCTTTCCAAGGGAATCGATACGACCTGGGACCACGCAGATGCTGCCATCTACACGCAAACGTACGTCGATCAGGCGACGATCATCCAGGCCCAGCTGAAGGCAATCGGTCTAAACATCAAGGATCAGCCGGCGCCTTACGCGCAGTACATCAGCACGACGTACCAGGGCCAGTACGAGGGCATGGGCCATAGCCCCCGCGCCGTCTTCACGTTCCTGGACTTCCTGAGCGAGCGTCTTTCGTTCGCGGATGGCAAGCGCGCCCGCATCAACCTGAGCTACGTGAACAATCCGACGTTGGAAGCGTTGCTCGCCAAGCAGAAGGGACAGTTCAAGCTCGAAGAGCGCCTGCAGACGATCAAAGAGATCGAATCGCTCGTTGCGGAAGAGCAGTACGAGATCTACTTCAGCACGGACACGCGGACCTATTTCTGGGACAAGGACATCCAGAACTACCGGCCGTCGTCGTTCTTCCCCTACACGCACGTTATGAAGACGTGGCGCGATAACGCGTAGGAAGGACTTGGGACTGAGGACTGAGGCCCGCACAACGGAGGAGGATAACTGACTTCCGACCGCGTTCGTCGCCCGGCATCCCGCCCTCACCCCCGGCCCCTCTCCCGACTCCGCTGCGCTCGCGGGAGAGGGGAAAGTCAGCAATTAAAGTACTGTTCTCTGTGGAGCGGTACTGAGTGCTGAGTGCTGAGTCATAGTGTCGTCTTGGAAAGGGGTCTCCGCGAGGGGACCCTTTCCGTTTGTGCGCACTCCTTGAGGGGCGGATAGCCGGGTTAACAGTATGGTATTGACAGGGCGGCTTCGGTGGGCGTAGATTGCGGCGGAAATTGGTCGTGGGGAGACAGGCAATGGCAGATGCAGCGATTTTTGTGGGTTGGGGACAGCCGGTTCGCGGGCGGGAAATGAAGGGCCTGCAGGTGTTTAACGAGGCGATCGCCTACTACACCAAGTTGCAGGCGGCGGGGACGATCGAGAGCTTCGAGCCGTGCATCTTGACGGCGCACGGCGGGGATCTCGCGGGTTTCGTGCTGGTGCGCGGAGAGGCCGCCAAGCTCGACGCGCTTAAGCAGACCGAGGACTGGCAGAAGATCACGCTGCGCGCGGGTCAGATCGTAGACAACCTCGGGGTGATCGATGCAGCGATCGGCGCTTCACTCGCCACGGGGCTAGCGCAGTATGCGGCGGCCGTAGCAGAGCTCGCGTAGGGCGCGGAATCGAGAATGGTATCGAGTGGCGAGGCAAATTGAACACGGGAACGCCCACCCGCTTGCTTACGCGCGCGGCTCGGATTCGCGGGTTGGAGTTGTTCTCGCAAAGGGCAGGAGTACGGGGAGTCGAAGTCCGATGTCAGCGGTCCAGGGTCTCGAACAAGGCGCTGACGGGCACCGAGAGTCCTGGTACGCTGGGCGAAGACAAGGTGTCCTCGCCCTCAAGCGTCCTTCGTTCCCCAGCCTCGAAGACTTCGATCGTCCGGCGCGCTGGGTCCACCAGCCAGACGGACTCCACGCCAAAGTCCAGGTAGATGCCCGCCTTCGCCGTCATCTCGAGGAGTGATTGGCCGGGGGACAGTATCTCCACGGCGACATGTGGCGGCATGGTCACGTGCCCTCGCTCGCGGACGGATTCCCTGCGGAAGAAGCACACATCAGGCAGGACAGCGCTGTCCCGACGAATACCTGACCCGGGGATCAACGTGCGCGCTTCGGAAGACGCCCTGCCGAATCCTAAGAGAAGATTTCCAATCACTATTTGAAGGGTACCGTGGTCGAATGTGGGCACAGGCTTTTCGTACACCTCGCCATCCATGAGTTCGAGGCGTCGTTCTTCGATCCGGGGCATCTCGAGGAATTGTCCAACCGAGAGTCGCGTTGCAATCACCATGGACGGATCATAGCGCAAACGAAAACCGCCCGCTTTCGGCGGGCGGCCTTCGTAGACAGCTTCGGCTTTCGAGGAAGGCTTACGCGCTCTCGGACTGCACGTCTTTGGCGTCCGCGGGCACGGTCAGATCCACACCCTGGCCGCCACGGGTGATGAGCAGCGGGCGTTGCTTCTTGAGTATCGTGTCTGCGTTGACCACGCATTTACGCACGTCGCCACGGCCCGGGATTTCATACATCACTTCCATCAGGCTTTCTTCAAGCACCGTCCGCAGGCCGCGGGCACCCGTCTTGTGGCGGATTGCCGTGTCGGCGATGGCGCGCAGGGCGTCCTCCGTGAACTGGAGCTCCACGCCGTCGAGCGAGAAATAGCGTTGGTATTGGCGGATGAGCGCATTCTTCGGCTCGGTGAGGATCTTCACGAGCGCATCCTGGTCGAGCGAGGTGAGTCCCACAACCATCGGCAGCCGCCCCACGAACTCGGGGATGAGCCCGAATTGGAGGAGGTCATCGTGCGTCACGTGCGTCAAGAGGTCGTCCGCCTTGTTCGAACCTTTGAATCTGCGGTCCGCCTGGAAGCCCATGCGCACGTGGTCCCGCGTCAGCCGCTTTTCGATGTGGTTCTCAAGCCCTTCGAAGGCGCCACCACAGATGAAAAGGATGTTCTGTGTGTTGATCTGGAGGAAATCCTGGTGGGGATGCTTGCGTCCGCCCTGCGGTGGCACATTCGCGACGCAACCCTCGATGATCTTAAGCAGCGCCTGCTGCACGCCTTCTCCCGAAACATCGCGGGTGATGCTCGGGTTGTCGCTCTTGCGTGAAATTTTGTCGATCTCGTCGATGTAGATGATGCCGCGTTCGGCCTTCTGGATATCGAAATCCGCCGCCTGGATGAGGTGGAGGAGGATGTTCTCCACGTCCTCGCCCACGTAGCCGGCTTCCGTCAGCGCGGTGGCATCGGCGACGGAGAACGGGACGTCGAGGATGCGTGCCAGCGTCTTGGCCAGCAGCGTCTTGCCAACGCCCGTGGGGCCTACGAGCAAGATGTTGGATTTCTCCAGCTCGATGTCCGTTTCCGCCGCTGCCCCAATGCGCTTGTAGTGATTGTAGACGGCGACGGAGAGGACCTTCTTCGCCTGCTCCTGCCCGACCACGTACTCATCGAGCCGTTCGTAGAGGAACTTCGGGGCAGGGATACGGGAGGACGATGCCGACGAAACGCCCTTCGTTGCCGCGGCCGTGGTGCTTGTGCCGGTCTCCTCGTCGATGATCTCGCGACACAAGTCCACGCACTCATCGCAAATGTACACGGCACCAGGGCCGGCGATCAGCCGGCGAACCTGATCCTGGTTCTTGCCACAGAACGAACAGTGGTACTGGACCCTGTTGGTGCGGTTCCCAGCCATGGACGTCCCCCTCGAACTAATTTTTCTTGGTGGCGTCTTCAGGACGCGAGAGAAGCTCATCGACCATTCCATAGTCCTTGGCGCCCTGGGCGTCGAGGTAGAAGTCCCGGTCGAAATCCTTCGTAATCCGCTCCACGGTCTGACCCGTGTGGCTTGCGATGATGTTGCGGATGATCTCGTTGTTGCGAAGGATCTCTTTCGCCGCAATTTCGATATCCGAGGCCTGGCCGCGCGCGCCTCCCAAGGCCTGGTGCATGTGCACCGTCGCGTTGGGAAGGGCGAAGCGCTTGCCCTTCGCCCCTGAGCACAGGAGAACCGTGGCCATGGACGCTGTCTGCCCCACGGCAATCGTCGAAACGTTCGGCTCGATGAGCTGCATCGTGTCGTAGATGGCCAGTCCGGCAGTGATCACGCCCCCTGGCGAATGGATATACATGCTGATATCGCGCTCCGGGTCTTCGCGCTGCAGGAACAACAGCTGCGCGACGATAAGGTTTGCGATCTGATCATCGATCGGAGTACCGAGGAAGACGATACGCTCCTTTAAAAGAAGCGAAAATATATCGAAAGCACGTTCGGAACGCGGGCCGCTCTCGATCACCGTAGGGATGACGGCCCGGACCAGGGGCGGGATAGACTGCGACTGGCTCATTCGGGCTCCTCGGTGGTTTCAGGGGCCGTGACCGCCGCGGCCGCGGGCGTTTCGCTCACATCGCCGCGGGCAATCGCCTGCACGCGCTCGAGCGTCTTCCTGCTCAGAAGGTTTCGGCGGATCGTCGCGATTCCTTCAGGGCTGCTGAACATTTCAACGAAACGTTGTGCCTCTTCACCCATGGGCGCGGCGAGGTTTTGAATCTCCGTGATGACCTCGTCGGCTGTCACATCGATGGCTTCTTTTTCGGCGAAATCGGCGAGCACGAGCGAACGCCGCACACGGGTATCCGCCGCTTCCCGGAAGGTTTCGCGGAATTCCGCCTCCGACCTGCCAATGCTCGAAAGATAGGCGCGGTAGTCCGCCGCATCCCTTCCCATGGCCTCATTCGCGAGGTGCGTGGTTTCCCGTTCGACAAGGACCTGCGGGTATTCGAGTGTCGCGCCCTCCACCAGCTTGTCGATGGCTTGCTGCTGAACCCTGGCATCTGCCTGGCCCTTGAGGGACTTTTCGAGGTCTCCCTTGATGCGGTCGATGAGCGCTTGCCAGGTCGGGAATTCGTCTGCGTTCACCTGTTGCGCGAGGTCGTCGTCCGCCTCGGGGAGCTGCTCCTCCTTCACTTCGGAGAGGCTGATCGTAAAGTTAGCAACCTTCCCCTGGAGCCGTTCAACGCGGAAATCATCGGGAATCGTGATATCGACGGCCTTCTCTTCGCCGCGCGCCATCCCCAGGAACGCTTCCGTCATCCCCGGAACGAGCAAAACCTGGCCTTCACGTAACGGGAATTCGGCGTCCTGGTCATCGACGAAGGGGTCGCCCTCGACGGTCCCAACAACGGTGCCTGTGAGGATGTCGTCGTACTGTGCGGGCCGTTCCACGGGCGCCTGGACGGCATGGCGGCGACGCAACAGAAGTACCTGTTCGGCCAGCGCCTCTTCCGTCACTTCGACGGGGTCGGCTTCCACGCGGATGGAGCGGTAATCGCCCAGCTCCACGGTCGGCCGAATGGAAACGGTCGCCTTAAACCGCACCGGGTCCATCTCCACGATCTCCAGCTCGGGCTGGTCGATCGCATCGACGTCCTGCTCGGCGATGGCAACGTTGTAGACATCGGGGACGAGTGTATCGAGAGCCTCGCGGATGAGGCCCGGGCGACCGCCCATCATGCGTTCGAGAACCTGGCGAGGCGCCTTCCCGGGCCGGAATCCGGGGACGCGGGCCTTCCCCGCAAAGCGCTTGTAGGCGGCATCGATGGACTGCTGCATGCGCGTCTCATCGACTTCAATATCGAGTTGTACTCGGCTCTCGGGGAGCCGTTCAAGGGTTACCTTCACGGGGCTGTTTAAGTCCTCCGCCTTCGAGTATAGCAAACCCGTCCGTTCCCGGTGGGATGCCCATGCGGGCCACCACTCAGCTCACGTGCTGCTTCGGCTGGAGGATATCCACAAGCGCATCGCCAAGCAGGTTCCAGGCGAAGATGAACAAAATCACCGGCAACGCCCCAGCGATCAGCAAGTGCGGGTACAACCGGAAAGCGGTAATCCCGGCACCGTCGCCGATCATCGTCCCGAAGCTGGCTGTGGGCGCGGAGATGCCCAGCCCGAGGAAGCTGAGCGCCACCTCCGAACCCGCGATCCCGCCCATACCGCCGGAGAGTCCGACAAGGAATAGCGGCATCACCCCGGGGAAAACGTGCCTTGTGATCACCCGCCACGTGCCAGCGCCCATCAGTTCGGCCGCCTCAACGTAACCGGACTCGCGAATAGATAATGTCTGCGCCCGCACTACCCGGCTGGAACCGATCCACGCGAACGGAACCGTTACCATAGCGATCAACAGAAACTGGACGATGGCTCGCGAATCGTCTCCAAGGAACGTATTGTCCTTGAACCAGAAAATTAGATCGTCGATTCGAGTCCGAAAGGCAGCGGAGAGCGCCAGCATGATAAATAAGGTGGGCAGTCCGGAGAACACCTCGCCAATCCGCATGATGAGTGTGTCCACCCAGCCTCCGCGATACCCTGCGAGCAGACCCAACCCGAGTCCGATGAAAAGGCCGCCCGTGATCAGAACGACAATTGTGAACAGGACTGTGGTGCGCGCCGAATAGATAACTCGCGCTGCCATGTCCCTTCCAAGCGTATCGGTTCCGAACGGGTGCTCCCGCGAAGGCCCGGCGCGGACCTCCTCGATCGTTCGGCGGTTCTGCTCGTATGGCGAGGGCAAGCCCAAAGCGGGCACCACGAGCGGAGCAAATAACCCGGCCCCGTAAAAGATCGTTAGGTAGACGATGGCGAGGCAGGCGATCTTCTTCCTCAAGAGGCTACGGAGAGCGCGCGCACCGGGGGAACGCCAGCGAGCCGGAGTCCCCGTTTCTTCGAGCGTGCGTACGACTTCGGCTGTCACCCGCGCTGCCCTCCGACCTTCACACGGGGGTCGATAAACCCGTACGAGATGTCGATGACGATGTTCGCGACCACGAAGAGGAAGGAGCCGAACAGCACCAGGCCGAGGATCACATCGAAATCCGGCGCGGTGACGGCGGCGAGCGATTCCGCCCCGATCCCCGGGATTCCGAACGCGCGCTCCACGAAGAGCGCCCCGGCGGTGATAGCGGGAAGCGAGAGACCGATGACCGTGATCATGGGCATCATCGCGTTGCGTGTGATGTGCGTGATGATGATCGTGCTCTGTTTGAGGCCCTTCGCGCGCGCCGTGCGAACGTAGTCTTCATCCATGACTGATATGAATGAGGCGCGCATGAACCGCGCCACGCCCGCGACGCCGGGCAGGGACATGATGAGCACGTACACAATGACGTTGCTCTCCGGCCGGAAGATCGGCCCATCCGTCCATACGCCCTCCCATCCGAGCGTTATCCACCCCAATTTCAACGCAACGAGCCACCCGACGACGGGCGCCAGCACGAAGGCCGGTATGGCATCCAGGAGCAGCCAGCACCCAATCGTCAGCGGGTCGAGGAATGTGCCCCTGGCAAGGGCGGCATAGATGCCGATTGGGATGCCCAGCGAGAACACGATAATGAGCGCCATCGCGCCGAGCTGTGATGACACTTTGATCTTTGGCCAGATCACCTCGCTCACGCTGAAATCGACGTGGCGCGTGGAAACGCCCATGTCGCCCTGGGCGAGGTTCCGCATGTAGATCACGTATTGCTCGACGACGGGCTTGTCGTAGCCGTATTTGTGGCGCAGGTTTGCCGCCCGTTCCTCGTCGAACCGCTGCCCCAACAGGGCATCGACGGGGTCACCGGGCGCCAATCGCAGGATCCAGAACACCACGAACGAGATCACGAACAGCACCGGCACTGCCCAGAGGATGCGGCGAATCGTGTAACCGGTCAGCCCTGCTCCCACGGCGCGGCTCCTACTTTGCCTTCGGGTCGATCTCCAGGAATCGGTACTTCGGTACGGTCATCGAAATCGTTGGCCAGTTCTTCACGCACGGCTTTACCAGAAGGTGCTCAACCGGCCAGAAGTCCGGGATGATGGCGGCGTCGTCGAGGATTTTCTGCTCAGCCTGGCGGTATATCTCGAAGCGCTTGACGCGGTCGCGTTCGTGCCGCGCCGACTTCAACAGCGCGTCCACTTCCGTGTTCTTGTAACCCTGCTCGTTCTGCGGGCTGTCGCTCGCGAAGAGCTTGTCGAGGAAGTCTTCCGGGTCGGGGTAGTCCGCCGCCCAGCCGGCGGCGAACATCTGGAAGGTGCCCTTGCGCAGCTCGCGGAGGTAGGCCGTATAGTCGCTTGCCTGCAGCTCTACATCGATGCCCAGGTTCTCCTTCCACCCCGATTGGATGGCCTGGAGGATGTCCGGCGCGTCTGCGCCAGCGCCCGCATACGTGAGTACCACGCGGGGAATCTTGCCGGCGTACTTCGATTCCGAGAGCAACTGTTTTGCGCGAACCGGGTCATATTTCAACGACTTCACGGATTCGTTGTATCCCGGCATCTCGGGCGGCAGGATGCCATCGGCGATGCGCTGCGTCCCGAACAAGAGGACATCGTTGATGTTCTCCCGATCGACGGACATGGCCATCGCCTGGCGCACTTTGATGTCGTCGAACGGCGCCTTCTTTAAGTTGAAGGCGAGATAGGAAACTGACATGCGGGGCGAAGGCTTGTACTGCGAGGCGAGCGGACTCTTCCCGCTCTTGACCCCTTCTATCTCGGTTCCCGGTACAACGCCGATGTGGACTTCGTTGTTTTCATAGCGGGTGAGCACCGAACCGCCGCCGAGTTCGAACACGACTCCATCGAGCTTCGCGGCGCCCAGGTGGTAGCGGTCGTTGCGTACGAGCTCTATCTTCTCGGCCGGGGTGAAATCCTTAAGCTTGAACGGTCCCGTCCCGTTGGGCTTGCGCGTCCAGTTCTTGCCGTCTTTTTCGATCTGATCCTTATCGACGACGTAGGCGACGGGGTAGGTCAGCTCCGCGAGGAAGAAGTCCGCCGGTTCGATAATCGTAATCTGAATCGTCTGCTCATCGACGACCTTAATGCCGCTGACATCCTGGGCCTTGTTGTTGAAGCGGTCCTTGAAGCCAACGATGTCGCCCAGGTAAAGAGTCGCGGTTGGGGAGTTGTTGGCCGGGTTCGCGGCCCGTTCGAGGCTGTACTTGAAGTCCGCCGCCGTCACGCGGCGACCGTTGTGGAAGACGGCGTTGTCGCGAAGTTTGAACGTGTACACTCTGCCGTCGCTGGAGACATCCCAGCTCTTGGCCAGGTCCGGTTGCACCTTGAGTTCGAGATCGAGCGTCACGAGGCCGCCGAAAATTTCGACGATGTACTCGCTCGTGCCCTCATCGCGCACCTGGATGGGATCGAGCACTGACGCCGGGTCCGCTCCCAGGGGGTTGTAGAGCGTGTTCCCGTCGCAGATCTTGCCGGCATTCGCGCTGGGCTTGGGTGTCTTCGTCTTGTCCGGCGAAGATGGCGTGGTGCCGCCGCCGTCGTCACCGCCGGAACTGGCGATGACGACGATGAACGCGACGCCGATGAGCAGGATCAAGGCTGCGACGCCGCCCATCATCAGGGTCAGGGTGCGGTTTGACATGGACGGCCACCACCAGGGCAGGAGTAGTGTGGATAGTACGCCACTGAGGCTCTGCGCGATCCTTCCCCGCGGCGACGGGCCGCGCAGGTGTTAAGACGAGGGAAAGCGTACCCGTAGGTCGGCGCGTTTGGGAGTAGCCCCGCCGCCAGGTGCAGTGGTCCAGGACGACGTCGTCCCGCGGCGCACGCGGTCTGAAGCAAGCGGCGGCTTACTCCATCACCCGCAGCCCCAACTCCTTGAGCTGTGCCACATCCACACTCGTGGGCGAACCCATGAGAGGGTCCCCACCGGAGGATGCCTTCGGGAACGCGATCACGTCGCGGATGTTCTCCGTGCCCGCCAGGGTCATGATCAAGCGGTCGATGCCCGCGCCGACGCCGCCCGAGGGCGGCGCGCCGTACTCCAGCGCGTCGAGGATGACGCCGAAACGATCCTGCTGTTGGTCGGCGCTGTGCCCCATCAGCCCAAACACGAGTTCCTGGTCCGCGCGGTTGTTGATGCGGATTGAGCCGCCGCCGAGTTCCGAGCCATTGCAGACGAGGTCGTATTGGAAAGACGCCGCCTTGCCGGGGTCGCCGCCGGGCGCGAGGTGTTGCCGCGATTCATCGGGGAAGCCGCAGAAGGGGTTGTGTGTCGCGTCCCAGCGCCCTTCGTCCGGGTGCCATTCCAGGAGCGGGAACCCCGTGATCCATTCGAACGAAAGCGCGTCCTGGTCGATCAGTCCGAGCCGTTGCCCGAGCGCCGTGCGTACTTCGTGCAACGAGCGAGCCGCCGTCGCCGGTTGGTCGGCGACAATGAACACCATGTCGCCGTCTTCGGCTCCGGTGCGCGAGCGGATGCCGGCGACCTCCGCCTCGCTGAGGAACTTCGCGATCGGCGACCGCAATTCGCCCGCCGTGAAGCCGATGTAGGCGAGGCCCTTGGCGCCGCTGCCCCGCGCAATCTCCGTGAGTTCGTCGATCTCCTTGCGCGTCATGTCCGCCTTGCCTGGTACGCGGATCGCTTTGATTTCGCCGCCTGCCGCCAGGGCACCGGCGAAAACCTGGAACTGCGACGTCCGCACCGCGTCCGCGATATCCACGAACTCCAGGCCGAACCGCAGGTCCGGTCGGTCGATTCCGTATCGCGCGACGCAATCGGTGTAGTCCATGCGCGGGAACGGCGTCTGAGCGATCGGTCCCTTCCCGAAGCGCTCGGCGATGCCCGTGTAGAGTTCCTCGATCAGGCTCATCACGTCTTCCTGTTCGACGAAGCTCATCTCCAGATCGAGCTGAGTGTGCTCGGCGACGCGGTTCGCGCGCGTGTCCTCATCGCGGTAACACCGTGCGATCTGGAAGTACTTCTCCACGCCGCCGTACATGAGCAGTTGCTTCAGGATCTGGGGCGACTGCGGTAGGGCGAAGAATTGCCCCGGCTTCATACGCGACGGCACGAGGAAGTCGCGTGCCCCCTCCGGTGTCGATTTGATCAGCGTGGGTGTCTCGACCTCGATGAAGTCCCGCGCGTAAAGGAATTCGCGTGTGTAGCGGACGACTTCGTGGCGCATATAGATCAGCTTCGCCACTTCCGGGCGGCGCAGGTCCAGGTAGCGGTACCTCAGGCGCAGGGTTTCATCGACCTCCACCGGCTCGTTGATGTAGAACGGCGGCGTCTTCGCTTCCGAGAGCACGGCGCAGCCCGTCGGGATGACCTCGACTGCGCCGGTGGGGATGTTCGGGTTCACCGTCGCCTCTGACCGCGGGCGCACGACACCGCTGATCGCGAGGATCCACTCGGTGCGCGCGCGGTGCGCGACCTCGTGGCTCGCGACATCCTCGGGGTTGAACACGACCTGGACGATGCCCTTCGAATCACGCAGGTCGATGAAGATGAGGCCGCCATGGTCGCGGCGGCGATGCACCCAGCCCGCGATGCGGACGGTGCGGCCAGCGTCGGTGGCCCGGAGTTCGCCACAGGAGATATCTTTCAGCATGCAAAGAGCGTACCGGTTGGGGGCCGCTATTCGCTATGGTCCGGTTCATCTGCGTTGCTTCGCGCCGTGGCCACGATCCCCGCGAGCTCGGCGGCGTACGCGGCAACAAGTTCCGCCTCCATGCGTTCATTGAATCGGCGGTACGCGTTGACGAACTCGATGCCTGGAGCGGTCAACGACGTGTGCCCACCGCCGGCCCCGCCGACCGCCGACTGCACGAGCGCGAACCCCAGGTTCTGCTCCAATTCTTTGATCTTTCCCCATGCCCGGCGGTACGAGAGTCCCATCGTCGTGGCCGCGACCGCCAGCGAACCTGACTCCGCCACGAGCGTCAGCAGGCGCACACGATAGTCCGACATGACCAGCCGCCCGTCGGCCTCCAGCCAGAGCTTTTGCCTCGGAAAGAATGCACTCACAGGGCCAGTGAACCGCAAACAACGGCCCGGTGCAAAAGCCTTAGCATTCTGGATGGGCCTCGATGAGTTCGCCAGCAAACTCTGTCCCGAGTGGCAGCGGTTGTCTAAGGAACGGACTCCGAAGCCGCCGCAAGTTGGACCGTAAGGGCCGCTTCGATAACCCGCTCCATGGCGGTCACGTCCAGAACCTGATCGAGCCACTTTGCATCCGCCTGGTCGAGCGCGTCGTAGTAGTCCTGTTTGTCTTCGTCGATGATTTCTGGGACGGCGTGGTCTCCGGGAAGATTCATTCCGAGCGCGGCGCAAAGAACGAGGTACGATGCCACGCGTGAAGTCCTTCCGTTCCCGTTCGTGAACGGATGAATCCAATTCAACCGCCACATCACATAAGCCGAAAGATGAATCGCTGCGGTTTCGTCCCAGTGCAAACTTACGTATTCGCACATTTCATCAACGAGGTCCCCAACTTCCGCCCAAGGTGGGGGTATGTGGTTGGTTCCATCGATGCTGATTGAGCTGGTCCGGAACTGTCCCGCGACCGGTTCCAGACCTTCCACAGCCAGGCGCTGAAACTCCAAAATCACGGCGGGCGTCAGCGGAGGTTGTCCAGACGCAATCGCCTGGTCGATGAGCCGCAACATTTGGTCAAACTGCAGCAGGCCGTTTTCGGCCTCACGGTCTGCTATCTCACGCTCGTTGAGCGTTTGCAGTTGGCCCAAGTCTGTCGGTCTAGTCCTTCGGTCTACCATTAGTCAGCCTGTCAGCCGCATCATCTATTGTCGCTCGGGTTATCTTTTCGTTCTCAGCGTGAGAGTTGCCATAGGCGAAACTCCGCCGCTGCCGCTCTTTCTCCTCGGCGGACATCTTGACTCCGCGTGCGGCCTCGATGCGCTTGTGCAGTTCGTTGGTAGCCATCTGTTGGGTTCTCCTGAGATTCAGAACAGAATAGAACAACTGTTCACATTTGGCAACAGGCGCCGCTCGGAGCCAGAGTCCACATTGTAATCATCGTCGTACGGAAGACAAACGAAGAGAGCGATGGCCTGTGGTTCGTTTGGCTTGAATGACTAAATGATCGTCCACGAATCCGCCCCTCACAATCTCGCAGGACAATCGGCCAGGTGGTCGTTGACCATGCCTACGCTCTGCATGAACGCGTAGCAGATCGTTGAGCCCACAAACGTAAAGCCCTGCTTCTTGAGCGCCTTGGACATCGCGTCGGACGCCGCGGTCATCGCGGGCACGCCGCCACGGGCCTCGGGCACAGGCTGATCGAGCGGCGCGCCGCCAACAAACGACCAGATGTAGCGGTCGAACGTGCCGTGCTCCGCTTGCAATCGAAGGAAGGCGCTGGCGTTCTTCGTGGCCGCCGCAACCTTCAGGCGGTTGCGGATGATGCGCGCGTCGCCCATGAGGCGGGCGACGTCATCAGCGTCGTAGGCCGCGACACGACGCGCATCCCAGCCATTGAAAGCGGCCCGGATGCCTTCGCGCCGCTTGAGGATGAGTTCCCACGACAGGCCCGCCTGAAAGCCTTCGAGCATGAGGCGCTCGAATAGTGACCCGTCATCGTGGCAGGGCACCCCCCACTCACCGTCGTGGTACTCCGCCATCAGCACGGAAACATCGCCCCAGCAGGTGTTCGGCACCGAATGTGTGATCAGCCCTAACCGAGGACTTCGAAGAGCTTGTGGTTCGCCATCGCCGGGTTGTCCTTGTAGCTTTCGTAGCTTTCGCCGCGATGCCCCTTCGTGAAGTTGTCGGAGGTGATCCACGCCTCGAAGGACTTCTCGTCCACGAACTTTGTGAGCACGACGTACTCGCCACGATCTTTTGCGGCGACGAGTTCGCAGCTTAGAAAGCCGGGGAAAGTATCGACGGCGCCGACGCGGGTCTTCCAGCTCTGTTCGAA
>DAOTTM010000145.1:0-20257 GCA_034437915.1 Dehalococcoidia bacterium | reverse complement strand
GCAGCGACCCGGGCGGTCCCTCTCACCAGTTCATTCACGTTCCAGGGCCAGCTCCAGCAGACGGGCACGCCCATCAACACGCCCTACGACTTCGAGTTCCGGCTGTACTCCGATGCAGCGGGCACGACCCAGGTCCCTCTCACTCCCGTCGTCACGAAGGACAACCTCCCCGTGACGAACGGCCTCTTCACCGCCGCCCTCGACTTTGGCCCGGGAGCATTCAACGGCGACGCCCGCTGGCTGAAGGTGAGCGTCCGCGAAGGCACGAGCGTCGGGCTACACGCCGACCTCACGCCGCTCCAGGCGCTGACCGCCACGCCCTACGCCCTCTATTCGCAGAAGACCGGCCCGCACAACCATGTCGGGGAGACGTGGAGCTGGGGATTGTTCGAGTTCGGCTTAACTCTTAATGGCGCGCCCGGCAACAGCGTCGGCGGCCTAAAGGCGACCGCCGACATCGTGGGGGTTTCCGGCGAGGCAGGCCTGTATGGGGTTCAGGGTTCGGCGACCGAGATCGGCGTTATTGGTTTTGGCAATGGACCGTACGGAATCGGAACCTACGGAACTGGAAAGTCGATGGGGGTTCAAGGGTTCGTGACGACGATTGGTGCGGTTGGGGTTGATGGGTACTCCGCGCAGGGCATCGGCATTAGGGCCAGCGGACGGGAAACCGCCATCGTCGCCAATGCAACCGCCGGCGTTGGAATTATGGCGACCGGAACGGCCAAAGGCCCCGCGGGCGCCGGCGTTGTAGGAAAGAGCTCCGCTCCTGTCGGAACCCCTTGCTTGTCGTCGGCGGTGTTGGCTGAGACGTGCCTCGGCGTGTACGGTTCGGCCACAGGTTCTTCCAGCGTGGGCGTTTGGGGAGAGGGACAAAAGTTCGGCGTCTTCGGCAACGTCCCATCATGCCCCCAGACGGCATGTGCCGGGATCGCAGGTGCCACCCAGGTCGTGGGGACCTGGGCGGGCCGCTTCTTCGGTCCGGTGGTCGTGCAGACGTCGGGTGCGTTCCCCGGCAACCTCGACGTCCAGGGAACCCTTACCAAGGGAGCCGGTTCTTTCAAGATCGACCACCCGCAGGACCCGGCGAACAAGTTCCTCTACCACTCGTTCATCGAATCGCCGGATATGAAGAACCTCTACGACGGGCTCGTCACGACAGGTGCGGACGGCTTTGCGACAGTCGAGCTCCCGTCGTACTTCGAGGCGCTGAACAAGGACTTCCGCTACCAGCTCACGGTTATCGGCGATGGTTCGTGGGCGCGGGCGCGTGTGTTCAAGAAGCTCGAAAGCGGCCGTTTCGTCATCCAGACGGACGCGCCGAACGTCGAAGTTTCGTGGCAGGTCACCGGTATCCGCCAGGACGCCTATGCCAACGACAATCGCATCCAGGTCGAGGTGGAGAAGACCGGCGACGAGCGCGGCCACTGCCTCTACGAGCCGGCCTGCAAGTAGGAGAGGTCAAGCTGTCGAGACTCCAGCAAGGGAACCAAAACTCCGCTCGCCCTGAGTCGTCGATGGCCTTTGGCCACAACCAGGGATGAAACGGCATTTTCAGACCCCGGCGGAGGTGGAGGCGTGCCCAATCGCCCGTTCGTGCTGAGCTGGTCGAAGCATGGACGGGCAGCGCGACAACGGTCGAACAGCGTGCTCACCCTTCGACAGGCTCAGGGCGACCGGTGTTTCGGTGATGTTCAGAGCAGCCTGTCGAAGGGCCGGTGCCCTCTGAACGATGATCGAGCATGTGTTCATGCTTCGACAAGCTCAGCACGAACGGATCATTCGGGCGCAGACGGCACTCTCAGACCATTGGGTTAGAAGTCGGGCGATGTCGCGAGATCGCGGTGAGTGTCATCTGGTACTTGGTGTTCGCTCGCGGCAGGGACAACCTCTGGCCATCTGAACGCCCCGGAGGCACCTCATGTCCGACCAATCCGAAGATGCGGCCACACTCGAACAGACGCCCGAAGCGCCGCCCCCGCCCGAGTCAACCGCAATCACGCTCCACGACCTGGAGACGGCCCGCGCCACGAACAACGCCCTCATGGAGCGCCTGCGCGACGCCCTTTGCGCCACTGAGCCGACCATCCACGCAGGGATGATCCGGGGCGAGACCCTGGAAGAAGTGGAGGCGAGCTTCGCCGATGCGAAAGCGCTCGTGGAACGGGTCCGCAAGCAGGTCGCCAGGGAGGCGGTCGTTGTTTCGCCCGGCGCTCCGGGACGCCAGCAGCAGGTGTTGGCGAGTCCGATCGAGAAGATTCGCGCGGGCCTTTCGCGATAGGGTCCGATGGTCGCGGTGCCCGCGCGATTTAGCCCGCGGCGGTGTGCGGTTTCGTGATGGGCTTTGGCGTTGGCTGCTGCGAGACAGGGGCCGGGTCGCCATCGAGCACGCCCGCTTCTTCGAGGAGCGCCATCGCGCACTGTTCGCAGATGCCGTGGGAGATCTCCGCGCCGCGCCGGGCGGTCACTTTGCCGCACCAGGCGCAGACCGTCGTGGGTTCCTCCGCCGCGTTGCCTTCCATCCAGACAATGTACCCCGTCTTCGAAGCGCGTCTATAACGAGAAGGCGAACATCAGCGCATCTCCACCCGGACGTAACCCATCCGTCACCGCGCGCCTCTTCAGATACCGCGGAGTCTCCGCAACGCCGTCCCGAGGTGGGCCATCAGTGGCCACTTCGTGAGGGTCGCACTGGTTCTGTTTCGCCCCGCCCGCTCTGCTACGTGCCCATCGCCCGCGGCTCCCCGAAAATGCCCCTGCCCAGTACGCGCAGCGTTGGGTGTTCGATGTCCTCAAACTCCCCCAACTTACTCGTCCAGGTTCCATCCGGTAGTTGACGCGCGACATGTGTCGGCGATTCCAACCTGGTCGCGAAGATAGCAATCTTCTCAAAGCCTGTCTCGAAACGGTCAGTGTCGCATTCTGCAAATCCCATGCGTTGCTCGGATGTTGCCGTTGACTCTTGATCCACCACGACCGTAACTGCTCTGCTTACGTTCCACTTCCCCGGATTCATCGCACGGGGGAACACCAATCAACTATAGCCCATCCAGGGTTGGCGCCGTGTGGACAATGGAAGTGGTCAAGGGTGGGCGTCAAAGTTTTGCATGGAGTACGGACAGCGAAAATCCGGACGATCGCCCACCAGATTCGCAAGCCTGAACATCCCAGCGCCTGCTCCCGCGCGCTGCGGACGGCGAGTTCGGCGCGCGACCCTGGTCACTTCGCCTCCTTCTCCACAGGGCGCAAAACTTTGACGCCCACCCAGGGGTCAACCCCCGCGAGAACTTCACCAGCCCTTGCCGTAGGATGCGTTTTCAACAGGAGTGTCCTCACAATGATTCGATTGAAGTTTGGCGTGTTCATGGCCCCGTTCCACCCCGTCGGCGACAACCCCGGCCTTGCCCTCGAACGCGATATCCGCACGATCCAGTGGCTGGATGAGCTGCGCTACGACGAGGCCTGGATCGGCGAGCACCATTCCGCCGGCTGGGAGACGATCTCCAGCCCCGAAATCTTCATCGCCCACGCCGCAGCCGTGACGAAGACGATCAAGCTCGGCACGGGCGTCGTTTCGCTGCCCTACCACAATCCTTATCACGTCGCGGACCGTATGGCACTGCTGGATCAGCTCACGCGCGGGCGCGTCATGCTCGGCGTGGGCCCGGGCGCCCTGCCCTCGGACGCCTACCAGTTCATGCTCGAACCGACGCGCCAGCGTCCCCAGATGGATGAGGCCCTGGGCATCATCATGCGGCTCTTCGCGGGCGAAGAGGTGACGCACGAGAGCGACTGGATCCACCTCCGCCAGGCGCGCCTGCAAACGCCACTCTACTCGGAAACGATGCCCGTCTTCGTCGCCTCCACGCTTTCGCCCGCTGGCCCCACGATCGCTGGCAAGCATGGCGCGGGTCTCATCAACGTCTCCACCTTCCTCCCGTCCGGGCTGGACCTGAAGAAGGTCTGGGAGATGTACGGCGAACAATGCGCCGCCAACGGCCACACCGCCGACCGGCGCAACTGGCGCATGATGCTGCCCATCTATATCGCGGAGACGCGCGAAGAGGCGTACCGCGATGTTTCCCTGGGAGCCTACAACTTCCAGAAGGGGTACTTCGACGAAACGCTTGGCCGCCCCTTCGCCTACCCCGGCCCGGCGGACAAGTTCGCGGAGATCATGGCGATGTCCGGGGGCGCGCTCATCGGCACGCCCGAAGACGCCATCGAGAACATCGAAAAGCTGCTCGACCTCACGGGCGGTTGCGGCGGCATCCTCGGCCTTGCGCACGAGTGGGCGCCCGCGGAAAAGATGCGCCGCTCGTACGAACTCTTCGCGCGCTACGTCGCCCCGCGCTTCCAGGGTTCGCTCGACCGCATCACGACCGCCCAGAAGTGGGCCTCTGACAACCGCGAAGCGCTGAACAAGAACGAGGTCAGCGCCGTCGTGGCCGCCTTCCAGACCCTCGGCGCGGCAGCCCCGCAGACGGTCTACGGGCAGGCGACCAAGGGGTAGCGAGTGAACATTTTTGAAGGTTACTATCGACACTGATAGATACTGTGCGACTAGCCAACGCCCCGGAATCGAGCGTCGATGGAACAGGAGTTACAGCGAGGGCGCGCTGGCCGGGCATGGTTTGACGCCGCCGCGCCGCTTACTCACGTGCGCGGTACAAACGTACGCAATTCCAGTCCGCGCGTGAGTCCGAGGAGCTCTTCCTGGATCGTCTCGGCGCGGTTGGCGGCCGTGGCGCGGGCGTCTTCGATCGCTTCGTTATAGAAGACCGGGCCGATCGTCTTGCCCACGAATTCGAGCAGCATCTCCGTACCAAGGTCACCGAGTTCGAAGTCGTGTTCGTCGCGCAGGTACTGCTGGAGGAGGCGGACAGCTTCGACGTTCTGTTCCTTCGTGAGCTTGAGTGGCGATGGCATGGCGGGGTCTAGGGTAGCGTGGCCCGCTGGAATCCGCTCGCCCTGAGCTTGTCGAAGGGTAAGCGGCTGTTCGATCAACGCCGGGCATGATTCGTGGCCTGGCATTGCACCGCTTACATTACTGACCTGCGCGGCTCGGACGGGCGGCGCGACGGTTTGGCTCCCCTCGCCCGCGAAGTCCGGAGAGGGGCCGGGGGTGAGGGCGCGATGCCGGGCGCGGTTCGTGGCCTGGCATTGCACCGCTTACTGACGGCGCGGCTCGGACGGGCGGCGCGACGGTTTGGCTCCCCTCGCCCGCGAAGTCGGGAGAGGGGCCGGGGGTGAGGGCGCGATGCCGGGCGTTGGTTGCGTGGCCCCCGGACACGGAGGTCCGTGACTACAATCTTGGGCTATCGGTCGGTGATGCCGGGGACGGGGAAGGCGCGCGTGAATTCGGCGACCTCCTGGCGGACGGTTTCGCGTACGCCGTCGCCATCCGGGTCCTTGAGCACGCGGCAGATCCAGGCGGCGACGCGCTTCATGTCGTCCGCGCCCATGCCGCGCGATGTGAGCGCGGGTGTGCCGAGGCGCAGGCCGCTGGTAATAAAGGGAGACCGCTGGTCGTAGGGGATGGTGTTCTTGTTCGTGATGATGCCCGCGCCCTGGAGCGCGTTCTGCGCCTTCAAGCCGCTGATGTTCATCGAATTGCAATCGGCGAGGAGGAGGTGGTTGTCCGTGCCGCCGGAGACCAGGCGTAGCCCGCCGGAGACCAGCGCCTCGGCGAGGATGCTCGCGTTCGAGACGATCTTGCGCGCGTAGGTGGCGAACTCGGGCGTCTTCGCTTCCTTGAAGGCGACAGCCTTGGCGGCGATGGAGTGCAGGTGGGGGCCACCCTGCGTGCCGGGGAAGACCGCCTTATCGACCGCGTCCGCGTGTTCCAGCTTCGAAAGCGTGAGCGCGCCACGGGGGCCACGCAGCGTCTTGTGCGTCGTCGTCGTTACGACATCCGCGTAGGGCACGGGGGACATATGCGCGCCCGCCGCGACGAGGCCGGCGATGTGCGACATGTCGGCCATGAGGATGGCGCCGCACTCCTTCGCGATCGCCCCAAACGCGGCGAAGTCGATGGCGCGGGGATAGGCCGTCGCGCCGCAAACGATGACCTTTGGCTTCGCCTCCATGGCGACGGCGCGCACCTGGTCCATGTCCAGCGTCTCGGATTCGCGGTCCACGGTGTAGGGGATGAAGTGGTAGAAGCGTCCGCTGAAGTTGACGGGCGAACCGTGGGTGAGGTGGCCGCCCTGGCTCAGCTCCATGCCCATGATGGTTGCGCCCGGTTCGACGAAGGCGAGGTAGGCGGCCATGTTCGCCTCGGAGCCGCTCGTCGGCTGGACGTTGGCGTGTTCCGCGCCGAAGAGGGCGAGGGCGCGGTCGATGGCGAGCTGTTCGAGCTTGTCGCTGAACTGGTTTCCGGCGTAGTAGCGCTTCGTGGGGTATCCCTCGGCGTACTTGTTCGTGAACACCGATCCGGTGGCCTGGACCACGGCGGCGGAGGCGTAGTTCTCGCTCGCGATCATCTCCAGCGTCTCGCACTGGCGGATCTCTTCATCGGCGATGATGGCGGCGACATCGGGGTCGCGCTGGCTGAGTGCGCTCATGGGGGCCTCCGGGGCGTGTGGGAAGTATCGGGGTGACGGAGTCGGGGGAGTCGGGGGTGTCGGGGTAGTTTCGATGGTAGCAGAGCAAGGGGTTTCGGAATGGGAGTTTTCTCGCGGAGGCGCGGAGAGGCGGAGAGGACTTGGAGACGTGACGCGCAGCCCGTAGCGCGCCCTCCAAAATCTCTCCGTTCCTCCGCGCCTTCGCGAGAACCTCTTCCGGACGGGCGCCTACTCCTGCGGATACCGCCACGGCTTCGCGGGCTGGGCGGCGGTCTCGTCCAGCGTCCACTGGGGGAGGGCGATGCCTTCGCCGGCATCGACGAAGACCATGCGCACGCGGCTGCCGATGCCGACCGTGCGGACGATTTCCGGCGGCGCGAGCTGGCCGTCTGGCGTGACGAGGTTGCCGATCACACGCAAGGATTCGTGCTCGCTGGGCGCGCCCTTCTGCGTGTCGAGGTCCACGAGCAACACCAGGTACGGTGTGTGGGCGCGGAAGGCGGGCTGGATCGCCTGGTGGACTTCGCCGTACGAGTGCACTTCGCCCTTGCCTTCGACCGAGACCCATTCGAAGTCGGCCGTCGCACACCACGGGCAGGCGGTGCCCGGCGGATAGCGTATCAAGCCGCAGGCGAGGCAGCGCTGCAGGCGGAAGTCGTGCGCGGCGCAGTAGCGGAAGTATTCAATGTTCTCAAGGTCGAGGTCTTCGACGACGAGGGGCATGCCGAGGTATTCTCCGGTGGCTGGCATCGTTCTTATCCCTTCCGCATGACCATGGCCGAACCGGTGCCGGGCATCGCCCAGCCAAGGTTCGCGGTGAGGCCGACGTTTGGCACCTGGCGGCAGTGGCGTTCGCTGTAGTCGAAGGTGTGCTGGCGCTTGCCCTGGGCGTCGGTTGGGCAGTAGTCATCGACATCGCCACGGAGCTGCCGCACGTTCTCGATGACCATGTTCATGCCGTGCGTGTAGCCCTCGCAGAGGTGGCCGCCGCTGGTGTTGTTCGGGCGTTTCCCGCCAAGCCGTGTGATCCCGCTGCTGACGTACCCTCCGCCTTCGCCCTTCTTACAGAAGCCGTAGTCTTCGAGCTGGAGCATGGTCGTGAACGTGAAGGCGTCGTACGCGCCCACCGCCTGCATCTCCTCGGGACCGACGCCCGCGTTCGGCCAGAGGATATCCTTGGCGTAATGGCCAGCAACCGTGGAAATCGGCCCGTGCTGAAAGTGCATATCGATGCGCGGCTTGGAACAGCGGCCGACGACGGAGAGGATGCGCGCGGGGGTGTGGCGGTAGTCGTAGGCGCGGTCCGCGCGGGTGACGATGATGCAGGTCGCGTTGTCCGTTTCGACGCAGCAATCGAGCAGGTGGAGCGGCTTGCAGACGAAGCGGCTGTTGACCACGTCTTCCACGCTCACGCGTGACTTGTAGTAGGCCTTGGGGTTGTTCGAAGCGTGTTCGCTGTGGACGACTTTGACCATCGCCAGCTGTTCGGGCGTGGTGCCGTAGTCGTACATATGCCGCATGAAGCTCTGGCTGAAGCTCTGGCCCGCGCTCATCCAGCCGTAGGGGCGCGTGTGCAGCCCGTCGCCGGAGATCGGCGCCGCCGCGCGCGCTCCCGTGCCGCCGATGCGCACCTGGGAGAAGCCGTTCATGGCGCGGAAGATGGCAACCGTCTTGCACATGCCCGCTTCGATCACGCCGATGGCGATGCCGATCAGCGCCTCCGTGCTCGAACCGCCGCCGTAGACATCCATGTAGAAGTTCAGGCGGAATCCGAGGTCGCCCGCCAAAGTTGGCGACGGCGTCGAATCATTGTTGGAATACGAGAGCATGCCGTCGATCTCGGAGGGCTTGATGCCCGCGTCGGCCATCGCATTGCGGATCGCCCACGTACCGAGGTAGCGCGTCGTCCTGCCGGATCCGCGTGTGTACGTGGTTTCTCCCACGCCGATGATGGCGTACTTGTCGCGGAGATAGCGTGGCGTGGAAGTATCTGCGTCCGGTTGGTTGGTCATCGTCGAACCTCCGAGGGGCGGCCTCACGGCATTCTGGACAACCGCGGGCGACATGGCAAGGAGCGGAGAGGACGCGAGGTCAACGCGCCTCGGCATCCTCTCGTATAGTGAGACGAGATGAGCAGCGAGAAGCCGCGCCCCGTGGATGATTCGACCGCGGCTTCCTCGTCCCCCTTCTCCGTGCTGGCCCACGGGCAATTCCGCCTGCTGTTCATCGGCTCAACGCTGGCGATGATGGCGTTCGGCATGTTGAACGTCGTGAAGAGCGTTGTCGCTTTCGAATTGACTGGCAAGAACAGCTCCGTTGGCTTCGTCTTGCTCGGCCAGGGTTTGGCCATGCTTTTCCTGAGCCCCCTCGGCGGCGCCCTCAGCGACCGGGTGTCAAAGCGGCGGCTGCTCCTCCTTGCGCAGGGATCCATCGGCACGCTGTTCGCGATCATCGCCCTGCTTATCTACACCGGCGCGATTACGATCTGGATCCTTGCTCTTTGTACCCTCGCGCTTGGCTGCATGTTCGCGATTATGGGCCCAACCCGCCAGGCCTGGATTGGCGACCTGCTGCATGGCCCGGAACTGGCCCACGGGGTCGCCCTCCAGCAGTTGATGATGAACGCAACCCGGATCCTCGGGCCCCTGTTGGCGGGCGGATTGATCGCCGTGAGCTTCATCGGGACGGGCGGCGTCTATGTCGCGATGGCGATGACCTTCGTGCTCGTCGTATCCGTGCTCGCGCTCATGCAGCCGACTCCTCCCATCCCCAAAACCGTCCCAACATCCGTCATCGGCGACCTCGGGGAAGGGATGCGCTATATCTGGAACACCGGCGAGGTGCGTTTGCTGACGCTGGTCTTTGGCGGAGTCGTGCTGAGCGGATTCTCCTACCAGACGATCATGCCCGGCTTCCTGGAGAACGAACTCGGCCACCCCGCCAGTCAGCTGGGGCTCATCTACGGCACGATGGCGGTGGGTGGCATCATCACCACGCTCTTCATTTCGACACACCAGCCGAAGCAACCGGCGACGCTGATGCTGGCCTTTGGGGCAGCACTCTCGGGCTCCCTGCTTTTGCTTTCGATAGCCCCGACGTTCGCGTTCGCCCTTGCGGTGGCGTCGCTGGTGGGCGCTTCGTCCAGCGGCTTCCAGATGTTGAATAACGTCACATTGATGCAGCGGACGTCGCCTCGCTTCTTCGGGCGGGTGATGGCGGTCACGATGATGGCGTTCGGCTTGAACGCGATCGTTGCCTACCCCGTCGGGGTGATGGCGGACCAGGCGGGTGAACGGGCGGCGATGGTGGGTATCGCGTTGGTCTGCCTGCTGGTCGTCATAGCGGGCGCGATCGCGAGCATGCGCCGCGTTGACGTTGCGGTTGCGGCGGCCAGTCCTTCGGAGCTGTAGATTCCCGTAGCCCCGGTCCCGCAGCAAATTCGCCCGTTCGTCCTGAGCTTGTCGAAGGATGGACGGGCAGCGCGAGGATGGTCGAACAGCGTGCTCACCCTTCGACAGGCTCAGGGCGAGCGGTTTGTGTGGTCTGACGTCTGGGCTCGGCTACAGGTCAAATTCGCCCCGTTCGTCCTGAGCCTGTCGAAGGATGGACGGGCAGCCTCGCTACGGTCGAACAGCGTGCTCACCCTTCGACAAGCTCAGGGCGAGCGGTTCGATTGGTTGGAGCGGGCAAGGCGCCTCACCTCGTCCCAGTCTCCGCTCATCATCGCCTCCTTCTTCAGGCGGCTCCAGCCCTTCACCCGGCGCTCCGCAGCCAGTGCTTCCTCGCGAGTCGAGAACTCATCCTTGAACACGACTTCTACCGGACGACGCCGAAACGTATAGCAGCTGGATACGGCTCCGGCGTCATGCTCGCCGATCCGGCGTTCGAGGTCGTCGGTGTGGCCCGTGTAATAGCTGCCGTCGGCGCATCGGAGGATGTAGAGCCAAAAAGCCATGCACCGTGATTATCGCCCGTTCGTCCTGAGCCTGTCGAAGGATGGACGGGCAGCGCGAGGATGGTCGAACAGCGTGCTCACCCTTCGACCGTTCGACAAGCTGACAGTCAGGGGAGCGGATCGTGTGGTGGCGCCCTCACTCCGATACTCCCTCTCCGATACAATGCCGACATGGAGCACGTCCTCTTCGAACTCGACGACCGCGGCGTGGCGACGATCACGTTGAACCGGCCAGAGCGGCTCAACGCCATCAACATGGAGATGCGCGACCTGCTCTGGACCTACCTGCTCGCCTGCCGGGACTTGCCGGACGTGAAGGCGCTGGTGTTCCGGGGCGAAGGGCGCGCCTTCTCCGCGGGCGCCGATATCTCCGAGTTCGGCACGGCGCCATCGATCATCGAAGCGCGGCGGGCGCGACACGAACGCGATGTCTGGGCGCTGCTGCTGTCGCTCCCCTGCGTCACGATTGCGCGCATGCACGGCTTCTGCTTCGGCGCCGGCCTGGAGCTGCCCCTCTGCTGCGATGTCCGCATCGCCGCCGAAGGCACGACCTTCGCTCTGCCTGAAGTGACGCTGGGCTATATCCCCAGCGCGGGCGGCACGCAGACCCTCCCGCGCACCGTGCCGCCGGGCGTGGCCGCGCACATGATCCTCACCGGCGAACCGATCGGCACGGCGGAAGCCCTGCGGTGGGGTCTCGTGTCAAAGGTTGTCCCGGCTGCGGAACTCGATGCCACCGTGGAGTCGGAGGTCGAACGGGCGTTGGGCGGCGAAGCGGTCACATCGCCAAGGCGACGGATGCAGTGACTAACGTTGACGGCCCGGAAGGGATGGGCGTCAGAGTCTTGCATGCGACTTCTGGCGGCTTGAGTCGGCTGCGGCTCAGCACTCCGTTCGTCCTGAGCCTGTCGAAGGATGAACACGCCCCCGACGACCGTTCGGGCAGGCCCAGCCCTTCGACAGGCTCAGGGTGAACGGAGTCGGTCGTCCGGCTCCGAGACGCCATCATCGGCGCCGCCTCGTTCTACGTGCGGCCGCGCTGCATGCGAGCAAGGATGTCGGCCGGTACCTCGCGGCCCGCGTCTTCGAACGCCTTCAACGTCGCCTCGCCGCCGGGCGCGAAAATCGTCGTCCGGTTGTCCGCCGACCAATCCCGGCTCCGTTCGATGGGCGCGATCTGACCGCGGAAACGGGGCGCGACGTAGCGGGACCAGAGCTCGAAGCTGTGCCGCGTCTTCTCCCAGGAGGTCCACTCATGCGCCTGGAAGAGGAGGGCGCCCATGCCGCCCGTGATCTCCTGGATCCGCTCCACCGCCGCGATGGCGTCATCGGGCGTCCCGACGATAGAGCCACCCGCGGCGAGCGTGCCGTCGAACGTCCAGTCGTCGAAGCGGCCGGGCGTGCCGATGGTTCGCCCGAAGTACTCCTGGTAAAAATACGTCATGCCTTCGCGCACGTCCGCGATCGCCTCTTCGCGCGAATCCGCGAGGTGCATCGAGGTGAGAACGCGCCAGGCGGAACGGCTAACCTCTTTCCCGGCTTTGGTGGCTTCTTCCTGGAGCATGTCCCAGCTGTCGGCCGCGTTCGTGAGACCGCCGGGCTGGCTCGCGGTGATCGAGAGCATACCGACGCCGTGCTTGCCCGCCGTCACGGGTCCCGAGGGGGAGAAGGTGCTGGCGACCGCGACATCCATGTGGGGAAAGCTATAGGGAGCGAGCTGGAGCCGCGCCTCGTTCAGCATGAACCAGTCCGTCTCCATGTTCACGATCTCGCCGCGCATGAGCGCGAGGATGGCGCCAAGCGATTCATCCATGCGCCGCCGCTGGGTGAGCGGGTCGATGCCCATCATGTAGGCATCGGAAGAGAGCGCACCCGGGCCGACGCCGAACATCGCCCGCCCGCGCGTCATGTGGTCGAGCTGGACCATGCGATCAGCGAGGATGAGGGGGTGATGGTAGGGCAGGCTCGCGACGCCGGTGCCGAGCTTGATGGTGCGGGTGCGCTGCGCCGCCGCGGCGATCATCAATTCCGGGCTGGCGATGATCTCCCAGCCCGCGCTGTGGTGCTCGCCGATCCAGGCCTCGTCGAAATCCAGCCGATCGAGCAGTTCGATGAGCTCCAGGTCGCGTTCGAGCGCCAGCGTCGGGTTTTCGCCCACGCGGTGGAAGGGCGCCATAAAGATGCCGAACTTGAGCCGAGAGGGTCGATAGATAGGGGTCATGGGCTGCTCCCTGTGTGGGGACTGGAGACATAGTCCGCGGCTGGGCGAGTGAACCTCGCCCAGCCCGGGCAGCGATGAACGAATGGACGGCCTGGGCTGTTAGGCCTGGTTGGTCATGATCACCGTACCCGCCCCGGCGAAGAAGCCCGCCGGGCCATGGGAAACGCTGATCTTGACGTTTGGCACCTGGGCGGCGGCTTCGCCTCGCAGCTGGCGGACGCTCTCCTGCAACGCGAACATTCCGTACATGCCCGTGTGCGTGTAGGAAAGCCCGCCACCATTGGTGTTGATCGGAAGGTCGCCACCGGGCGCGGAGCGGCCCGCCGCAAAGAACGGTCCACTCTCTCCAGGGCCAACCATGCCAAGGGACTCCAGTCCGTACATCGGCGTGTGCGCGAAGGCGTCGTACAGCATCAGGTGGTCGACATCCTTGCGCTCGATGCCCGCCTGTTCGAAGGCGCGCGTGGCCGAGTTGCGGAAGGCGAGCGACTCCGTGAAATCATGCATGGAGCTGATCATCATGTTCTCGGCGCCTTCGCCCGTGCCGAGGATGTATATAGGGGGCTTCTTGAAATCGCGCGCTCGGTCCGCCGTGGTCAGGATGAGCGCGCCGCCACCGTCGGTGACGAGGCAGCATTCGAGCAGGTGGACCGGCCAGGCGATCATGCGCGAGTTCATGACGTCCTCGACCGTGATCAGGTCACGCATCATTGCACGCGGATTCCTCGCTGCCCAGGCGCGCGTGGCGACGGCCACGGAGGCCAGCTGTTCTTCTGTCGTCCCGTACTTCTTCATGTGCGCGACAATCGGCACGGTGAAAGTGTTGGGTGGTCCCGCGGTGCCATACGGCATTTCGAACTGGCCGGGGATGGTGGCGGATCCACCACCGAAGCCCGCCCGCCCGACACGAGAACGGCCGCTTTCGCCGTGGGTGATGAGGACGTAGTTGCAATAGCCCGCTTCCAACGCCAACACAGCGTGGGCGACATGGATCATGAACGACGAGCCGCCGATGGACGTGCCATCGATATAGCGCGGCTGAATGTCCAGGTAATCGGCAACGGCCACGACGGATTCCCCCGCGCAGGCGAGGCCGTCGATCTGGCTCTTGTCGATGCCGGCATCGCGGATAGCGTTGCGCGCGGCCTGGGCATGGAGGCCAAGCTGCGTGATGTTGGGGATGGCGCCGAGCATATCGGTTTCGGCGGCCCCGATAATCGCGACCTTCTTCCGCAGATCCCTCGCCATTACGAACTCCTCCCGGTGCCTGCCGGCTGGAATTTCGGCAGCGTAATCTTTTCGTTGATGTCTTCGAACACGACCTCCACGGCCATGCCCGCGGGCAGGTTTGCGGGTGTCAGTTCGGTATTCACGATGTTGGTCATGAGGTGTGGGCCTTCCTCGAGCTTGACGATCGCGATCGCATAGGGAAGCTCGTTTTCAAAGCCGGGTGCGGGCCGCGCCGCGAGCACGTAGGTGAGCAGCGTGCCCTTGCCAGAGACCGTGCGCCATTCGACGGCGTCGGAAAGGCACGTTGGGCAAAAGATCCTCGGGTAGAAGAAGTGCTTCTGGCAGTCGGTGCAGAATTGGATGCGCAACTCATGCGCCTTCGCGCCATCCCAATAGGGCGCCGTCTCGGGCGTGGGGTCGGGCAAGAACTTGCGTGCTGGTGTCGTCACGTTGGCTCGGCTCCTCTCAGCGGTTGAAATTGGACTTGCGGGGCGAGCGTCCGTCGGTGGAAATCGCGGGCGCGCGGCACCCCTGTGCTGACAGAGGAATCCTAGACCTCGTCGACCTCCCGCGCCAGACGCCCCGTGGAACTCGTGGGCCGGTCCGCTCAGCTTCCCAGCACTTCCTTAGAGAAGAGGACGGTATCGCAGGGAGCGCGATAGGGATTGAGGGCGTAGCCCCGGGGGTGGACGTCCAAAATTTCGCATGCGAGTTCCGCAGGTTGAACTCACCTGTGGTCGGCGACAATCCGTTCGTGCTAAGTCATCGATGGCCAAGGGCCACAACCAGGGATGAAACGTCATTTTCACAGCCTGGCCAAGGTGGACGGTTGCCCGATCGCCCGTTCGTCCTGAGCTTGTCGAAGGATGGACGGGCAGCGCGACGATCGTCGAACAGCGTGCTCACCCTTCGACAGGCTCAGGGCGAGCAGTATTTCGGTGATTTTCAGGGCAGCCTGTCGAAGCATGAACACGGCGCTGACCAGCGTTCGTACGGGACCAGCCCTTCGACAGGCCCAGGGCGAACGGGATCGGAGCGGGGTTCATGCAAAGCTTTGACGGCCACCCGATGCCGGGCCCTGAACAACGACAGACCGCCCGCGTGGCTCCCGTGCCACCAGCCCCTTCGCGATCACCCGGCACCCGTGCAACCGTCCCCCCATGACGATTCTCAGCGATATCCGCACCCGCATCCGCAAAGACCTCCACGATACCGATTCGCTCGCCTATCGCTGGACAGATGCCCAGCTCGATAGGCACATCGAGCGCGCCCTGAACG
Organism: Dehalococcoidia bacterium; assembly: GCA_034437915.1. GTDB lineage: Bacteria > Chloroflexota > Dehalococcoidia > Tepidiformales > Tepidiformaceae > JACRBT01. The sequence continues at coordinate 5,007 of DAOTTM010000145.1, read as the reverse complement.
AATTCAGCATCGCCATTCCCCAGGAGAAGCTGACCTCGATAGCCACGACCAACGGCAGCCGCGAGGTGTCCGTCGCCTCGCTCACCGGCCTCATCGCCGTCGAAGCGATCGAATACCCCATCGGCGACTATCCGCCGACGTACATCACCCACTCTCGCTGGGTCGATACCGTGCTCCTCCACGTCGACACCCTGCCGACGGGCGGGAACGCGAAGTTCTCCTACACCGCCAAACACGTGCTCGATGGCTCCGGAAGCACGATCCCGGTGCAGTTCGAGGATCTCGTGGCCACGGGCGCAGCCGGGTACGCCGCGCTCGAACTCTCCTCCTTCGCCACGGAGCGCATCAACGTGAACCCGGACGCTGTCGCCGCCTATGCCGCGAACGGGCGCGCCTGGCTCGCCGCCTTCACCCAGCTCCTGCAGACGAACGCGCGCAGCAACCGCGTTCGCGGCAACCGGCTCTACGCGCCCGCGTAGTCTGTGGGCGCGGCGATACAGCGATCCGCCGATCAGGTCTTGGCCGGAACAGCTGACGTTTGGAGCACCACGCGCGGCGCCACGTCCAACGCGAGCCCGACGGCGGCGAGTGTTTTCAGCGTCATGTTTGGGGGCGCCTGGAGCATTCGCGTCACATATGACCGTGAGACGCCCATCTTCCGAGCGAGTTCGGCTCTCGTCATTCCCCGCGATTCCATGATGCGAGAAACCGATTCCGCGAACTCGAGGGCCATGTCCTCAGCGACGTACTCGGCGTCGGTCGTCATCCATTGCTCATGCAATCGCGTGAACTCGGGTTGTGCGCCCTGGTCTAGTCCCATGGATGGTTGCCTTGCCATGATTCCCAATCTGCCTCGTGGCGTTTCGAAGTTTGTTTCGCATTCTCGAAGTCGCTTTTCAAACAGCCTCCAACCAACACCGTTCGCCGACGATGACGACGATGACGACGATCATAGAAGAAGAGCACTCTATCCCCGAACCTCGTTTTGAATTCATACAGATCGTCTCCGACGTTTCGTGAGTGCTCCTTGTTGGTGAGTGGCCCGTTGTCCGCGTGTTGTTGAATGCGGTGGACCATTGCTTTGAATCGCGGGTCTGGCCTGTTGGATGTGCCAGGGGAGTTCAACCCCTGGATAAAATCGAGAGCCGCATCGTTGGGCCTTGTCGGATCGGCGCTAACGTCGAGGGTGGCGACCTCGAACTGCTGGCCTGACCAGCCTATCCTGACCCTCATGTTAACTCAGAAGTCAACGAACGGTCCAAGGAACCATCTCCCCCTGTCGCCATAGACAGTATGCGTCAGCCTGATCCCGTCCGTATCGCCATAAGAGCACCAGAGCCGTTCCGCAGGCGCGGTCATGCGCGGGAGCATGACGCCGAGGGAGGTGGGCGGTCAAACACTCGGTCTTGCGAAAGCCTCGGCCAAGGGCGAAGATTCGATGAACAACACGCGGGAGGCGCCCGATGTCGACCTTGGAGCACCCGGAACCCAGTTGGGAAGAAGGTCTGAGAATCGACCAGTTTTGGAGCGACAACTATGAACGGCTTTTGCGGGAGTACCCGGAGCAGTTCGTCGCCGTCGATCGAGGGACCTTCGCGGTGATCGCCACGAACCCGGACGCGGCCTGCCTGTATTACGACTTGCGTGATCGCGGCCTAACCTTCCGTGACGTGGCCGTCAACCTCGTTTCGGACCGGCTCCACCGCATGATCCTGTGATCTCGGGGTTCTTCGCACGCGGGTTGGGGCCGCAACCCTGGCTCCGAATGTCTGTCGTGGTACCTGAGTTTGGCCCGATCGCCGCACGGTTCCCCTTTATCGTGGATACAGGGGCGACAGCAACCGTCATCCATGCGAGGGACGCCCTGTTCTTCTTCGGGCTATCGCCCGCCGACCTGGACTCATCGATGTGGACAAACGCGATTACGGTCGGTGGTGTCGGCGGGTCGATGTTGTGCAAGGAGTCGTCGGCGACGTTCGCGTTCCAGAACGACGACGGCACAATCGACAAGATCGAGGGAACGGTGCTCATCGGCGATATGCGTTCGGCGGGGCTGCCTTCGCTGCTCGGGCGCGATTTGCTGCGCCTGTTCCACCTGGAAATCCACGGCGATGAGTCGGTAGCGTTGCAGCGGCTTGTGAACCCCTGGATCGGACTCAGTCGATGAGGCGCTGCATGTACGTCGTGCTGTGGCGGCGCCCGAACTTCCAGCCTGCGTCGCGCAGGGTTCCCACCACTTCGAAGCCGAACTCGGCGTGGAGCGCGATGCTCGCCTCGTTGTCCGAGGTGATGGAGGCGACGACGAGGCGCACGCCGATGCGGTTGGCCTCTTCCAGGAGGGCGGCAAGGAGGACGCGGCCGACGCCGTGCCTGCGCCACGGTTCATCAACATAGATTGTGTTTTCGCGCGTGAACCGCCAACCAGATTTCTGACTCATGAGCGTGAGATAGGCGAAACCGACGACGGCTCCTTGTGCTTCGGCCACAACCACTGGCTGTTCGGGACCGCGCCGGCGGTGTTCCGCCCACCAGTCTTCGCGCTTCTGCATCGGCCACGGTTCTTCGTCCCACGTCGCCGTCGTATTGAGAATGGCGTGGTTGTAGATGCGCTGGATCGCCGCGAGGTCCGCCTCGGTCGCGGGTCGAATGCTGACGCTGTCTGCCATGGGCGGGAAGAGTATCAAGCGCACGTTTCGGCGGCGTTTCGGGGGACGACGGTGCTTCGTCCTTCGTCCCTCGTCCTTCGTGGATACGCGGCGGCTAAGTCGCAGGTCCCCCAGTGCCACGCCATGCAGACAGGCATCTGACTGATCGTCGGCGTCCGTTCGCCCTGAGTCGTTAAGCGCCTATGGCCACAACCAGGAATGAAAGCCGGCAACCTCTTGCTCCCCTCGCCCGCGAGGCACGAGTCGGGAGAGGGGTTGGGGGTGAGGGCGCGATGCACGGCTACGAAAGCTCGTCGCAAATCGCGCGCTTGGAACCTATTTTCAGGGCAGCCTGTCGAAGGGCCGGTCCGACTCGAACAATCAGCAGCGGCGTGTTCATCCTTCGACAATCTGCTCTGAAAATCACCGAAACACCGCTCGCCCTGAGCCTGTCGAAGGGTGAGCACGCTGTTCGACCATCGTCGCGCTGCCCGTCCATGCTTCGACAGGCTCAGCACGAACGCGCGATTGGACACGGGTCCGCCTTCGCCAGCCTCTGAAAATGACGTTTCATTCCTGGTTGTGGCCATAGGTCATCCACGACTCAGGACGAACGGATTGGTCTCGTTTCGACCGCTGCAAACCACCCGATTTCAAATAGACTTCCTCAGTCCTCAGTCCTAAGTCCTTCCTGTGCGCCGACCCATGGCGATGCGCGGCGGGCCGGCTTCCTGGGCGGCGCGCAGGCAGAGGGCGAGGCTGATCGCGTAGTCGTCGTGGCCACGGTCATCGCCCCAGGCCATCGAGCCGGGGCTGGGCGTGCGGGCGCGGCAGGCCCGCAGTTGCTGACGGCAGGCCCGTGCGTCGTTGCTGCCGTCGTCTTCGTACAGCCCGATCGTGTTCGTTTCGGCGGCCGCGCGGAGGGCAAAGCCGAGGGCCGACTTGACCGGCGCGGAGAACACCACGCGGTCGATCGTCTCGCCAAACTGCCTTTCGAGGGCGGATGCGAGCGGCGCGCCCAGGCCCGTCGCATCGACGCAGAGGCGCGACAGCCGCCATTTCCCCACGAGTGCCGCTGCTTCGCGTTCGACAGTAGCGAAAGGCGCACTCTGCCAGGCGATATGCGTGACGACTTCGCAACGTCGCCCATCCACGCGCGCAATCGTGAGCACGGAGGCATCGGCGCGTTCGCCTTCTCCGCCGAGGTCCAACCCCCCGACGTAACGTTCGCCGTGGACGGGCGCCCAGAGCCTCGGGTGCAACGCTTCCAGGAGGAGGATCTGGGCGGGCGAGAGCAATCGCCCCATATCCGCGGAGGCGACGAGTTCGTATTGGCTGAGGAAGACGGGGTTGTTGGCGCCGAGCCGTTCGCGTTGCCCCTGGACAAACGCTCCGTAGACGGGGCGCGATTTCGCCACTTCCCGCCAAGACACCTGCCAATGTCTCGGCGCGTCTCCCGGCCCGGCCCTCCGGTCGAAATCGCGGTTCAACGCCGCCTGCGTTTCGAGGAGCGATTCGCCGTCCCAGGCTGTCCCGAACATGATCGTGGGCGCACCCGTGGAAGCGGTCATGGGGCGAAACTGGCGCTCGAACCACTCAGCCTCGATCTCCTGGGCCTCATCGGCGATGAGCGCGATGGAGGCAGTATGGCCAGCCACGTGGGCGCCGGGCAGGGCGCTCAGGAAGACGGCCTCTGCCTGGCCGAGGCGCAGGCGATAGGCGTCGCTTTCGAGCGTCACCGCCTCCGCAAGGTGGGCATGGCGGCCCAATGCGCGCAGTGTCCGTTCGAAACTGATGCGCACCTGGGGCGAAAAGGTCGGGGCACAGAGGACGATGCTGCCGCCCGTCCCCGCGGCGTTGCGGAGGAGGGCCGAGACGAGCGCGGCGCTCACTTCGTTCTTGCCCGCCTGGCGCGGGAACATGACCGTCAAGGTCGCGCCGGCAGCGGAATGGATGCCGCGAAGGAGTCCGTCCACGACCTCTGCCTGGTAGCGGCGCAGGGCATGATGGTTGCGAATGCGTAGAGATGTCACTACGGACAGTACTGTGGTTAGTGTGAGGAAAGATAAGGGTCGGATGACACTAAGTTGGAGGCGGCCCCGGACGATGATCCCTTTGTGCGGCCCTGGCCGCGTTGCCGCTAGCCGCCGGATAGAGCGCCCGAGCAAGGCTGCGGCACGGGGATGGAACCATGGAGACACGCCCCGTCCTGCTGGACGATTTCGGTCGGCTCGATGCGCTCCGGCGCTCGGGGCTGCTCGATTCCCCGGCGGAAGAGGCGTTTGACCGGCTTACGCGTACCGCGGCGAAACTGCTTGGCGCACCGGTTTCGCTCGTTTCGCTTGTCGATGGAGAGCGCCAG
>DAOTTM010000144.1:0-16610 GCA_034437915.1 Dehalococcoidia bacterium | reverse complement strand
GGGCCGGTCACACTCGAACCATGGACAGCGGCGTGTTCATCCTTCGACAGGCTCAGGACGAACGGGGTGACAGGCGGAACGACGTGAAAATCGAACCAGGACAAGGCGCACGCAAAACTTTCACGCACCCCCGCACCGTGGCAGTCTCCCCTTCCTCAACTGGAAACGGTATGATGTCTGATCATGCCGAAGAAACCGTCCGCTATCCAAGAGCCTGCTACGCCTCAATCCGAGGAGGTGGATCCTGCGGCCGCGCAACGAACAGCCGACATGCTCCAGTTGCTAGCAGATCTCAAGGTTCTCCAGGCGCGCGTCGTTGCGCGCCGAGGGGGTTGTTCGAAGCCTCGGAGCTCGAACGGGCACTCGACGAGGTCCATGGCCATTGATGACAAGGTCGTCGTTGACTGTTCGTTCTTGGCGCACGCCGTCCTGCCCACGGGACCCCGAAGATGATCAGGCGGTCGGCTCATATCGTCCATGGAAGTTAGGGCGGCTGATGCAGCCGCCGCCTGTCTCGCCTGGAACCCCGACTGTGGCTTCTTTGTCTCGCCTTCCTTAGCGGGAAACGGTAGGATGGGAGGGCCATGGGCAAGAAACTTTCTACGATCCGGATGTCTGCACCAGTTGATTCTAGGGAAACGGACCCCGACTCCACTCAACCAGCCGTTGACATGGTCGATGTGCTCGCACGAATTCGCGCGCTGCATGCCCGAATCATCGCGCGGCGGGGACTCATAGACGCAGATGAGCTTGATCAGGCGATATACGAGATGCGTTCCGATCGGCTTGACCACATTCTTGACGGTTCGTAAGCCGGTCGTCGTTCTTCTTGGAAGGACCCGCCGCTTGCTCACGCGCGCGGTACAGAAGGCTCACTGGTCTATCCGCTCGCGCGGGCAACGGCAGCGTCGATCGATTCGCCCAGCGTGCCGACCATGATGTCGATATCCTCGCCGTTGATGATGAAGGGCGGGCCTATCATGACGACATCCTGGGCGACGCCGGAACCGCCGGGGTAGAAGAAAACGCCACGGCGCAAGCCCTCCGTGGAAACCGCCCCCGAAAGCCTTGCGGAGGCGGGGAAGCGTTCCAGCGTCTCTTTGTTCTTGACCAGTTCCACGCCGAGTAGCAAGCCCATCCCGCGCACTTCAGCGACGTTCGGATGGGTTTCGAGCACGCGGAGCTTCTCTCGTAGCTGTGCGCCCATCTTCGCCGCGCGGGCGACGAGCTCTTCGCGCTCCATGATTTCCAGCACCTTGTCGGCGATCGCGCAGGAAGCGGGGTGGCCCTGGAATGTGTAGAACATGAGGTCTTCGTGGAGCGCGGCGAGGGGGGCAACGACCTCTTCCGACGCGTAGACGCCACCGATGGGCGCATATCCGCCGGAGAGGCCCTTGCCACCGACCATGATGTCGGGCACGACATCCCAGTGGTCCACGCCGAACTTCTTTCCTGTACGGCCGAAGCCGGACATGACTTCGTCGGCGATCAGCAGGACGCCGTGCTTCGAACAGATCTCACGCACGCGGGGCCAGTAATTCGCGGGTGGCGCCACGGCCCCGCCGGCGGCGCCGATGACGGGTTCGGCGATGAAGGCGGCGACGGTGTCCACACCCTCTCGCAGGATCAGTTCTTCGAGGGCGTCGGCGGCCGTCTCGCGCGGGTCGGGGGAGAGGTGGCCCGTCGCCGCTTCGAGGCTGTATGGCGCGCGCACCTTGGGGAAGGGGATGAGCATGGGGTCGAGGCCCTTGCGCCGCCCCGCGTGGCCGCCAACGGAGAGGGCGCCAAGGGAGACGCCGTGGTAGGAGAGGTCCGTGCCGATGATCTTCCAGCGGCCCTCGCGGCCGGATGCGACGTGGTGCTGACGGGCGAGGCGCATCGCGGATTCGACGGATTCCGTGCCGCCGCTCGTGAAGGTGGCGCGCGTGAAGCCCGTGGGCAGCCAGTTCGAGACCAGGCGTTCGACAAGGCGGGCGCGCGATGGCGCACCGAATGGGGGCACCACGTAGGTCAGCTCCATCAGCGCTTTCGCGGCGACATCGGCCACTTCCTGGCGCCCATAGCCGATGTTCCCGACGATCGCACCTCCCGCCGCATCGAGAATGCGGCGTCCGTCCGGCGTGACGAGGTAGGCGCCTTCCGCCGAGGCGATCTCGAAGGGGGCCGAATGGGGGACGAAAGCAGACGGATGCGGTCGGTTGGTCATGCACGGATAATACCCGAGGCGATGGGGTTCGGCGCGCGCGCGCCTCGGAATGTTTGGCGGTAGGATTCGCGCATTGAAGCAAGGGTTGCTGTAGTTGCACGCGCACGGGGAGAGAGATTGAAGACAGCGATCGGTTTCGGAGGGGTCGGCCCCTCCCCGGATTGGGCGAAGGCGGCGGACTTCGTTGTGGAGGCGGAGAAGCTGGGCGTGGACTTCTGCTGGACGGCGGAGACATGGGGCTTCGATGCCGCCACGCCCGTCGCATACCTCGCGGCGAAGACTTCGAAGATCAAGCTGGGCACGGGCATCATGCAGCTTGGGTCGCGCTCGCCGGCCATGCTCGCGATGACGGCGATGAGCCTGAACTCGATGTCGAACGGGCGCTTCCACCTCGGCCTGGGCGCGAGCGGTCCGCAGGTGATCGAGGGCTGGCACGGCGTCCGCTTCGCCCGCACGTTACCGCGCATGCGCGACGCGATCAACATCATCCGCATGGTCACGCGGGGCGAGCGCGTGATCTACAAGGGCGAGTACTACGAACTGCCCCTGCCTGGCGGCGAAGGCAAGCCGTTGCGCACCTCCGCACCGCCCGTGGAGATACCGATCTACCTCGCGACCCTGGGAGGCAAGAGCCTCGAACTGACGGGCGAATTGGCCAACGGCTGGCTGGGGACGTCGTTTATGCCGGACCACGCCGATGTCTTTTTCGATGCCATCAAGGCCGGGGCCGAACGTGCCGGTAAGACGCTTGCCGACATCGATCTTCAGGCGGCGGGCGGCGCCGTCCAGTTCGGCGACGACATAGAGAAACTCCTCGCGCCGCGCAAGCCAGGGCTGGCCTTCACGCTCGGCGCGATGGGTTCGCGCCAGCACAACTTCTACAACGCCGCCTACCGCCGGGCCGGGTATGCCGACGAGGCTGTTGCGGTACAGAAGCTCTGGCTCGATGGCAAGCGCGACGAGGCCACGGCGCTGGTCCCGGACGAGATGGTGCTGCTGACGAACCTCATCGGCACGGAGCAGATGGTGCGCGAACGCGTGCGCAAGCACCGCGACGCGGGCGTGACGACGCTGCGCGTGCAGCCCGAGGGTGCGAACATGGCCGAACGGCTGGAGAATCTTGGGCGCATCGTTCAGATTGTCAAGGAAGAAAGCTAGTCAGGGGGAAACGGCCATGGCCAAGGGCGACACAGTCAAAGAGGCATGGGTGAATATCGATCCCGATCCGGGGTCCACGGCGAGCGGACCCGGATACACGTTCGGTTTCGTCCCGGCGATGGGACGGCTTCAGCGGGCACATCCACGGATTGCGCCGCATTTCGGGCGACTGTTCCAGGCCGTGATGTTCGAAGAGGGCGCCCTCGATCGGCGGGAACGGGAGATGGTGGCCGCGGTGGCTGCTGCTGCGCAGGACTGTCACTACTGAACGCAGTCCCACGCGGAGTTTCTGCGTGTTGAGAGTGGCTCCCGTGATATGGCCGAAGCGATTAAGCACGGCACGTGGCACGAGTTGGACGGGATAACGGAACGCGACCTGGCGCTCTGCACCGTGGCAGAAAAGCTGAGTGCAACGCCGACGCGCATGGTTGAAGCCGATTGGCAGCCGCTCCGAGATCTGGGATTCGATGACCAAGGCATCATGGACGTCGCGCACATCGTCGGGCTCTTCAACTACCTGACGCGCCTCGCGGACGGGTTGGGTCTGCAACTGGACCCGGCAACGGAAGAGGCGGGCCGGACGGGCGTGGCGCTGCGGCGCGGCGTAAGCTGACCCAGAACCCTCGCTGACGCGCGGGCTACGGACTCGGTTCAGATGGCGCCGGATTTGTTGAGGCGCTCGATGTCGTCCCATGTATAGCCGAAGGTGAGGAGCACCTCTTCCGTATTCTGGCCCAGCTCCGGCGCGGTGGCCTGCGCGCCCGTATGGTTCTTCGACATACGGATGGGGCTGCCAGCCACCCCTACGGGTCCAAGGCTCGGGTGCTCCAGGGTTTCGATATATCGATTCGCGATAACCTGGGGCTCCTGAGACATTGCGGCGTAGTCGTTCACTGGGCCGTTGGGAATGTCGGCTTCGGCTAGCCGTTGGAGCCATTCGGCGCGTGGCTTCCGTTCAAAGGTCTTGTCCAGTTCCGCGAGCAGTTCGACCCGGTTCTGTTGGCGGCCTCGTGGCGATTCGAATCGGTCGTCGGTGATCATGTCCTCGCGTTCCAGCACGCGACAAAGGCGCGGCCACCACTTCGGGTCCAGGATGCCGACTACGAGCCAGAGGTCGTCGGCTGCCCTGAAGTGCGCAAACACCGGGTTTGTGCGCTGGACGGGCGGGGTCTGGTTGCCCGTCCGAAGAAAGCCCTGGATTTGCAGGCTTTGAAGGGCGATCTGGGAGCCGAGGAGCGAGCAATCGACGTGCTGGCCGATGCCCTGCTTTTCGCGCGCGATGATGGCGGAGCAGACGCCGAGGGCGAGGATCATGGCGCCCACCTGATCGGCCAGGCCGCCGGTGAGTTGCATGGGCACGCCACCCGCGGCGGCCGAGTGGTTGATCATGATGCCGCTCATCGCCTGCCCGATGATGTCGAAGGACGGCCGCGTCGCGTGTGGCCCGTCGCCGCCGAATCCAGTCGCGCTCGCCGTAATGATACGCGGGTTGACGGCGGCCAGAGCATCGTGGCCGACGCCACACTTCTCCATCATCCCGGGGCGGAAGTTGTCAGTGACAACGTCGTAGTCCTGGATCAGACGCTTGACGATTTCGACACCCTCGGGTTTGCGGATGTCGATCGTGATGGAACGCTTATTTCGGTTGAGCGCCTGGAAATACGTGCACCAGCCGTCTGGTTGGAGGCCGAGACTGCGACCGGGGTCGCCCTTTCCGGGCTCTTCGACCTTGAGTACGTCGGCGCCCATATCGGAAAGCATGACCGTGGCATATGGCCCTTGCTGGTATCGGGTGAAGTCGAGGATGCGGATACCGTGGAGCGGGCCGGGCATGGTCATGTGGGTCTCCTCTGGGCGGCGGGCGATGGTCGTGTACCTGTTCTACACCTTCTGACATTAGAGTGCGAAAAGAGCTTTGGCGTTTTCCCCAAGCACAAGCCGTTTGCGGCGATCACTGAGGCCCGCCACGCTCGCGCGAATCTGAGAGGCTGCTTCGATGTGTGAATCGATGTGCGGGTAGTCGGAACCCCAGAGGATCTTGTCTTCGCCGACAAGATCCATCATCGCGTTGATCGTGCGTTCCTGGGGTTCGGCGACATACCAGACGTTTTCAGCGAGGTATTCGCTGGGCTTCCGCTTGATCTTATCGGCGTAGCTGAAGTGCTGGTACTTCTCGTCCAGGCGGTCCATCAGATAGGCCGCCCATCCGCAGCCCGCTTCAACGCAGAGACACTTGAGTTTCGGGAAACGATCGAACAGGCCATCCATGACGAGGGCAGCGACGGCGGGGATGATCTGGAAGGTAGCGCCCAGGCCGAAGGCGAACGTGCGATTGCCTTCGGGGAACCAGCCGCGCATCGCCGTGCCGAGGCCGACGGGACGCGTGAAGCGCACGATCACGTGCAGGCAAAAGGGCAGCCCGGCATCTTCGAGTTCGTGCCAGACGGCGTCGTACATGGGGTCAGAAGGGCGCACTCCGTTCATCGGCTCTGGGGCGACGAACATGCCCTTGAACCCAAGCTTCAGGCAGCGGCGCAGTTCTGCGAGGGCGAGGGCCGGATCGTGGAAGGGGATATGCGCGATCGGTAGAATCCTATCGGTGTTGCCGCCGACGAAATCCCACTGCCAGCGGTTGTATGCGCGGGCATAGGCATCGGCGAGTTTCGGCTCTTCCGTGTCCCAGAGGATGCCGATGGTCGGGAAGACGATGCCGCCATCGATGCCCCAGTCGCGGTAAAGCTGGAGCCGTGCGTTCGTGTCGTAGCTGGCGAGAGGCGCGCCCTGGAGATAGCTCACCTCCCCGGGAATCGTCAGCTTTTGGCGATCGATCTCGACGCCGCCAAGGCCACCGAGGAAGTCCTGGAAGATGAGCTGGTTGTCGATAACGAGCTTCTCGTGGCCCGTCTCGTCATCGAAGATGCGGATTGAGCGGTCGCGAAACTCAGGATCAATGTAAGTGTCCCAAAGGTCGGCGGGTTCCAACACGTGAGAATCGCAATCGATGATGAGGGCTCCGGGCGGGATGGTATCGGTGGGCATCTGCGTCGGCTCCGGGCTTGAAATTCCTCGGAACAGTACTCCGTATGCGATGCCTCGACAACGAGAAGGCTCGATTCGCCTTCGTCCGATACAGTTTCGGGGATGCTCAACGCGCTCTTTCGCCGGGAAGGCGATCACTTTATCCCCGGCGAACTCGCAGCCAGCCCCTGGGGGCCGGGTGTCCTACACGGCGGACCTCCAGCAGGACTCCTGGCCCACGCCATCGAAGCTTTGAAGCCGAACCCTGAATTGTTCGTCTCTCGCATCACCATCGACCTCTTCCGGGCTATCCCGATGGCGCCAGTGACGGTCACGACGCGTGTCGTGCGCGGTGGGCGTCGCATCCATGTTGTCGAAGCCTCGCTGTTGGCGGGGGGAGTGGAAGTGGCGCGCGCTTCCGCCCTGATGCTCCTGCCCAACGACGTGCAACTACCGCCCGGCGAACGTTGGCGGCCCGAGTCCCCTGTTGCACATCACGACTTGCCCGCGACGGGTCTGGGCATTTCGAACGCGCGCGAGCGTTCGCCCCGCCCAGGATTTCACACGACGATCGAGGCGCGGCGGGCGGGCGGCGCCCCGGGGAGTGGGCGGCACACATCATGGATTCGCATCCCCGTGCCCTTGGTCGAGGGCGAGGAGATCACGCCCCTTCAACGCGCCGCCGCGACCGCCGACTTCGGCAATGGCCTGAGCAACATCCAGACGCTGGACAATTCCGGGTTCATCAATGCCGATATCACGCTCTATCTCCATCGGATGCCCCTTGGCGACTGGATCGGGATGGACGCGCGCAGCATCCACCAGGCGCACGGGCTGGGGATGATCGAATCGCGGATGTACGACGAAAGCGGGCCGGTGGGAGTCGCGGTGCAGGCGCTGCTGGCGAACCGGAGGGCGTGAGGCGGTTGGGCCCCTCCCCGACACTTCGCGGCTGAGCTATACTCCGCCAAAACTGCCAGGGAGTCCGCCATGCCCGAATTCCAGTCCGTCCTCTATCAAAACCCGGAGCCGGGGGTGGCGCGCATCGTGATGAACCGGCCAGAGGCGCGCAACGCCCAGGATATGCAACTCACCTATGACCTCAACGCGGCCTTCGACCACGCCGCGCAGGATGTCGAAGTGAAGGTCATCATCCTTGCCGGGGCAGACCCCATGTTCTCTTCCGGACACGACCTGCGCGGGAATAGCGGCAAGACCCATGCCGACTTTCCCGTGGTTGGCACGTGGGGCAGCTTCGAACTGAAGGGCGCCGAAGGGTACATGGCGCACGAAGAGGAGATCTACCTCGGCATGTGCCGACGTTGGCGGAACATTCCCAAGCCCACGATCGCGGAGGTGCAGGGGCGATGCATCGCGGGCGGCCTGATGCTCGCCTGGGTCTGCGACCTCATCATCGCGAGCGACGATGCGGCGTTCCAGGATCCGGTCGTCGGTTTCGGCGTGTGTGGCGTGGAGTACTTCGCACACCCCTGGGAACTGGGCGCGCGCAAGGCGAAGGAGATGCTGTTCACAAGCGACTGGGTGTCGGCGCAAGACGCCTTCCGTCTCGGCATGGTGAACCATGTCGTGCCCCGCGCGGAACTGTCGGCGTTCACGATGGCGATGGCCGAGAAGATCGCGACGAAGCCATCGTTCGCGCTGAAGCTGACCAAGGAAGCCGTGAACCAGACGCTGGAGGCGCAGGGCCAGTGGCAGGCCATGCTGAGCGTGTTCAACCTCCATCAGCTCGCCCACGCGCACAACCGCGAGGTGTTCGGCATGGGCATGGACCCGAGCGGCGCCCCGGCGATCGCGCGGAGGCCAACGAATTAGATTTCTGGATCGAGGTCGCCGTGCGGGATCGGCTATACTAACTTCTATGGTAATCCGTCCCAGATCTAACAAGCGTTCCCGCACGACCACGCCTGAAGAGAAATTGACCAAAACGTTTTGGGACGATCTCGCTGCGATCGGAAGGACGATCCCCAAGTCGGAGCTTGCTTCGTTCCCTCGTGATGCGGCCCAGCGCTTCGACGAGTATTTCGACGACGTCGGCCCCTGAGTGGCGAAGATATTTGTCGATACCGCCCACCTTCTCGCCGTTCTCATCGAAAGTGACGAGTTGCATGAGAAAGCGACAGCCGAAGCCGACAGACTGGCGCGACAAGAGGTCGAGTTTGTGACGACTCCGCTGGTGCTGGCCGAATTGCTCGCCGCGGTTTCCCGACGGGGGCCAGGGACGCGTTCTCGGGCTGTCGCGTCCGTCGAAGGGTTGCGCGCGGAGCCGTCGGTGACCGTTTGGCCACTCACTCCTGAGCTATTCGATGAAGCGTTGGCGCTATTTAAGGCTCGCCCAGATCAGCGATACAGCCTGACGGATTGCGCTTCGATGGTCGTCTCACGCCAGCTCAACGTGGCCCAAATACTGACAGCAGATCGCGATTTCGAGAACGAAGGATTCCAGATACTGCTTTAACCGGGCGGACGAGGTGGCGCGGTTGGGACAACGCGCCACGAAGGACTAAGGACGACGGACTTAGGAGGTTATCGCATTGCGCGCAGGCGACGGATGCGCTCCTCGAGCGGAGGGTGGGTGCTGAAGAGTTTGGCCATTGCGCCACCGCCGCCCGCGAACGGCTTTACGATATAGAGGGCGGCGACGGCCTCCTGGGCGGGGGTCTCTTCCATGGGACGGTTTTCGACGCCGCGCTGGAGCTTCTCCAGTGCGCTGGCGAGGGCTTCGGGGTCGCCCGTGACCTCCGCGCCGCTCTTGTCGGCGGCGTATTCGCGTGTGCGGCTAATGCCAAGCTGAATAAGCGTCGCGGCGAGGGGGGCGATGATGATTGCGACGAGCATGAGGAGGGGGTTTTGGTTCTCGTTACGCCGGCCGCCAAATATGCTGCTGAACATCATGACCTGGGCGATCATCTGAATGGCGCCCGCGATCGTGGCGACGATCGAACTCGTGAGGATGTCGCGGTTCTTGACGTGGCCCATTTCGTGGCCCAGCACACCGCGGAGTTCGCGATCGGTGAGCAAGCGGCGGATCCCCGTGGTCACCGCCACGACGCCATGCTCGGGGTTTCGGCCGGTGGCGAAGGCGTTGGGCGAATCCGTTTCGATGACGTAAACGCGCGGCATGGGCATGCGCGAAGCCTCGGCGACCTCGCGCACCATCGCGAAAAGGCGGGGTTCCTGCGCTTCCGTGACTTCCTTGGCGCCCGCCATGCGGAGGGCCATCTTGTCGCTGAACCAGTAGGCGGCGAAGTTCATCACGGCGGCGATGACGAGGAAGACCGCAGCGCCGCCAGCGCCGCCGATCAAGCCGCCGACGCCGACGAGAATGCCGGTGAGCGCGGCGAGGAGCACGGTGGTCTGTAGGAACTTCATGGGGGGGTGGATACCTCTTGACTACAGTGTAGCGGAATCGGGGAGGTTCGGAGAGTAAAGATACGACAAAGTCGTCGCATGATTACGTCGAGCGTCCACGCGGTCTTCTCCCACCGGTAAACATCCGAGACCATGACTCGCCAGCGGAAACGACCGCCGCCCGAAACGCTCTTTGAATAACCACCGCCCCGAAACGCGTTGGGAGAATATCATCACGACACAGAGCCGACCAAGGGTCTCGACAAGCTCCGGATCATCGTCTGAGGAGGCCCCCGTGGAATCACCCCATCATCTCAGGTTCATCCGCCCGCACGCGCACCTCGCATCTCCCTTCGGGGGGGGATTGTTCGGAGTCCTCGCAGAGCGCATCGCAAGGTTCCTGGGCACGCCCTACTACCTCGTGGGGCAGTCGCTCGTTGTCGCAGCCTGGATCGCCATAAACGCCCTCCGGCTGGTTCATTTCGATCTCTACCCGTTTATCCTGCTCAATCTCGCCTTCAGTCTCCAGGCCGCCTACGCCGCGCCCCTCATCCTGCTCGCCCAGACAAGGCAGGCGGACCGAGACAAGAATTGGACGAACGCAGACGCACAACACCGCGAAGAGATCGCGAGGTCCACGCTCGCGATGCTTGAACAGAACACGGAACTCACCAAACAGGTGAAGGCGCTATCGGAGCACGTGCAGACCCTCACCGCTGAGATTCACCAGGCGATATGCGCTCCGCGGACGGGCTGAACGACCCGACGGCCTCGCTCCGCCAGACGCCCGGGAACGAGTTTCAGGTGGCCCTTTCGCCGAGCCTTGTTCAAGGGATTTGCGAATCCGGCGTCCACGCTTGCAACGGCGTGCTATACTGCTGAGCAGGCATTCCTTTCAGGAGTGGGCCCAAGGCCCACTTTTTTGTTGGGGCATATGAAGAACGATTTTCTCCTCGCTATCGGTCAGCTCGCCGCTGAAAAGAACCTCCCCAAGGAGGTCGTCTTCGAAGCAGTCGAGGCAGCGCTTACCTCGGCCTACCGCCGGGATGGCGATACCGCGCCCAACATCTACGTGCGCATCAACGCCGAATCCGGCGATATCTACTACTTCCGCCAGATGGCGGTCGTGGACGAGGTGGAAGCACCCCACGTCGAAATGTCTGTCGTTGACGCACGCCGCTATAAAGCGGATGCGGAAGCAGGCGATGTGCTCGATTTCGAAGAGCGCCCGCCGGAAAACGCGGGCCGCATCGCTGCCCAGACCGCCAAGCAGGTCGTGCTCCAACGGCTGCGCGAAGCGGAACGCGACGCCATCTACGACGAATACATCGGGCGCGAAGGCGAGATCATCAACGCCACGGTGACGCGCGTCGAATCCCGCCAGGTGATCGTCGATCTCGGCAAGGGGATCGAGGCCGTGCTGCCGTTCAGCGAGCAGGTTCGCAACGAACACCCGCGCAGCGCGTCCCGTATCAAAGTCATCATCCTCGAAGTGATGAAGGCCGCCAAGGGGCCACAGATTGTGGTCAGCCGCAGCCACCGCAGCCTTCTGCGACGGCTCTTCGAGATGGAAGTCCCGGAGATTTCCAGTGGCCTCGTCGAGATCAAGTCCATCGCCCGCGAAGGCGGTCATCGCAGCAAAGTCGCCGTGAGTTCCCGCGACGCACGCGTCGATCCGATCGGCGCCTGTGTCGGGATGCGCGGCTCGCGCATACAAAACGTCGTCAACGAACTGGGCGGCGAACGCATCGACGTGATCAAGTGGGACCCGGATCCCGCGCGCTTCGTCACGAACGCGCTCAGCCCGGCGGAAGTGATCGAAACGACGATAGACGTTGACGAACACAAGGCCACCGTGATCGTTCCCGACCGCATGCTTTCGCTCGCCATCGGCAAGGAAGGGCAAAACGCCCGCCTGGCGGCGAAACTGACGGGCTGGCGCATCGATATTCACAGCGAGGCTGCCGCCGAACGCGTCGCCCAGGGCCTCGATGAGGCGCCGTCCACTTTCGAACCGTTCGCGCCAGGCGAAACCCCGGACATCGACGTGATCGAGGAGGCGGAGCAGGTCGCGGCGGAAGCAGAAGCCGCCTTCGCCGAAGTTCCCGTTGTGATCACACCCGCGCGCCCGGTGGCGGAGCCGGAACCGGTCACCGCCGAAGAGGAACTCAGCTTCGCCGCTGCCCTCGCCCAGATGCCCGTCGTCGATCGCGATGAGCGCGAATCCGAGGACTATGGCGAAGAGGACGACGACGACGAGTACGAAGTGCCCACGGTCGTGATCCCCGAAGTGCGCGCCAGCACGATTCGCTTCGCCGAAGACGTGCTTCCCAAGCGCGTGGACGAGACCGAGGAAGCGAAGAAGGCGGCCCTCGCAAAGCGACC
The DNA here is from genome assembly GCA_034437915.1 of Dehalococcoidia bacterium. Classification (GTDB taxonomy): domain Bacteria; phylum Chloroflexota; class Dehalococcoidia; order Tepidiformales; family Tepidiformaceae; genus JACRBT01. The sequence continues at coordinate 4,474 of DAOTTM010000144.1, read as the reverse complement.
GAAACGCGCCCCCCGCTTCGTCGAAGAGACGGAAGAAGACATGGACGAGATCGATTACAGCGGTCGGATTCATTAAGGCAGGACGCGTATGACGGCGCCGAAAGGGTTTCCCCGACCGGTTCCCCAGCGCACCTGCATCGGATGTCGCGAGGAAGCGGGCAAACGCACCTTCATCCGCATCGTGCGCACGCCGGAACAGCGCGTCGTCGTGGACGCCACCGGGCGCGCGAACGGACGCGGCGCCTATCTCCATAGCCTCCCGGCCTGCTGGGAGAAAGCGCTCAAAGGCGCTACCATAAATCACGCACTCAAGATTGCCCCGGCCCGGGAAGATGTCGATGCTTTGCGCGCCTTTGCGCAAACACTGTCGGCAGTAGAAAGCGATACCCTATGACCTCACAACCCGACACCCTCCAGCGGACGGCGCACATCCCCTCAGCGCTGACCGTGAAAGAACTTGGCGACATCCTCGGCATCTCCGCAATCGAAGTAATCAAACGGCTGATGACGAACGGCGTCATGGCTTCGCAGAACCAGACGATCGACTACGACACTGCTGCCGTCGTCGCCGTGGACCTGGATTGGGACCCGCTGGAAGATGTCGCCGAGGACCCCGCGGCAGCAGCCGCGGCAGCAGCGCTGAAAGAGGCGGAAGAAGAAGAGCCCGACGACCCGGCGACGCTGCAATTGCGCGCGCCCATCGTGACGGTGCTTGGACACGTCGATCATGGCAAAACGAGCCTCCTGGACGCCATCCGCAACGCGAAGGTGGCGGCGGGCGAAGCGGGTGGTATCACCCAACATATCGGCGCCTACCAGATCATTCGCAATGGCGCCCCGGTGACGTTCATCGACACGCCGGGCCACGCCGCCTTCACCGCCATGCGCGCCCGCGGGGCGCAGGTGACCGACGTCGCCGTGCTCGTCGTGGCAGCGGACGACGGCGTCATGCCCCAGACGATCGAGGCGATCAACCACGTGCGCGCGGCGGGCGTGCCGATCATCGTCGCGATCAACAAGGTCGACCTGCCGGGCGCGAACCCGGACCGCATCAAGCAGCAGCTGACCGAGCACAACATCCTCGTCGAGGAATACGGTGGCGATGTCGTCACTGTCCCGGTTTCCGCTACGAAGGGGACCGGCATCGAGGAACTTCTCGACTCGATCGCACTCGTGGCGGAGATTTCGGAGCTGAAGGCGAACCCGAACCGCCCCGCCGTTGGCGTTGTAATCGAAGCGGAGATGGCAACGAGCCGCGGCCCGGTGGCCACGATCCTCGTGAAAAACGGGACGCTGCGCCAGGGCGACGCCATCGTCGTCGGCGAAATCAGCGGCAAAGTGAAGGCGATGTTCAACGACCGGGGGGAGCGCATCCGCGAAGCCGGCCCCTCCGTCCCCGCCATGGTGATGGGGCTGGAAACCGTGCCCGAAGCGGGAGACCGCGTCCGAGTCGTGGCCGATGAACGCACTGCCCGCACGATCGTGGAAGCGCGCACGCGTCTGCGCGAAGCGAACGAACAGATGACGCATGCCCACGTCAACCTCGATACGCTTTTCAACGAGATCAGCGCGGGCAAACTCAAGGAACTCATTCTCATCCTCAAGGCGGACGTGCGGGGCAGCGCGGAAGCGATCAAGAGCGCCGTCGAGCGCCTCTCCAACGACGCCGTGAAGGTGAAGGTCATCCACGCGGCCACCGGCCCCGTCAGCGACTCCGACGTCATGCTCGCGGAAGCTTCGAACGCCATCATCCTCGCCTTCAATAGCAAGGTGGACGCCTCCGCGAAAAAGCGCGCCGACGCCCAGGGCATCGACATCCGCAACTACTCGATCATCTACCAGGTGCTAGAAGACATCGAGAAAGCACTCGTGGGCATGTACGAGCCCGTCTACAAGCAGGTCATCGACGGCCATGCCGAGGTCCGACAGCTGTTTAAATCGAGCAAGCTCGGTGGCATCGCCGGCTGTTTCGTGGTCGATGGCACGCTCCGTCGCGGCTCGAACGTGCGCGTCGTGCGCAAGGGCGCGGAGATCGCGAAGACGCGCTGCGAGGGCCTCAAGCGCTTCCAGGACGATGTCCGCGAAGTCGCGACGGGCTACGAATGCGGTGTCGTGCTTTCCAATTTCGACAAGTGGATCGAGGGCGATATGATTGAGTTCTTCCACGAAGAGCGCGTCCCCTAGGCCCTCACCCCCCAAGCCCCCTCTCCCGACTTCGCTGGCGAGGGGGAGTCACATTTTCGTACTCCTCTTTGGCGGGAGACGGAAAAGGCTCCTTCCTGATTCGAGGTGCTTGCAGGCGAGGGGAGACATATGCTTCGAGGTTGTGCCATGAGTCGCCGCACCAACCGTGTTAACGACCTGCTCCAGGAGGAGTTGGCGAACCTCATCCTCCGCGATGTGAAGGATCCGCGCGTGAGCCAAGGGCTGCTTTCGATCACCGAAGTTGTGGTGTCGCCGGATATGCACCACGCGATGGTGTTCGTTTCCCATCTTGGCAGCGCGGCCGAGCGCGAGGAGGCGCTGCATGGGCTTTCGCAGGCGTCGCACTTCCTCCACCGCGAACTGATGCACCGCCTGAAAATGCGAAACGTCCCAGAGCTGAGCTTTCGCTACGACCCCTCGATCGAACGGGGCGCGCGGCTCGGGGCGCTGATTACGGAGGCTGTGGGACATTCGGCCGAGGGCCAGCCCGGCGCCGCGAATGAAGCCGCGGCGGTTAAGGATCCTTCTTCTCCGGTATAGTGCGGCGGGAGGCTACCATGACCGATTCCACAACCATCCACGGCTATTGCGATCCACGGTTTTCGGCGGTGCGCGAAGCGTTCGCCGCGAACTTCGACAAGGGATTGGAGGTTGGCGCATGCTTCGCCGCCTACCTCGACGGCGAACCGATCGTCGACCTCTGGGCTGGAACCGCCGATGAAGCGACCGGGCGAGCGTGGGCGCAGCACACCATCGCCTGCGTCTTCTCGACGACGAAGGCAATGACGGCTATCTGCGCCCACATACTCGCCGACCGTGGGCTGCTCGATTTCGATGCGCCGGTGGCGAAGTATTGGCCGGAGTTCGCGCAGGCAGGCAAGGGCGACATGCCGGTGCGCTACATCATGAGCCACCAGGCCGGGTTGCCAAGCGTGACGGAGCCGTTGCCCGCTGAGGTGTTCTACGACTGGGAGCGGATGACGGCCGCACTGGCAGCAGAGACGCCGTGGTGGGAACCCGGCACAGCCAACGGTTACCACGCCATCAGTTACGGCTTTCTCGTGGGTGAAGTGATCCGGCGGATCACAGGCAAGAGTGTCGGAACATTCTTCACCGAAGAGATTGCGAGGCCGCTGGGCGTCGATTTCCACATCGGATTGGCCCCGGAGTACGACGCGCGAGTCGCCACCATGATCCCGGGCGAGACGCAACCCGGCGCGGATATGCCCGCCGACTCCATCATGACACGCGTGCTTTCGAATCCGCCGTTCAGCATCCCCAGCAGCAACACGCGGACGTACCGCGCGGCCGAGATCCCGGCGGCGAACGGGCATGGCAACGCCCGGAGCCTCGCGCGGGTGATGGCTGCCATGTCGCGCGGGGGCGAACTCGACGGGGTCCGGCTCATGAGCGAGCCGACGATCGCCCGGTCCATCGAGACCCAGTGCTATCGCATGGACCTCGGGCTGGGGCTCAAGGCGAAGTGGGGCCTCGGCTACATGCTGCGGAGCGAAGAGAACCCGATCAGCCCCAACCAGCGCGCATTCGGGCACGGTGGCGCCGGCGGGTCGCTGGCCATCGCCGACCTCGATGCTCGCGTCGGTTGGTCGTACGTCATGAACAAAATGGCGGCGACGACGGTGGGCGACGCGCGCGCGTTCAAGCTGGCGCGTGCGCTTTACGGTTCGCTCTAACCGCATCGAAGGGCGACCATCGACGTGTGAAGGCCGCCTCGCCCCTTGATGGAATCCTGCTCATCGACAAGGAGCAGGGGTGGACGAGCCACGACGTGGTGGCGAAGGTGCGCCGCATCACCGGCCAGCGAAAGAGCGGGCACACGGGTACGCTCGACCCCATGGCGACCGGTCTCGTGGTCGTGTGCCTCGGGCAGGCGACGCGGCTTGTCGAGTACATGACGGCCCACGACAAGCGCTACATCGGCGAGGTTCGCCTGGGCCAATCGACGGACACGGACGATGCTGAGGGTCAAGTCGTGGCCGAGGCGCCGGTCCCACTCGTGGGCGATGAGCAGCTGCGAGCGATCGAACGCCGGTTCACAGGCGAACTGCTCCAGCTTCCGCCCGCCTACAGCGCACTGAAGGTGGACGGCCAACGGGCCTATGCCGTGGCACGGGCCGGTGGGGTACCGGATCTCAAGGCCCGGCCAGTCTCGATCCACGCGATTGCGCTCAGGCAAACCGCGGCCGATCGGCTGGGTATCGAAGTGCATTGCGGGCCGGGAACGTACATCCGCAGCCTGGCGCGCGAT
>DAOTTM010000143.1:0-13658 GCA_034437915.1 Dehalococcoidia bacterium | reverse complement strand
CACTTTCGGACGTGGAAGTGAACGGGGTCACCATCCCCGCGGGTTCGTTCGTCATGCCCTTCTTCGGCGCCGCCAACCGCGACCCGGAAGCCTGGGATGAACCGAACGAGTTTCGTTTGGACCGCGACCTCCACAATCACGTCGCCTTCGGTATGGGTATCCATTACTGCCTTGGCTCCCCGCTCGCCCGGGCAGAGGCGAAGACGACGCTCACGAACCTTGTCCGCCGCTACCGCGCCATCGAACCGGGTTCGCGCCCGGGCACGCGGCAATCGTCCCCCATCATTTACGGCTTCCGAGAACTTCCCCTGTGTCTCACCCCGCGCTGATTCGCGCCTCGGACGCCGCGACGGAAGTGTACCCGCCGTCCGTAGCCCGCGCGTAAGCAAGCGCCGGGATGGTCAGCCATGCGAACCCGGTTGCGCAATCGACCGAGTCTTTCGCTCGCAGGCGGCGACGTGTCGCGCGCCACACGCTTCACTCGCTAGAATGCGTCCATCACCGGAGGGTACGAACATGCGCGAATTTCGAACGATCATTTACGAAGTGGAAAAGGGGCGGGCACGGATCACGCTGAACCGCCCGGAAAAGCTCAACGCTCTCTCCTTCGAACTGCAGACGGAGCTGAACGAAGCACTCTGGGAGGCGGACAACGATACGGCGGTTCACGCAGTTATCCTGCGTGGCAACGGCCGCGCCTTCAGCGCCGGATACGACCTCACGCCAATGGCGAGCCGCCGCCCGGCGAGCGATTCCGATGAGGATGCCTACACCGCCGTTTATCGTGGCGGACGCACATTCGATGACGACGCCTGGCGTCTCGAGCAGGCCCAGCGCTTGCGCATGGTCATCTTCGACATGCACAAGCCCGTCATCGCCCAGGTCCACGGCTACTGCCTCGCGGGGGGCACGGATATCGCGCTGCTTTGCGACATCGTCATCGCCGCGGATGACGCGGTCATCGGCTTTCCTCCAGCCCGTGCGATGGGCGCACTGCCCAATAGCATGTGGATCTATCACTGCGGTCCCCAGTGGGCGAAACGATTCTTCCTCACCGGTGACAGCGTGACCGGCGCGGAGGCGGCGAAGATCGGCCTCGTCCTCAAGTCCGTCCCCGCCAACCTCCTTTCGCAAGAGGTCGAACAGCTCGTCGACCGCATGGCGATGATCGACACCGAACTTCTCAGCGCGAACAAGCGCATCGTCAACCTCCAGCTCGAGATCATGGGTGCGCGCACGAGCCAGCGCCTCGCCGCCGAGAACGACGCCCGCGCCCACCTTGCGCCCAGCGTGCGCGAGTTCGGACGAATCGCCGGCGAAGAGGGCCTCAAGGCCGCCCTCCAGTGGCGCGATGCCAAGTTCGGCGATGGCCGCGCTCGCGTTGAAGGCCCGGAGATACGCGACGCCAATGGGCGCCTTGTATGACCATCAAGGCGAGTTCGCTGCTGTCGATCGTTGCCATCTGGGTGGCGTCGATCACAGCGGTAGCGATGCAGCACGATGCTTGGTGGTCGCTGATCTTCGCCTTCCTTGCCACGGCAGCCGTTGGCACGGGCGCCTTTCGCCGCCTCGGCCTCTCGCGCCTCATCGCGATCAGCGGTATCTGGGCGGGCACCGCCATCGCCATCATCGAAACCGCCGATGCCACCTGGGTGTCTGTCTTCGCGTTCCTCGCCACCGGCGCTGTGGTCCACAGCTTCATGCGCCGGGACTCCTATCTCGGAGGGCTGGGCATCGTGGTCGCCTGGCTCGTCGTCGGTCTGGCCGTGTCGCTGGCTGACCAGGATCCGCCCTCGTGGCTCTGTGTCTTCGCATTTCTAACGTCCGGTGCGGTGGCGAATAGCCGGGGCGATCGCCGCGGACTCGCCGCCACCATCTGGTGGGGCCTCGCGGGCCTGATCATGGTCGCCTCCGACGGCTGGTATTGGCTCGGCGTTATTGCGTTCGTGCTCACCGTATCGTCGCTCGGCTTTGGGGGCTTCAGTTTCCCGCGCCGCCTCGAATGGGACCTCTTCGACCGCGACGAGGATGGCGACCGCGTCAGGGTCGTGCGCTAGAATAGACCCATGGCCAATGAACCGGACCTCGGCCCCGATGAGCGAGACCGCGACCTCCTCGATGGCTCCTGGGAGAACGACTACTACGCGGGCCACATTCGCACACGCGACTGGCGTAGCATTGCCGTGGGCATCGGTCTGCTTGCTCTTCTCGGCATGACCGTCCCGCTCATCCTCACGGTGCTGCGATGACGGATGCACTGGCAGGCCGCGTCGTTGCCCTCATCGGCGCCGGTACGGAGGCGGGCCGCGTCTTCGTCGTCGCCTGCGCGGAAGCCGGGGCGAATATCGCGCTCGGCACGGTCGATACGAGCCAAGCCCAGGAGTTCGCCATGAACTCCATTGCCAACGAGATCTGGTCTATTGGCCGCGAACACTTCGTCCGCGTGATGGATCACACCGACCCCACCGCCGTCGTCGCCTTCGCCGACGAGATCTGGGACCGCTTCGGCCGCTGCGACCTTGCCGTCCTCACGCACGACGTCCCGTCGTTCGCACCGATAGAGGAGCTTTCGCCGGACGAGTGGGACGCCACGATCCAGCTGAATCTCACGGCGCCATTCCTCGCCGCGCAGGCGATTGGCCGCCTCATGGAGCGCGAAGGCGGCGGGCACATCCTTATCCTCATCCCCGACGACACCGCGAACGATGCCGCCTACCGCGCCGCCCGGGCGGGCCTTCGCGTCGCGGGCCACGTTCTCAATGCGGCTCTGTTGCCGCGGGGCGTCACCGTCGGCAGCTCTCCCAACCTGCCCGTCGGCGCCGCCGCCCTCGCCCAGGTCCCGCGATGACATTTCCTGGGTTTCTCTGGTTGGCGCGTCATCACTCCCAACGCGTATTCGCCACCATCCAATTGGGGACCAACGCCGACTGAGGCGGCCGTTTTCATCGGCGTCGGGCTGGTGTTCCTCATCCCCGCTCTGCCTTTTCCACCTTGCCCGGTTCATCTTCCCAGTTTTGCGCCCGAAGACGAAGGCGTTATAAGCCTGCCCGGTTATGCATGGCTCAAACGCCAGCTCGCGAGCGTCGAGGAAGTGGAAGGCCCGCGCTACCTCGCCACCGCGAAAGCCGTCTCGACCGGCGCCGCGCTGACCGTGTCGTTGTTCTTCATCCTCATCTGGCTTGTGGCGCTGCTCCCCCTCTGTCTCTGGGTGCTCGGCAGCTCGGCATTCAACCGTTTCGCGAATCCTGGCCGCACACGCGAGTAATGTAAAGCGCTGCGACGCCCAGAGAACCACCACCACCGGTGCCCACGACCATGGCGCGCGTCTCGTCCTGGCGTTGTTCGTCAAAATCAAGGCGTGGATAAATTTTCTCAAGCATACTATTGACATTGATTCTATGATGGATGATATTGAATAAGACGAGGCGAATCATTCGTATCTTCGTCCAAAGGACTCCTATCATGAACCTCGACCTCAACATCCTTCAGAACCACTTAGACATCTTCGTGGAATCCCGTCTCGCCTCGGCGGGGTATTATCGTTCCGGCGGCCAATGCTGGTTGGTCACCGCCATCGGTGGGCTGGCGACCCGCCTCGAACGATTCTCCGCGCGTATCGAACGCTGGGCCTACCCCGCGGAGGAGGCCCCGGTGGATGGGCTCAGCACTGTCAACAGCGTCCGCTAACCCGGCGCCATGGAAGGGAACACGATGGCCCGTTTAGTTGGAACCTGCCCGAGTTGCGACGGCCCCCTCCAGGTTCGCCGCCTGGAGTGCGGCACGTGCGGCGTCGCCGTCGAGGGCCACTTCGAATCGGGTCCGCTTGCGCGCCTCAGCCGCGACCAGCTCGCATTCGTGGAGACCTTCCTTCGCTCCCGTGGCAAGATCAAAGATGTCGAAGAAGAGCTCGGAATCTCTTACCCCACCGTAGTCTCGCGTCTCAACGAAGTGCTCGTGTCCCTCGGATTCGAAGCCGGTGAGGACCTGCGCGAGGGCGAACGGCGCCAACGCATCCTCGATGACCTCTCGTCGGGTCGCCTCTCTGCCGGACAAGCCGCGGAAGCCTTGCGGTCTCTTGGAGCCGGCGATGCCTGACGCGAGGGACGACGCCAACCGCGCACGCGATGCGGCGAAAATGGCGCGCGAAGCCGCCGAACGACTGCGCCACGAGGCCGATCGGCTCCGCAACGAAAAGCGCTCGGAGGCAAACCGCATGCGTTCGGAAGCCGTGCGCCTGCGCAACGAGGCGAAGGAGATGGAGCGCCGCGCCCGTAACGAAGAGCGCGGACGTTCTCGGGAGCAACGTCACCAACATGGCGGCCTTGGCGCTCCAGGTTGGGAGTCAAATATCCCAGGCCTGCCGCTCCTGCCGGTAATGGGTGACCACGGGGAAGCGGGGGCGCGCGCCTCCGAGACGTTCTCCGCCGACGGCCTGGAAGATGTTCGCATCCATCAGACCGCCGGCAAGCTCATCGTCCGGGCGTGCACAGAGGGCGAAGAGCCATCCGTGACCACCACCGGGAGCAAGTCAGCCCCTCAACTCGAAGTTACCCGCGACGGAGCGCGCGTGCGCATCGAAATCGCCCTATCCACCGGCTGGTTATTCCGCCGCCGCCAGGGTCCGACGACCGTCCTCGCCCTCCCGGCTCTCCTTCAGAATCTCGACATCGACCTCGGCTACGGCCAAATCGAGGCGCGGGACGTTTCCGCCACGATCCTCAAGATCAATACGGGCGCGGGTGAAATCGCGGCGTACTCGCTGGTGGGCGACCTCGAAGCGGATGTTGGCGCGGGCAAGATCGCCATCTTCGACCATCGTGGGCTGGTCCGTAGCAACGCCGGTACCGGCGACACCATGGTCGATATCGCCGAAACGTCGCCAGGTGACTACCGCGCCGAAGTTGGTATGGGCCGGGTCGAGTTGCGTCTGCCGCCGGACGAGGTGGTCTCCATTCGCGCCTCCAGCGGCATCGGTAAGAAACGCATTGACTATCCCCAGGGGCCAGACAATGCAGCCATCCGCGTCCATGTCGAGACGGGTATCGGTGAGGCGGTCGTTAAAGCCCGCGCGATGGGCAAGGCGCCCGAGCGCCCACCAACCTTCACAGCGAAACCGCAACGCTCCGCCCGTTCCCCACAACCTCCGCGGCGCCGCGAAGTCGAAGAGTTACGCGTCTTGGAGATGCTCGAACAGGGCAAGATCACGTCGCAGGAAGCGGCCGAACTGATTGCAGCTCTCCAGGGCCTCGCCCGCCCGCCGGAAAATGACGAGTCCGATCCGGGTCCCGACGGAACGGTCGAATCCGAGCCGTGCGCGTAAGCAAGCGGTGCAATGTCCGGCATCGACAGACGCCAGACGCAGCCCGCGCTCTTACCGGTCCGACGAAATGAACGGCGCGAACACGCGGAACTTCACCGTCGCGCCCCCGACCAGGCCCGAAGTCAACGCGTAGCTGCCCCCGGAGGCGGTCCCCGCCAGCGGCTGCCCCAGCACCCCGTAGGCCAAATACGTGCCCCCAGCGCTTTGCCCCCCGCCGCTCGTGAACCCGCCAAACGAGAGGTCGAACACCGTCGCCGATTGCCCGGAAACGCCCATGATGGCCACCAACCCGATCAGTCCGCCTAATGCGATGGCCGCGATTCTCCTGGTTCGCATCCCGGCCATCATTGCTTGATCACGAGCACGTTGAATGCGGCGTTGACGGTGAACGGCGTGATGTTGTCCTGATTGAAAATTGCCCACTTGTTTCGTTGCGCTTCAGGCGCGGTCGCGCCGAGATACTTGACCCCGATGGTCTCGTTGTAAGGGACGCCAGAACCGCCTCCGGGGTTGAAGACTTGTGTGACAATAAGAATCGCGTTGGGGTCCCCGTTCGTCAGCGAATGGTCGATCACCGTGTACGATTCAGCTCCGTTGGCCGTGCTGTTTCCCACGGTCGCCTTGTGCACGAATGCGGGCTTGACCGCCCCACTCACTTTGATCGCGCCGTTCTCGACCTCCAGCGCGGTCGCCCCTTCGCCCACGCCCGTCGCTTTCACGCCGGTCTTGCCGCTGAACTTGCCGCCGATGCCGGTCGCTCCCGCCGCCGCACCCAGCACCGCGACACCCGAAGCGGCACTCGATTCCCCCTGCACTCCTGCACCAGCGCCGGCATTAGAGCCAAGGATCGCCGGATACTCGACACTCCCTACATAGGTCCGGCGGACGCCGAGCCCAACACCCGCATCCGTCTGCGTCAATGAGAAGAGGCCGCTCACGGATGTCGAGGCAGCGGAACCGCTGAACGGCAGCGCCAATCCTGCCTCCTTCGCATAGAGGGCATAGGGGACGGCGCCAACCGGTTGCCGTGGGCTAAGCACGGTGAACGATCCGCCCGTTCCCGGCTTCACTGCCATCTCCACCCAGCGCTGGTCACCCTTGAACGCATCGGCGCCGAAGTCGAGCAGCGTGGTGAAGAGGCCGTTGGTGACGAGGACATCTTCCTTCGTGACGACGGCCCCGAACTGTGTGCCGCCGACTTCCGCGTCGTAGGCGAGGAATCGCAGGTCGTACACGCCGTTGGCCGGTGCGCCCGCATCCACGAGCCGGCCCTGGTAGGTGATTGTGGTGCCGAAGGCGGTTGCCGCCTGCACCTGGTGCTGGTCGCCGCCCGGTGAGCCGTGCGAGGCGATCGCGAACGCGGGCGCCGCGATGGCGCTCACCAGGAAGGCGAACGCGAGGATGGTTCGATGACTGCGCATGGGTTTCCCTCCGAAAATATCTGGGGCGCGCCCGCATTATAGATCACTGGATCAAGCAAGTTGTCATTTTCGGCCGTCGGCAGCCCTCACCGGGCGTTTCCACATCGTCGTTGACCCTTCCAAACCACGGGCGTACGTTCCGGATTGGCTGTGTATATAGCTCAGAAAACTTCGCTGAAGGGACGGCCTCATGGTCGACGATGGGACTGCGCGCGACCTGCTGTCCGATGCCCGGAGCCTCTTCGACGGGGCCGAGTGGGGTAAACTCGTCGCCCTCGTCGCGTCGTTGCACCCGGCGGACCTTGTCGAATTGGTCCTCCGCCTCGATGAAGATGAGCGCCGAGTTCTCCTCGATAAGCTCCCTACCGATATCGTCGGACAGCTCTTCGAATACGTCGAAGACGACGACTTGCGCGACCTCATTCGCAGCGTCGGCGTCGAAGATCTGCCCGCCGTCCTGGGCGAAGTCGAAGACGATGTCGCCGCCGATGTCATCCAGCAGCTCGGACCGGATGAACGCGAAGACACGCTGGCAGCGCTCGATCGCGGAGAAGAGGTAGCCGAACTCCTCCAATACAGCGACGAATCCGCCGGCGGCATCATGAGCCGTGGCTTTGTGGCCATGGCCGAAAATGCCACCGTCGAGCAAGCAATCGACCACCTTCGCGTCCTTCGCCCCGCCGCCGACCGCGCCTACTACCTCTATGTGATCGACGCCGACCAACGCCTCCAAGGGACGGTCAGTCTTCGCGACCTCATCGTCGCGCCGACGGGTACCCGCCTCAGCGAGATAACCCAGCGCGATGTCTACGCCGTGACCACGGGTGTCGACCAGGAAGAAGCCGCCCGCACCCTCCAGAAGTACAACCTCATGGCTATTCCCGTGGTCGATGACGAGGGACGCCTCGAAGGTGTCATGACCGCCGACGACCTCATCGACGTCCTCCAGGAAGAGGCGACCGAGGACATGTACCGCATGGTCGGCCTCGATGAAGAGGAGACGGCTTCAACGCCGATCCGCCAGACCATCCGCCTGCGCCTGCCCTGGCTGATGGTGAACCTCGTGACGGCGTTCGTTGGCGCGCTGGTGGTGAGCACCTTCAACTCGACGATCGATAAGGCTGTCGTGCTCGCCGCTTTCATGCCCGTCGTCGCCAATCAGAGCGGCGTCACGGGCACCCAGACGGCGACGATCATGGTCCGTTCGCTCGCTCTCCGCGAAAAGCGCGCGGGCATCGCGCGCGGCCTCTTTCGCGAACTCCTCGTCGGTCTCGCCAACGGGCTGGTCGTTGGAGTACTGCTCGCGATCGTAGGCTTCGCCTTTACGCAAAACCTCACGCTCTCGGCGATCCTGCTCTTCGCCATGGCCTCCGCCAGTATGATTGCAACGATTGTAGGCCAGACTGTGCCCCTCGTCCTGCGCTCTTTGGGCGCCGACCCCGCCCTTGCATCGAGCATCTTCGTCACGATGTGCACGGACGGCCTGAGCTTCTTCTTCTTGCTCGGCACGGCCTCTCTCGTCATCGACCGCCTCAACTGAGCCGACCCCCAGTCAGCGATTGTTTTCCGTAGCCCGACCGCCAGGGAGGGTTTTGAGCCAGGCGCGCCGAAGCATCGACTGCAGGAGCGAGCCGATCTTCCGTCGTATTTGTGACAGGGAGAGATTGGGGCGGGCGGAGGGGATTGAACCCTCGATCTTCTGGGCCACAACCAGACGCGTTAACCACTACGCTACGCTCGCCGCGAAGAATCGATAGTACCAAGGCCCGAGGTTAGCCGGAAGCCGGCGTCCGTAGCGCGCGTTAGCCCTTCCCTGGAAGGGCTGGGATGCCCGGCTCAGCCACACCGTGCCGCATCGCCCGCCACGCGTCCGTCTGTAACGCGCGCGTGAGCAAGCGCTGGGGTGGTGTCCGCCAGATGAAGGTCCGCTCACCGGTTCCGTTGTCCCACTCGTCCGTCCCAATCCGTCGTGTTGAACGGCAATCAGACATGTCGCCGATCTCGGCCCGATGCTATGGTACACGTGCGTCAAGAGGGACACGCCCAACGAACGTGGCCCGGCAACCTGGTTATGCCTCCAAGGTGCCGAAGAGACGCGGCCCACGCGCCCTGCGCTGTGAGCAACAAAAGGCGGGCATATTCCCGGCCCGCTCCTTCATCGAAGGACTCGCTCAAGCGCGTTCCTTCCCCTGCCGCCGGTTTGCCCGCGGCCTCCAAGGAGATGGCACACCCATGGCAGAACGACGGCTTCTCACTTCTGAATCGGTTACCGAAGGGCACCCGGACAAGGTCTGCGACCAGATCTCCGATGGCGTCCTGGACGAGATCCTGCGCAAAGACCCGATGGCCCGTGTTGCCTGCGAGACCGCCATCACCAACGGACTCGTCCTCGTCACCGGCGAGATTACGACGAACGCATACGTCGATATCCCCGGTATCGTTCGCGAGACCATCCTTGGGATCGGCTACACCTCCTCGCAGATCGGCTTCGATGGAGCGACCTGCGGCGTCATCACCGCCATCAACGAACAATCCCCGGACATCTCCGGCGGCGTCTCCCGTTCCTTCGAAGCCCGCCACGGCGCTCGCGAAAGCGCCGAGCTCGATACGGGCGCCGGCGACCAGGGCATGATGATCGGTTTCGCCTGCACGGAAACGCCGGAGATGATGCCCCTCACGATCGCCCTCGCCCACCGCCTCACGCGTCGCCTCGCGCAGGCGCGCAAGAGTGGCGAACTCAATTGGTTGCGCCCCGATGGCAAGTCCCAGGTCACGATCGAATACGACGACCAGTGGAACCCCATCCGTGCCGAAGCCGTCGTCATCTCGACCCAGCACGCCCCCGACGTCGACCAGGAAACCATCACAACCGACGTGCGGGCGCACATCATCGGCACGATCGTGGACCCAAAGCTCATCGACGCGACCACGAAGATCTATGTGAACCCCTCCGGCCGCTTCGTCATTGGCGGCCCGCGCGGCGATGCCGGCCTGACCGGCCGCAAGATCATCGTCGATTCCTACGGGGGCATCGCCCGCCACGGCGGCGGCGCCTTTAGCGGCAAGGACCCCACCAAGGTCGATCGCTCTGGCGCCTATGCTGCCCGTTGGGTGGCGAAGACCATCGTCGCGGCCGGCCTGGCCACCCGCTGCGAATTCATGCTCTCGTACGCAATCGGCGTCGCTGAGCCGACCTCAATCGGAGTTGAGACCTTCGGCACGGGCCGTGTTTCGGACTCAGCCATCCTTGCGGCCGTGCGAAAGCACTTCGACCTCCGCCCCGGCGCCATCATCCGAGATCTTGACCTGCGCCGCCCGATCTACAAAGCGACGGCGGCGTACGGTCACTTCGGGCGCATCGACCTCGATGTGCCATGGGAGGATACAAGCCGCTCCGAGGGGCTTCGCGCCTCTGCCGGGCTCTCGTAGAAGCGGGCGAAATGGATGCGATCGTACTCGTGGGCGGGCTGGGGACGCGCCTGCGCCCGCTCACCTGGCATCGCCACAAGAGCCTCGTCCCCGTGGTGAATCGCCCCGCCATCGATTACCTCTTCGATTGGTTGGGCCGCTCCGGGTTCGAACGCGTTGTCCTCGCTCTCGGTCTCCAAAACGAAGACCTCGCCACAGCCTATGAAGGCGCACGCCCAGCGGGATTGGACCTTGTCTTCGTGCGCGAACGCCAGCGCCTTGAATCGGGCGGCGCCATCCGCCACGCCGTGCACGAGGCGGGCGTCGAAGGCCGGTTTACTGTCGTCAACGGCGATGTCTTCATCGACTTCGACTTCGCCGCCTGCCTCGACCGCCACATCGAGGCACAGGCGGACCTGACGCTCGCCTTGCACCCGGTTTCCGAACCGTGGCATTTCGGTGTCGCGGCCGTGGATTCCGCATCGCTCGTCACCGGCTTCGTGGAAAAGCCCGCCCGCGGCGCCGAACCGACCAACCTCGTGAACGCTGGTGTCTGGATCTTCGAACCCGGTCTCGTCGATGAGATCCCGCTGGGCGCCGTCCGCGTCGAAGACACCCTCTTCCCCTCCCTGGTGGCCCGTCGCAGAAAAGTCCTCGGCTACGAATTCGGCGGCATCTGGGCGGACATCGGCACCCCCGCCCGCTACCTCGAACTCAATACCGCCCTTCTCGACCGTTCTTCCGACGGCGCATTCGCTGAGGGCGTCGAGGTGGCCCCAACGGCAACGGTCACGAGGTCGTCGCTTGGCACTGGATCGCGGGTGGGTGAAGGCGCGACGGTCGGGGACTCCATTGCGTGG
The DNA here is from genome assembly GCA_034437915.1 of Dehalococcoidia bacterium. Lineage (GTDB taxonomy): Bacteria > Chloroflexota > Dehalococcoidia > Tepidiformales > Tepidiformaceae > JACRBT01. The sequence continues at coordinate 2,649 of DAOTTM010000143.1, read as the reverse complement.
GAACGCGTCGAGATCGGTGAGGGCGCCGAGGTACAAGGGAGCATCCTTGCCAATGACGTTCGTATCGGTGCCGGAGCACACCTCGCAGGGGCGGTCGTTGGCGCCGGAGCGTCCGTGGGACCGGGCGTCACCCTCCCCCCGGGTGCCAGCATCGAACCCGGCGCCCACGTATGATGGCCGCATGACAAGCAACCCGGTGCAGTTTGGCACGGATGGCTGGCGCGCCATCATCGGCGAGACCTTCACATTCGAAAACGTCCGCGCGTGCGCCCAGGCTATCGCGGCTCATTTCGCCGAGACCTACGGGCTGGCCAGGCCATTGATCGTGGGCTACGACACGCGCTTCCTCTCGGACGAATTCGCCATGGCCGTCGCCCGCGTCCTTGCGGGGAACGATTTCCACGTCCAACTTGCGGACCGCCCCGCCCCGACGCCCGCGATCAGTTGGCGCATCATCGAAGCGGGCGCCTCTGGCGGCGTAATCGTCACCAGCAGCCACAACCCGTTTCGCTGGAACGGCATCAAGGTCAAACCCCACTACGGCGGTAGCGCGAGCCCCGATTTCGTGGCGGCGATCGAAACGCGCGTGCCCGCCATCCTGGCGAACGAGTCGTCCATTAAGCTAGCTCCCGCCGATTCCGACCTGATCACACGCTTCAACCCCGCCCCCGGCTATCTCGCCAAGCTCCGGTCACAGGTGGATATCGCGCGTATCAAGTCCGCTGGTCTCAAACTCGCTATCGACCCAATGTATGGGACCGGTTCGGGCTATTTCCACGAACTGCTCGATGGCGGCTCGACGTCGATCACCGAGATCCACACTGACCGAAACCCCACCTTCCCCGGCATCCGCGCCCCCGAGCCGATCGAATCGAACCTCGGCGAGTTCATGTCCCTCATTGCGAACGGAAACTTCGCGGGCGGTATCGCAAACGACGGGGATGCGGACCGCCTCGGAGTCGTCGATGAACACGGCGCTTATATTGACCAGCTTCGAGCTTTTGCCCTGCTTATCAACTATCTGCTCGGCGAGCGTAACCTGCGCGGCGCGATCGTTCGTTCCGTGACGACGACCGGGATGGCAAACCTCCTCGCGAAGCATTACGGCGTCGAATGCTACGAAACGCCCGTCGGCTTCAAACACATCGGCCCCTTCATGATGGATAAGGATGCGCTTATCGGCGGCGAGGAGAGCGGCGGCTACGGCTTCCGCGGCCACATCCCCGAGCGCGACGGCATCCTCGCCGGCCTCTTCCTGCTCGACAACATCGCGGCCACGGGCAAGATGCCCTCCGAACTGCTAAATGATGTCTTTGCTATCACGGGTCCCCATTTCTACCAACGCCTTGACTTCGATCTCGAACCAGGCGCCAACGCCCACGTAAAGGCGATCCTCGACGCCGCCCACCCCACGGACGTGGCAGGCCATCCGGTCCTCGCGCGGGACAGGGTCGATGGCTGGCGTTACACCTTCGACAAGGGCTGGCTCCTCTTCCGTCTCTCCGGCACCGAACCCCTCCTGCGTATCTACACCGAAGTGCGCGATGAATCTTTGGTAGGCCCCGTCCTCGAAGCGGGCAAACGCATCGCGGGGGTCGCGTGAGTCAACTCGACGACCCGGCCCTCTACGCCCTCGACCGCGAGGACATGTTCGGGCATATCCGCGCCCTCGGTTCCGAACTCATTCACGCCTGGGATGCGAGCGCGGGGATGTGTTTGCCGAAGGGCGCCGCTCATGCCACGGGCGTCGTGGTGGCGGGCATGGGTGGTTCCGCGACGGGAGGCGATTACTTTGCCGCGCTCTGCCAGCCCACCGCCCGCATCCCAGTCGTCGTGATCCGCGGTTACGACCTTCCCAACTGGGTCGCGGAGCAAACCCTCGTGGTCGTCGCCACGCACAGCGGCAACACCGCCGAGGCCCTCAGCTGCTACGACGATGCCCGAAATCGTGGCGCGATGCTCCTCGTTCTGACGATGGGCGGCGAACTCGCCGAACGCGCTGCCAGGGACCACGTCGCCACCCATCACCTCACGTACGAGGCACCGCCGCGCGCGGCCCTCGCACACAGCCTCGCCCCTTTGCTGCGGGTCGGCACGCGGCTTGGCCTCTGCGGACTCGATGACAATGCGATGCGTTCGGCGGGCGAACTGCATATCGCGCTCGTGGGCGGCCACATCGGCCCGGCCGCACCAACGAAAACGAACGGCGCCAAGCAGCTGGCAACGTCCCTCGACGGTCGCTTTGTGATGGTCATCGCTGCCGAACACCTGACATCCGTGGCCCGGCGCTTTCGCAACCAGCTCTCCGAAAACGGCAAGACGCTGGGCTCCTTCGAAATGCTCCCGGAGGGGAACCACAACCTCGTTGTCGGACTCGGTACCGCCGCGGAGGTCGCCAACTCGCTCGCTGCCGTCATGATCGAGTCGCGCCTGTACGATGATCGCGTCCGCCGCCGCTTCGATGTCACCGCCGACCTGCTCACCGACGCAGGAATCCCCGTCCACCGCATCGCACTCGGCGGCGCCACCGTCCTCGACCAGCTCCTCCAGGGCACCGCCTGGGGCGACTACACCTCCTGCTACCTCGGCCTCCTCAACGGCTTCGATCCCACCCCAATCCCCCAGATCGACCGCCTCAAGGCCGCCCTC
>DAOTTM010000142.1:0-7096 GCA_034437915.1 Dehalococcoidia bacterium | reverse complement strand
GGAGAAACGGTTGCTGTCAAAGTTGTAGGAGTGACCGACGCCACTGCAACCTGGGTCCCCGCCCGTGTGGTTGGGCTACCGGCAACTCCGTTATCTCCCGCGCCCGCGCTACTGTCGTCATCGCCACCGCCCGCCAGCAGTATGCCAACCACGGCAAAGAACACGAGCGCAATGAGGCCCGCGCCGGCCAGGGCGATGAACCGCATCGGGCCCCCGGCGTCGTTGTATTCGGCCTCGCGTTCCACGAGTACCCCGGCCACACGCCGCGAACGATAGGTTTCCTGCGGCGGGCGGTATTCCTCTTCTTCAGGTCCCAAGTCTTGCTCAACGGGCTCGACGGGAGGTTGGAAACTTGCTGGCTCGTCCCATGGGGCCTGGCGAACCTCCGCGGAGTTGAGCGGTTCGGGAGCCCACGACTCATCGTCCGCCGGATCTGGCGCCCAATCGCTGCCAATGGGAGGCGGCGGTTGGAGCGCCTCGGGAGCGACGCCCGTGGCTGTCCTGTGCGCGCCCGCTTGCGGGCGCTGCCGCCACGGATCGCGCGACGGCGCCCGCACGACCGGGCCACTCACAAACCCATCGGGACCCGCGACAGGACTTCCCTGGCGCGCGTTCAGCTCTTTCATCAGGGGATTCGCGTCTACATGAAGGTAGTTCGCATAGCTGCGAAGGAACCCGCGGACATAGACGGGCGCGGGCAACGCCTCGAAACGGTCGTCTTCAAGCGCTTCGAGAAAGCGCGGTGATATTCGCGTTTCCTGCGCCGCAAGCTCAATCGTCAGCCCGCGGCTCTCGCGCGCGCTGCGCAACGTGGACCCTATTCCGGCCAAGCAGAGATCTTTCTGGTCACCATAGACCGACATAAGGTATGCCAGTATCGTCAAAAGGGCGAATTCGCGACTCGTCCGCGTTGGGTACGGGCCGACCTGTGAGTCTTTTTGGCGGATGCCCGGGAAGCACCGTACCATCGAAGAACATGCGCACGGCTGTAGTCATCGTCGTTGCCCTCGCGGGCCTTTTGTTCGCCCACCTGGCGAACGCCCAGCCACCGCTTCCAGCCGCGTTTTATGGGACGGTCGTGATCGATGGCAAACCCGTGCGAGACGGAACAGAAGTGAAGGCGCTCATCGACGGCGTGAACTGCACCCAGGACAACAACGGCGCGCCTCCATCGACCATCACTGACGGCGGAGTGTCTGTGTACGCAATCCTCGTCGTTTCGGCGGCGGTCAAGCCCGGATGCGGCGCGGAGGGCAAGGAGATCGCCTTCACCGTCGGGGGGCGGCAGGCGGTTCAGACCGCACGATGGAAGGACAGCTTCGCTAATCCCGCCCAGCAGATAAACCTGAGCATCGGCGAGGGACTTCCTGTCCCCTTGCCGACGGCGACGGCGATGCCTACCGTAAACCCAGCGCAAGCAGCCGCGACCGCGACAGAACGCGCCGCATTTACGCCGTTGCCGGGAGCGACATCGCTCCCCACCGACACCTTGACGATCACCACGGGGCGCACGGCGGCCCCCCCGGGCCAATTTGGCGCCGCGGGAAGCGGGGGTGTGGTGAGTCCCACGCCGGCGGCAACGGCGCCCTCATCGGATTCGGGGTTTTCCGTCCTCGGCGCGGTGCTGATCGTACTTGGCGTCGTCGTCCTCACAGGGGCGGCAGCCGGCTACGCCCTCAGCCGGCGGACACGAAAGGCCGCCCCTGGCGATGGGAACGCTTAATCTCCTCTTGCCATCGTGTCGTATAAGGTAGAGGGACGCTTATCGCCGCGTCGTGCCGCATCGCGCTTATGAAAGTACTTCGCTCGCTCGCCATCCTTTCGTTCCTCGCCGGCGCTGCGCTCCTGGTGGCTGGCTTCATGTTTTCCGGCGGCGGGACGAACGGTTCCGCGAGTCCGTCCTACGAAGCTTCCCCCTTCCCCACGCTCGAAATTACCCCCACATCGACAGCGTTCGTTCCCAAACCAAGTGTTGCATCCGCGACGCCAACCCCCCTTCCTTTCGATGGCAAGCTCACGAGGTTCAAGATTCCCCGCTTCAAGGTGGACTCCCCGGTGGAAGTCATTGGTTTCAAGGCAAACACGGACAATAGGGAATTGGACACCCCGCACGACCCCCTGAAGACTGGCTGGTACGACATTTATGACAAGCCTGGATTCAACGGGAACGCCGTCTTCGCCGCCCACGTCGATTACTACCCCAACATCATCGGGCCCTTCAACAAGCTGGCGAGGCTCGAAAAGGACGACGATATCGTCGTCGTCATGGAAAATGGACTCGAATACAAGTACAAGGTAATCCGCAAACAGCGGTACGACGTAAAGACTATACCCATGGGCGACCTCATCTGGCCGAAGGAAAAGCCCGACGGCGTGGAGTGGATCACGCTCATCACCTGCGGCGGCGAATTCGTCGCGAGCAGACCGGGCGGCCCCGGCGAATATCTCAACCGCGACGTGGTTGTCGCGGAGCGATACCAATAGCCTGGCCCAAGCGGTCGGCGAAACAACCATCAAGCCTGGGAGGGCACGCCTTGAACAGAATCGGACTCTTCTCGTTTGTCGGCGCGATCGTCGCCGGTGCCATGCTCACGGCAGGCATCGCCTGTTCCGATGGGGACAAGAAAGCCCCCGCGGCCATTGAGGTGGCCGCCACGGATACGGCGACTGCGACAAGCACCACGGTCCCAATCGCGACGGCCACGGCCACGCCATCGCCCACCGCAACGCCGACCCCGTTCAACGGGCGCGTGGCACGCATGCAGATCCCGAAGCTCAAGGTCGATGCTCCGATCGAAGAACTCGCCATCAAAAAAAACAGCCGTAACCAAGACGAATTGGACACGCCGAAGGCCGAGAACACCAACATCGGCTGGTATCATATTTATGACAAGCCCGGCTTTGGCGGCAACGCCCTGTTCTCCGCGCATGTGTATTACCACAGCATCCCCGCGCCGTTTCAGAAGCTCGCATCAAGTGTCGCCGGCGATGAGATCGTCGTGGTGATGGAGAACGGTATCGAATACAGGTACAAGGTCGTATCAAACAAGCGGTACCATCGCGACACAATTCCCATGGGCGAAATCATTTGGCCGCCGAACCGTCCCAACGAGGCCGAATGGATCACGATGATCACCTGCGGAGGGCAACTCGACTCCACCGGACAGGAGTACGTCGATCGCGACGTCATCGTGGCCGAACGCGTGAGCTAGGCCACTGCGCAGTCTGATATGCTAACCGCATGGCCTTCACCGTCGAAAGCGCCCAGGAGCTGATCCATTTCCTCGCGGCCCACCCCGAGTGGCGGGCCGAGTTGCGCCCCCTTATCCTCAGCGACGACATCCTGCAAATGCCTCAACGCCTTGAACGAGTTGAGAAGGATGTGTCAACGCTCAAGGAGGACGTGTCTGTCCTCAAGGAGGACGTGTCTGTCCTCAAAGAGGACGTGTCTGTCCTCAAGTCCGACATGGTGGAAGTCAAAGGGAGCGTCAAAAACATTGAGCTAAGAATGTCGAGGTTGGAAGGCCACTTTGGCAATTTCCAGGGCGACCTTTTTGAAGATAAGTTCCGAAACCATGCGGCTTCCTGGTTCTCGAAGTACGTTCGTTCCGGCAAGGTGGTGCCTTATCACGAACTGTCACGGCTGGAAGAGGCGGTTGAAGCCGGACTGATCACCCAGGCCGAGTTCGATGCCGTCGAGCAGTTGGACTTCATCCTTGCTGGGCACGAAAAACCTTCAGGCGAGGATATGCTACTGGCGGTTGAGACCTCAATCACGGTTAATGTCGAGGACGTCGACCGCGCGATGCAGCGCGCCAACATCCTGCAGAAAGCGGGCTACAGGTCCCGCGCGGCGGTCGGAGGAAACAAGGTTACTCCCGCGGCGCAAGCCCGTGCTCAAGAGGGCCACGTGATCGTAGAGCTGCGCGCGATACGCAACCAGCCAGCTCCCGTCCTTTAACGGGCCTCCCATCTCGTCCCTTCCGCACCGTCCTTCACTTCCACACCGAGCTCTGCCAGCCCGTCGCGCACGCGGTCCGCAAGCGCCCACTGCTTTGCGGCGCGCAACTCTGTTCGCAGCGTGACGAGCAGGTCGATGAATGGCGCGGCTTCCTGCGAATGGCCAACAGGCGCCGCCAGCGTTAGGCCGAACACGCTCGTAAGTTCGCGCAGCATCGCCTGTGCCGCGGAGATGTCGCGGCCCTGGTCGCGTCCGCGGTTGATGTCGCGCGCCAACTCGAAGAGCGCTGCCAACGCCTGGGGCGTGTTGAGGTCGTCATCCATCGCCGCCACAAACCGTTCGCGAATCCCATCTATCGACACGTCGGCCTTGTTCGAGCCCCGCGGGGAGGGGAGGAAGGCCGCTTCACGCAACCGCTTGGCGCCGGCAACGGCCGCATCCATCGCCTCATCGCTATAAGTGGATGGGCTTCCGTAGTGGCTCGTCAGGACGAACATGCGCAGCGCGTCCGGTCCATAGCGGTCCAGCGCTTCACCGATGGTGACCAGGTTGCCAGTCGATTTGGACATTTTGTCGCTGCCGAGCTGGAGCAGAGCGCAATGTGACCAAATGCGCGCGAACGGCTTGCCCGTGAACCCTTCCGTTTGGGCGATCTCGTTGGTGTGATGAGGGAAGATGAGGTCGGCGCCGCCACCGTGTATGTCGATCTCCTCGCCCAGCGCTGTCAGCGCCATCGCCGAGCACTCAATGTGCCAGCCGGGACGCCCGGGGCCCCACGGACTCTCCCATGATGGTTCGCCCGGCTTGGCCCCCTTCCAGAGCGCGAAGTCCAGCGGGTCGTCCTTCAGCTCCGTAACATCGACGCGCGAGCCACTAATCAAGTCATCCACGTTCCGCTTGGAAAGCGCGCCATATCGCGCCGCTCCGAAGCTCCGCACGCGGTAGTACACGTCGCCGCCGCTCGCATAGGCGTGGCCGTTGTCCACAAGCCCCTGGACCATCTCGATAATCTGCGGGACGCGCTCCGTCACCCGCGGGTACTCGTGGGCCGGGAGGATGTTCATAACCGCGAGATTCTGGAGATACGCCTCTATGTTGTGTTGGGCGAGTTCCCTCATCGCCACCCCGAGCTTTTGCGAACGGTCGATAAGTTTGTCGTCGATGTCCGTGAAGTTCTCTACATGACGTACTGACAAGCCCCGCCATTCGAGGTACCGGCGGAGGATATCGAACACCAGCGCCTTGAGCGCGTGGCCCACGTGGCTCTCGCTATACGGCGTAATGCCGCAAACATACATTCGGATGATGCCGTCTTCTGCCAGCGGCGCCAAATCCTTCTTCGTTCCAGACAGCGTATCGAACAGTTGCATGGGTAAGACCGTCCTTCTCGTTGGGGGCGTGGCCACGGACGGCCAAAGCGGGTCCGTGGGCGGATTAGACTGAACCGCAGCCCGGACAGTGCTCGCCCGTGAGGCGAACGGAAGGGCGAAACCATCTCATGCGTTCTATTGTTTCGCCTTGGCGTCCCGAGATCCAACGCCAAGTCGTTTCATGGGCCAGGAGCTGGCCATCACCAAGACACCCCCGAGCATGCACGCGTATACTCAACCTGTCAGAGTTGCTGTTCTTTCGCGAGGATTGATAGATATGACAACCATCGTCGCCCAGGACGCCATAGCGCCATCCCCGCATCGGCTCGTACGGGTGCTGTTCATGGGCTTGGGCACCGTCCTCGTGGGCATCGGCGTCCTTGGCATATTTCTCCCTCTCCTCCCGAGCACCGTCTTTTTCCTCCTCGCCGCCGGGTGCTACGGAAAAGGTTCGCCGACGGCGTACCGGTGGCTGATGACCAACCGCCTCTTCGGTGAGCGGCTGCGGGACTACAAAGAGGAACGCGGCGCGACTTCGGCGACGAAACTCGTGACGCTGGCTTCGCTCTGGCTGGGCATCGGCCTCGGCGAGTGGCTCACGGGCTTCAACCCCTGGATCTCGGTCGCACTTGTGCTAATCGCCATCGCCGTCACGGTGCACATTGTTACGTTGCGCACCGTTCGCGCGCGCTGAGGTTGTCAACAGCGCCCCGGTAGGGCTACGCTCCGCACGATCATCCGGTTCACCACTCAATCCAATTCGCGGAGCGGTTTGTGGCAACTCCCCTGGCTGAAGACCCCGGAACGATCATGCGGCAGGTGCCGCTCCTTGCGCTGCTGAGCGAGCCGGATATCAAGGCGCTGGCTTCGCAGGGGCGCGGGCGTTCGTACGCGCCCGGAGACGCTATTTTCAACGAGGGCGAACCCGGCGATGCGCTGCACGTCATCGTTCGCGGCGCGGTTCGCATCCACCGCCTCGCGGATACCGGCACGGACGTCACGATCGCCCTCCTGGGGCCTGGCGAATGCGTTGGCGAACAGGCGCTCCTCGATAGTCATCCGCGCTCGGCCAGTGCCGTCGCCGCCCAGGAAACCCGTACTTTTGCCGTCTCGCGCGAAGTCTTCATCGACTGGATCCGGGAGCGCCCAACAGCCGCCCTCGCGCTGCTTGAGACGATGAGCATGCGGCTGCGTCGCAGCAACGACAAAGTCACGGACCTCATGTTTCTCGACCTCGGGCATCGCCTCGCGAAAACCTTGCTTTCGATGGCTGACGAGAGCATTCCCCATCGCCGCGTGCGCGCAACGCAGGCACAGGTAGGCCAGCTTCTCGGGGTCAGCCGGGAATCCGTGAACAAGCAGCTCCAGGTCTTCGAGAAGGGGGGACTCATCTCGATCGGACGCGGGTCCGTCACCATCCTCGATGCCGAGAGGCTCCGCAAAGTTGACTGACCACGGCGGAAACGCCATCCGCACCGTCCTACTCGATATCGATGGCACGCTCCTGGACACGCGCACGTACATCCTCGCGGCGTTCGCCTGCACAGCCGGGCGATTCGCATTTTCACTGCCGCCAGCCGACATCCTCACTCGGGAAATCGGACGGCCCCTGGAAGCGATCTACCATGAATTGGCCCCGAACGCTGTCGTATCGGACCTCATCGAATGCCACCGGACCTTCCAGGAAGAGAATCTCGACCTCGTCCAGGCATTTCCCGGCTGCGTGGAGGCGCTATCGGTACTTGGAGACGAGGGCGTGGCTTTA
>DAOTTM010000141.1:0-24392 GCA_034437915.1 Dehalococcoidia bacterium | reverse complement strand
CGCGGACTCCCGGCGGTCGTCGTAATGGCACCGTAAGGATCCCGTAACGGGGGCGTAAGCACTTCGCCCCCGCCGCGGCCCAGGATCGTGGTCGCGATACGGCCCCCAAGGGCCGATCGTTCGAAAGGGAGAACCATGAGGAAAAAGACTATTCTGGCTATTGTGGTGGCGCTGGTCATGACGGCGCTGGTTCCCACAGGGGCGTACGCCCACCCCAACGAGCCGGGCTCACCAGTCGGCCCAGCGGGAGGCCTCTTCTACGCCTTCGATGAGGCCTATAAAAGCACGGTAACCCCAGCCCACGTACCCAACAAAGGACCCTTCGACACCTTTTACGTGTTTCCGAACTGCGCAAGCTGCGCCCCGGTCTCGGACGCAGCGCCGGGCATGCCCGGCTACAACGGCGGACGCTGGAAGGTCGTACAGGCGTTCGGGATCACCACGCAACTCACCAGCGCGGCGGATGTCGAAGCCCAGGCTTCCAGCCTCGTGGATACCGGACATCGCTTCGTCTGTCCGCTGATTAAGGTTAATTAGCGACGCCAATACGGTTGCCCGCCTGGCAATCACACAAACCCGCCAGCAAGCAGTTGAGGCGCCACCGGCCCTGCCGGTAGCGCCTCAACAACCTTCTTCAGCCTCAAGAAATACGCGCAGGCGACGACGCGCAAAACGCCTATCTGCCATCAACCCTCACCTTGATCCGGCGTCCGTCACTGGATATCGTCACGCGGCCCTGCGTGTCCGTTCGATAAACGGGCGTCCCCTTCAAGGCTTCCAGCGTCTCGGGAGACGGGTGGCCGAAGCGGTTGCCGCTGCCGACGGAGATCACAGCCGCCTGCGCATGAACCGCATCGAGGAACTCTGGGGCGGTTGTCTTCGACCCGTGATGCGGCACCTTGAGCACCGTCGATGCGACGTTCATCGTGGCCATCAATTGCCTCTGCGCCGGAGCCTCGAAGTCCCCGGTGAGCAGGAACGTCGTCTCGCCATAGCGGAGGCGAAGGATGAGCGAAGTGTCGTTGAGGTTCGCCGTTTGGTAGCCGACCGGCGGCCAAAGCACGTCGATAAGCACTCCGTCTATCTCCAGGCGGTCCCCGGACTGGACGACTTGGAGGCGGGGCGCCGCAGCTGCGAAGATACGGTAGGCCTCCGTCGGGTTGGTCGAACCAGAAACGTAGGTGTTCGCAGCACGGAAGCGGTCAAACAGCTCGGGGAAGCCCGCGAGGTGGTCCTGTTGGGGGTGCGTCAGGAAGACTGCGTCGATGCGACGTTCCCAGTGCGGCAGCGTCGCCCCGAGTTCGCGGGACAACTGGATGCCGCTGGGGCCACCATCGACGACGAAGTGGCGCCCGTGGGGCGTAGTGACGAGGATGGCGTCGCCCTGGCCGATATCGAGCACCGTCATCTCGAGTTCGCCGGGTCCACGTATTGGAAGGAGCGACACGAACGTGACAACGATGCCGAATGCCGCGCCGCCGAGCGCGATCGCGCCCACACGGAAACGTCGGGCGACCTTCCCCGCTTCGGGGAACGCGCGATCGGGCGGCAGGTAGCGATAGGCAGGCCACGCCGCGGCACAGAGCGCCACGAGGGCGATGAACTCGATGTCGCCGTTGATACTGGGCAAGGCCACGGCGGCGAAGGGAAGGTCCGCGATTGCGGAGGCTATCCATGCGATCCCGGCGAGCGGGTAGTACGCGATCACACCGAGCGCCCACCCGGCTGGCTGCCACATCGCCCCTGCGGCGGCAGATGCTCCCGAAAGCACGAACGCCGCCACGAAGAGCGGTTCGGCGAGGAGGTTCGCCAACAAGCTGACAAGCGAGATCCGCCCAAAGGTCACCCAGATGATTGGGAGCGTCGCAACGGTCGAGGCCAGCGTCATCGCCAGGGTGACAACGACGGGACTCGGGAGGATCGCGCCCACCCTCAAGCGCACGAGGGTGGGCGCGATCCACGACGCGAACACGATGATGCCCGCCGTCGCTGCGAGACTGAGCTGGAAGCCAACATCGAGGGCAATCCCTGGCGACATCCCGGTCATCGCGACTGCCGCGACGGAGAGCGCCGTGAGGCTGCTGCGTTGGCGGCCGAGCGCCGCCCCGCCCAGGTAGACGCTGGCCATGGTCCCCGCGCGGACAACGCTCGGAGACGCGCCGGCGGCAAGGACATACGCCACCACCAGCATGGCCGCGACGAGAGTCGCCCGCTTTCGACCCAGCCACGGGGTCACGAAGGCGAACGCGACGGCGGCGACGAGCGTCACGTTCGTCCCGGAAACGGCGACGAGGTGAGCGAGGCCAGTGTCGCGGAAGTCCTGGTAGACGCCGTCCGGGAGGTTTCCGTCGCGGCCAAAGACGAATCCCGCCGCGAGTGAGGCCTCGGGTTCCGGCAAAGAACGTGCCAGCGAACGGTCGAGCGCGATGCGAAGGTCGGCGATGTCGCGCCGAAGCGAGCGGATTGGGTGAGTAGCATCGAATCGCTCAGGGACTGAAGTGATTTCGATGCCGTTCACGAACATCGTTCCCACGATGCCCCGCCGCGCGAGAAAGCCGCGGTAGTCGAAGTCATCGAATACCGGGGGATCGTCCAGCTTCCCACGCACGGTCGCCCTTGTGCCTGGGCGATAGTCCTTGAACTGGCTCACGGTGATTCGCACGGACCCGTTCGTCGCACGACGGGGTTCGCTGGCAGTCCTGACGGAGCGCGCGGAGAAGGTGTACGACGTGGTCGTGAGGCCGGGATCTGGTTCGGAATCGATGATGCCATCGAGCGTCACTTCTTGACCTACGTAACGCGCGAGGTCGGGTGGCGCCTGCGAAGCCCAGGCTTCGAAGCGCCACGCGCCCACAACCGCGAGCACGGCCGCAATCGCCACCCAGCCAGCCGCGCGGCCTCCGAACTTTGCCCAGGCCAGCGGCGCGGGCGCAACGACCCACGCGCCGACTGCCCACGTTGGCGCGCCCCACAAGGCGACGCTCGCCATCCCCAACAACCACGCCAGCCCAACGACAATCAGCGCCACGCGCAGGAGGCTACGCGGGATGTGGGGAATATGGAACCGCGGACGCCTGGAGTTGCAAGAGGTAGTGGCGACCGGGTATCCGCTGCTATAGAGTCCGCCCATGGATTTGGAACTCACAGGCAAACGGGCACTGATAACGGGCGGAAGCAAGGGCATCGGGTTGGCGACGGCAATGCGCATGGCGCAGGAGGGCGCACACGTCGTGATCGTCGGCCGCCGCCAGGACGCACTAAACGAAGCACTCGACGCGATCAAAGCCACGACGCCGTCGGCACGTGCATACGCGGTTTCAGCCGATGTATCCACGGTCGATGGCTGCGAGCGCGCTGTATCGGAAGCGATCGCGCACATGGGCGGCCTCGACATCCTCGTCAGCAATGCTGGCCATGGCGCGGGCGGCCCGGCCCTCGGCCACAGCGACGAGGCATGGTCGGACGACCTCGAACTCAAGCTCTTCGGCGCCTTGCGCATGGCCCGACTCTCCGTGCCGCATATGCGCACGGCTGGCAGCGGCCGCATCGTCAACGTCACGGCGATCCAGGGGAAACAGCCCGGGCCGAACTCCGGGCCAAGCTCCGTCTCCCGCGCGGCGGGCATCGCCCTCACGAAGGTCCTGAGCAAGGAGCTGGCGAAAGACAAGATCCTCGTGAACACCGTTTGCATCGGGCTTATCGAGAGCGAACAGATCGGGCGCGGAGCGCAGGCTCGCTTCCCGGACCTGCCCATGGACCAGGCATTCGAGCGCATGGGCGAGGGCGTGCCGCTCGGCCGCATCGGTCGCTCGGAGGAGGCGGGCGACGTGATCACCTTCCTCTGTAGCGCGCGTGCGTCCTACGTCACGGGCGTCGCCATCAACCTGGACGGCGGCACAAGCGCCGTCGTGTAGTCACCACGCGGTAATCAATGCGCGGGCCAACCGGATTCAGACGACCTTGGCGCACGCCCAGCGAAAGATTTCCGAGGCGGTCGGGTAGGGGTGAACGGTCTCGGCCACCTGGCGGGCGGTGAGACCGTGCTGGATGGCCAAGCAGGCCTCGCCCACGAGCGTACTGCCCCGCGCGCAGACGAAGTGCGCGCCGATGAGGACGCCGCTCGCCGCGTCCACGATGACCTTGGCGAACCCGTCGGTCTGTGACGTGGTCCGAAACCAGTCCAGATCGGCTGCCGCGAGGCGACCGACGCGGACCTCGATCCCTGAATCCCGTGCTTGCTGTTCCGTTATCCCGGCGTGGCCGACTTCGGGGTCGGTGAAGATTGCCCAGGGGACAAGGGTGTCGGGAATAGGATCACAGGCATCGCCTTCGATGTGCTTGGCGATGTGGTGGGCCTGGTAACTGGCGTAATGCGTGAACTGGAACTTACCGGTGACGTCGCCGGCTGCCCAGATCCCATCGACGTTGGTCATGCCGCATTCGGAGATCGCAATGAACCCGCGTTTATCGCGTTTCACCCCAATGTTGGTTAGACCCTCCGGGATCTGGGCCTCGCGACCCGCGGCGACGAGCAGTTCATCGACGACGAAGCGCCCCTTCTCGGTAACCATGGAGACCGTGCCATCCTCGGCCCGATCGACGCGTTCAATCTTCACGCCGGTCTCAATGCGGATGCCCTCGCGCTCGAAGAGCTTCGTTAGCTCCATCGAAACCTCGGCATCCTCGGTGCCGGCGATCCGGTCGATGGTCTCGAAAAGCGTGACCTCGGCGCCGAGCCGCGAGAAGGCCTGCCCGAGCTCGAGGCCGATCGGTCCGCCGCCAATAACGCCAAGCCGGGCGGGGAAACTCGGGAGCGCGAAAATCGTCCGGTTCGTCTGGGGTTTCGCTTCGGCGAGGCCGGGGATTGGCGGGAGCCCGGGCGCCGTGCCGGTCGCGACCACGATGTCCTTTGCGGATAGGATCTTGCCATCGACTTCGACCTCTGTAGCCGTCCGGAATCGAGCGGCGCCCCAGTGCAGCTCGACGCCGTCCTTTGTGAAGTCGCCATCGGGGTCGGTGCCGCGCACAAGCAGTTGTGTCGCATGAACACGGGCGACGACTTCGTTCCACGAGAGGTCGAGTTGACGTGCTCGCTTCGAAAGGTGAATCAGCGCCTTGCTCGGCACGCAGCCATCGTTCAAGCATTCGCCGCCGAGGTGAGTCTTTTCGACGAGGGCGACGCGATGGCCCTTGCGGCCGAGGGTGCGCGCGATGCTGTCCCCGGCGGAACCGTTGCCGATGACGATCAGATCGTACTTTTCCTTTGCGGAAGACAAAACAACAACCTCCATGAACTTGGAGATTGTCCTGCAAGTCGAGCCTGTATCAAAGGTAGCCGCCCGTTTCACAAATGAATCAGGCCCGGACTTCGTCTCTACAACCGCACCAACCGCACGTTGTGGATACCGTCGATCGCTTCGACCTGTTCAAGCTGCTCTTCCGACGGCTGCTCATCGATCGCGATGAGCATGAGCGCGCGTTCGCGGCGGCCTCGTCGGCCCACCTGCATCGAGCGGATGTTGATGTCGAACTGACCGAGCAAGGTTCCCACCTTGCCGATCATGCCCGGCCGGTCTTCATTGTCGCAGGCGAGGAGGAAGGCGTCGCCCTCCGGCACGATGTCGACGTCGAGGCCGTTGAGGAGGACGATATGCGGCACGCCATGCTCGACCGTGCCGCCCACCGTCACCTCGGATTCGCTCGTCCCTACTTTCACGTGGACGAGGTTCACGAACACCTCGTGCGAAGAACGCAGCCGCTCGTCGATGTTCCATCCGCGTGACTGCGCGATCAGGCTCGCGTTGACGATGTTCACGTTCTCCACGCTGATGGGCTTGAGCAGGCCACGGATCACCGACGCGCGCAGGGGCGTGACGTCGTGCTCGGCGATTTCGCCGAAATAGTCGATCTCGATCGTTTGGAGCTTCCCGGTCACGAGCTGGGTAGCGATGGAGCCGATAATCTCAGCGACGCCCATGTAGGGCCCGACAACCTTGAGCGTCTCGGCGCCCAACATAGGCGCGTTGACCGCGTAACGCGCCGGTTTGCCCGCGAGGATTTCGACGATCTGCTCGGCGACATCGAGCGCCACGCGCTCCTGGGCCTCCGCCGTCGATGCACCGAGGTGAGGCGTGGTGATAATGCGCGGCTCGCCGAGGAGCGGGTTGTCCGGCTTGATCGGCTCATCGGTGAACACGTCGATCGCCGCGCCCGCGACCTTGCCAGACTTCACCGCCGCAGCCAAAGCTGCTTCGTCGATAATGCCGCCGCGCGCGACATTGATCAGCCGCACGCCGTCCTTCATCTTCGCGATCTGGTCCGCGCCTATCATGCCGGTGGTGGTCGACGTAAGGGGCGGATGGACCGTGATGAAGTCGCTCTCGGCGATCAAGCGGTCGAAGTCGACGGATTCGACGCCCAGCGCGCGCGCGCGCTCGTCCGGGACGAATGGGTCGAAGGCGAGCACGCGCATCTCCATGCCGACCCCACGCCGGGCCACCTCGGAGCCGATCTTGCCCAGCCCAACGACGCCCAGCGACTTGCCGCGCACTTCCGTGCCGATGAATGCCTTGCGGTCCCATTTACCCGCGCGCATGGATGCGTCTGCGGCCGCGACATGGCGGGAGAGGGCCATGAGCAGGGCGATCGTGTGCTCGGCGGCCGCGATTGTGTTGCCCTGGGGCGCGTTCACAACGATGACGCCGCGCTCTGTCGCCGCGTCAATGTCGATGTTGTCCACGCCCACGCCCGCGCGGCCTATGACGACCATGCTCTTCGCGGCTTCGAGGACCGCCCGCGTGACCTTTGTCTCGCTGCGCACGACGAGCGCCTGGTAGTCGCCGATGCAGGCGATCAAGTGGTCCACGCTCATGCCCGTGCGGACATCGACCTCCCCCGCGGCGCGAAGCATTTCGATGCCTTCGGGGGAAACGGGGTCAGCGATGAGGATGCGCGGGCGGGGCTCGTTCATGGGCTGCATGTTCTCCTGGAGGGTGGCGAGGGCCATCTGTGTGGCGGCGGGGATGCGGGCCTTGCCCGATTCCCAACGGCTGATAGTGGCCTGGTCAACGCCCAGCGCGGCGGCGATGCTCGATTGCGAGAGGCCGAGGGCGTTGCGCGTGGCGACGAATTGGTTCGCGTCCATGTCTCATGCATTTTGCATGAACCAAACAGCCCATGCAAATCGCATGGATTTGCCGGGGGTTCGATTGGCGTGCCCTCGACGGCCGAAACTCCCCTCGCCCTGAGCCCGTCGAAGGGTGAGCACGCTGTTCGACCATTGTCGCGCTGCCCGTCCATGCTTCGACAGGCTCAGCACGAACGGGCGATTTTCTGCAGCGCGCTTCGTGCCTGTGTTTGGAGTTGAGGCTAGACTCGCGCCTCGCCCAGGAGCTTTTCGACGACATCGAGGGCCTCGACGATATCTTCCTTTTGCACGAAGCCGAGGTGGCCGACGCGGAATATCTTGCCGTCGAGCTTGCCTTGCCCGCCGCCGAGTACGACGCCGAATTCTTCGCGCGCACGCTTGTTCAGCGCTTTCGCGTCCACGCCCTCGGGCCACCAGACGGCTGTCACCGTGTTCGAGGCGAACTTCTCATCGACGGGGACGAGCTTCAGGCCGAGCTTTTTGACACGGTCGCGCGTGTACCCCGCGATATCGGCGTGGCGCGTGAAGATGCCCTCGAGGCCTTCTGCGCGCATCGTCTCGAACGCCTTGTCCATGGCGAAATAGACCGAGAGCGCGGGCGTCCACGGGTTCTGGAGCTTCGCGAGCGATTCACGAGTCTTACCCGCGTCGAAATAGAATCGCGGCATCTTCGCCTCGACGTTGGCGGCCCAGGCACGCTCGCTCATATACACAAACGCGAGGCCGGGCGGCACCATCCAGCCCTTCTGCGAGCCGCTGACGACGACGTCGAGCTCCCAGCGCTCCACCGGGCAGGGCACCGAACTCATGCTGCTCACGGCGTCCACGATGATCAGGCGGTCGCGCGCACGGATCTCTTTCGCGATCGCTTCGAGGGGGTTCGTCACGCCCGTGGACGTTTCGTTGTGTGTGACCAGCACGGCTTTGATGGTCTTGTCGTCATCGAGCATCTTGCCGATGACGGCGGGGTCGGCGGCTTCGCCCCATTCGAGTGCGTAGGTGACAACATCCGCGCCGTACGTCTTGGCGATGCTCTTGAGACGGTCACCAAAGGAGCCGATGGTGACGCCGAGGACGCGGTCACCGGGGCTTAGCGTGTTCACGATCGCCACTTCGAGTCCGCCCGTGCCCGAGGTCGTGAAAGAGAGCACGTCGCTTGAGCTGCCGAACACCCAATTCAGGCCATCGGTCACGCGGCGCAACGTTTGGGCGAATTCGGGGCCGCGGTGGTTGATCATTTGACCCGCCATCGCCTGCAAGACATCGTCAGGGCAGGGGGTAGGTCCTGGAATACGCAGGTTCAAGCGCTGTCTCCGAGAGGAAGGATGGTGGGTTCGATTATCGTCAACGGTACCGCCAACGCGGTCAAACGAAATCGGTGGGAACCCGATGCGTGGGGGCGATCTCGATTGGAGATGGGCGTGGTTTCGATACCTGAATGGCGGCGCTGTGTTCAGCCTTCGACAGGCTCGGGCCGAACGGTTCGATTTGCCCGCGCGAACATTGTTCGGGCCTGACCATCCCGGCGCTTGCTTCCGCGCGCGCTACGGACTGACTGTACGCATCCGGCAGTGGTCAGCGGCGCATGAACTCCGCGACGCGTTCGCCGATCATGATCGTGGGGACGTTCGTGTTGCCGCGCGGGATGTTGGGCATGATCGAAGCATCGACGACGCGCAGGCCCGTCAGACCGTGCACGCGACCCTGCTGATCGACGACGGCGCCTGGGTCGTCCGCGGGACCCATCTTGCAGGTTCCCACGGGATGCACGAGGTGGCTGACATTGGCGCGGAGGTACTCGCGAATGGCCTCGTCATCCGCCACGACGGACGCATCCGGGCGAAGGACCTGGCCGGTTAGCGCGACGATTGGGTCCGACTGGAGGATCGCCCAGGCTCGCTTCACACCATCGACCATCTTCTCCATGTCCTGCTCTTCCGCGAGCAAGTTGATGTCGATGACCGGCTGGACGGCGGGGTCCCGGCCCGCAAGACGGATGGAGCCCGCGGAGAGCGGCCGTTGGAGCGTAACGCAGAGCAGGAAGAGCGATTCGATACCCGGCATCGCCACGGCAATCTGGGGGATGCGGCCCGTTTCCATGCTCCACATGTACATTTGCATGTCGTTGGTCTCGGCGCTATCCGTGGCCCTGAAGCGCAGGCCCATCTGTTGTAGCGGATCGCCGGGTGTGGCGACGCCCTCCTTGGGTATGCCGAGAAGGGTTACGGAGGGGTGCTCCTTGAGGTTTTCGCCGACGCCAGGGAGGTCGTGAACAACCGGGATACGCAGCGCTTCCAACTGCTCACGCGGCCCGACCCCGGAGCGCAGCAGGATCGGTGGTGAATGCAGCGCACCGGCCGACAGAATTATCTCCTCGC
Organism: Dehalococcoidia bacterium; assembly: GCA_034437915.1. Lineage (GTDB taxonomy): Bacteria > Chloroflexota > Dehalococcoidia > Tepidiformales > Tepidiformaceae > JACRBT01. The sequence goes on along the minus strand of DAOTTM010000141.1, from coordinate 14,867 downwards.
CGAACACTTGCTGGACTTCGCCACCGCTCTCGACTTCGACGCCGACCGCCGTCGTCCCTTCGAACAAGACGCGATTCGCGTGGCAGCCGGAGCGGATCGTGAGGTTCAACCGGTGGCGCGCGGGCGCAAGGTAGCCGATTGCCGTCGAGATGCGGAGCGTGCCCGTGCGGTTCATCGCCCAGCTGCCAACGCCGGTGGAACCGGGGACGTTGTGGTCCGTCGAAGCCGGATAACCGAGGGCGAGACAGCCCTGCTGAAAACCCTTCTGGAGCGGGACGAGTTCGTCGTCCTTCCAGCGGACGATGGGGATGGGGCCGCCTTTGCCATGCAGGTCGCCTCCGTGGTCCTGGTCGTCCTCGAGCTTGCGCAAGTAGGGCAGGCAACGCTCGAATGACCACTCGTCGTTGCCGAGTTCGGCCCATTCGTCCAGATCCTCAGGCGCGGGCCGAATCGCGACGATCCCGTTCACGGCGGAGGAGCCACCGGTCACTTTGCCCCGCGGGTAGTTCACGGGGCGTCCTTCGACGGCGTTGCCCATCCAGTGCCAGTCGTGGGCGTAGTTCGAAGCGCTCAAGCCGTCGGCGATGTCGGCCGGAAGGGCAGCGAGATCGGCATAATCAGGACCGGCTTCGAGCAACAGCACCGAGCGCGTGGGGTCTTCGCTCAGACGGGCCGCCAGAACGGCCCCGGCGGAGCCAGCGCCGACAATGATGACGTCATAGCTGGTGGACATATGGATGACTCCTGAAGCGATGAAGAGGGTTTGGCGAGTCTACAGCGGAGAATCGCGTGGGAACACCAATATGGGTGGGGTTCAACGTTTTGCGTGGAACAGCAATGCGCCCACGCGGATCGACTGCCTAACCAGATTCGCAAGCCGGGACATCCCAGCGCTTGCTCACGCGCGCTCTACGGACGGCAGGTCGATCCGCCACTCTCGTCAATCTGCCTGCACTCCCACCGTCCGCAAAACTTTGAATGACACCACACCAATGACAGCCCCATCGTACAATCGCCACATGCCCGAGAACCCGTTTCGCAGCCTGCCCAGTGTCGATGCCCTCGTGGCATTGATCGCGGATGATGCAGACGGGCCGGGACTGGCGACGGAAGCCGCGCGAACGGTACTGGAACGCGCCCGAGCAGGGATCCGGAACGGCGATTCGTCACCCACGCTCGAACATCTGGCGACCGAGACTCGTGTCGCGCTGGCGATCGCAGCCCAGCAGCCTCTGCGGCGGGTGATCAACGCGACGGGCGTCATCCTCCAGACAAACCTTGGACGCGCTCCGTTGAGCGAACGGGCCTTGCGTGCCATCGCCCAGGAAGCGTCCGGGTATTCCAATCTCGAATTTGACCTTCAGGTGGGAGAACGGGGTAGCCGTCACAACCTGTTGCGCGACCTCCTACGCCGCGCAACAGGAGCGGAGGACGGGATCGTACTCAACAACAATGCCGCCGCGTTGTTCATGGTCCTACATGTGTTCGCGAAAGATCGTGAAGTGATCGTCTCTCGCGGGCAGGCCGTGGAGATCGGCGGTGGTTTTCGCATCCCGGACGTACTCCGCCAGAGCGGCGCCCGGCTGGTGGAAGTTGGCACGACAAACCGCACGTACGCGCGCGACTATGAGTCCGCCCTCACCAGCGAAACGGCGGCCGTGCTGCGCGTGCACTCGTCGAACTTCCGCATCGTCGGATTCACGGCGGACCCCTCGCTGAAGGAGTTGGCGGACGTCGCCCATCGGCAGGGAATCCTGGCGCTCGACGACCTCGGAAGCGGCTGCCTGATAGACACGCAACCGCTTGGCATTGCCCATGAACCAACCGTGCAGGAGAGCCTGGCGGCAGGTATGGACCTCGCGATGTTCAGCGGCGACAAGCTCCTCGGCGGGCCTCAGTCCGGCATCGTCGTGGGCAAGGCCGACCTGATCGCGACGCTGCGAAGCCACCCGCTCGCACGCGCCCTGCGCGTGGACAAGCTTACGATTGCCGCGCTCGCAGCGACCCTCCAGTCGTATGTCGAGGGCCGGGCGGCTACCGAGATCCCGGTGTGGAGTATGCTCTCGACGCCGCTCCCCGCCATCAAACGCCGTGCGCAGCGTTGGGCGCGAGTGGCCGGCGAACGCGGCGCCGTGGTTCCGTCGCAGTCCATGGTCGGCGGCGGCTCCCTTCCTGGCGAAGGCGTGCCAACCTGGTGCGTCGCGATCGGTGGCCCTGGACTCCACCGTATCAGCGGGCGGTTGCGTGAAGCTCGCCCCGGGATAGTGGCTCGCATCGAAAGGGATCACCTCCTGCTTGACCCCCGCACCGTTGACCCACGCGACGATGTCACCGTTAAGCGGCTGCTGGCGACCGTGTTGCAAACAGATGAACGAGCATGAGGCTTGCTAACGAACTGCCCTCTTTGCGTTGACCGCGCCGAAATTCCGGTGCTAGAGTCAATCCGTTACGGATTTCACAATCTCCGAGCGCCATGACATTAGAGATTCCCGAAGTCGTCATCAACCGCCTCCCCGTGTATGCGCGCGCCCTCGCGAAACTCGCGGCAATGGGCGAAACGGTGGTGAGTTCGCAAACCCTTGGCGAAGCACTCGACGTGACCCCGGCGCAGATCCGCAAAGATCTGAGCTATTTTGGCCGTTTCGGAAAGCAGGGACGGGGATACAACGTCCAAACACTCCTCCTGAAGCTGCGGGAAATCCTTGGCCTCGACCGGCAATGGCGGGTATGTGTGGTGGGCGTCGGCCGCCTTGGCCAGGCGATTGTCGAATATGGCGGGTTTGGACCCCAGGGCTTCGAAATCGTCGCTGCGTTCGATGCCAGCGCGGAGATGGTCGGCAAACCCGTTGGTCAGGTGGTTGTGCGCCACGTCGATGATCTGGCCGCCTTCCTGCGCGAAAGCCGAGTCGATGTCGGGGTTGTCGCGGTGCCCGTTGAGGCGGCACAGACCGTCGTGGACCAGCTGGTGGCGGCGGGGGTGAAAGCGATCCTGAATTACGCCCCGACGACCCCCCACGTGCCAACCGAGGTGAGCATCCGCCATATCGATCCGGTGCTTGCCATGCAGAGCATGACCTTCTACCTCAAAGCCCCTGAAAACCCAGCGAAATAGCTGCGCGCGAACTAGCGCTCGGGCTGCGGAAAGAGGCCGACCAGGTTTTCTTCTTCTGTGGGAAGGCTCCGTTTGATCACGTCGAGGTGGTCGAGGGCGATACCCGCGCCGATGGCCACACACTCCAGGGGGTTGTCGGCCACGTAGCAGGGCACGCCCGTCTCCTGCGTGAGCAGCTCATCCATATGCCGCAAAAGCGCGCCACCGCCCGTGATGACGATGCCGCGGTCGATGACGTCCGCGGCAAGTTCGGGTGGCGTCTTCTCTAGCACCTGTCGCACGGCCTGGACGATGGTGCCGAGGCAGTCCTGGATCGACTGTGAAACCTCGATCGAGTTCAGCGTGATCGTCTTCGGAAGACCGCTCAATTGGTCCCGTCCCCGCACCTGGGTGCTCAAGTTTTCATCGATTGGCAGGGCGCTGCCGATGGCGATCTTGATCTCTTCGGCCGTCTTCTCGCCGATGATAAGGTTGTGTCGACGCCGCACGTAGGCCATCACCGCCTCGTCGATACGGTCCCCGGCCATCCGTACGGATTCGCTCACGACGATGCCGTAGAGCGAGATGACCGCCGCCTCCGTGCGTCCACCGCCGATATTGACGACCATGTTGCCGCGCGCGTTCCCGATCGGGATCTGCGCCCCAATTGCCGCCGCCAGCGGCTCCGGGATGAGGTGGGCCGGTTTTCGTGCGCCTGCCTGCTCGGAAGCATCGCGGACTGCGCGTTGCTCCACACTTGTGACCCCGGCGGGGACAGTCACCATCACCTCCGGACGGATGAGGTTGAAACGGCCCGCGATGTGGCCGATGAAATAGCGCAGCATAGCCTCCGTGGTCAGGTAGTCCGCGATCACGCCATCGCGCATGGGGCGAATAACGCTGATTGAACCTGGCGTGCGGCCCTGCATGGCGCGCGCTTCCGTCCCCACGGCCACAATCGCATTGTCTCGATTATGTCGCGCCACGACAGAGGGTTCGTTCACGACAATGCCCTCTCCGCGCACGTACACGAGAATGTTCGCCGTTCCGAGGTCGATACCTGCCCGTTTGGGCGCCAGGAAGTCGAATCGCGACATCAGTTCCGCTCAATTTCTACGCCCAGCGCACGAAGCTTGTCCTCGAGATGCTCGTACCCGCGGTCGAGGTGGGCGATCTCGTCGATGTAGGTTGTCCCCTGCGCGGAGAGCGCCGCGAGAAGGACAGCCGCACCAGCGCGCACATCCAGCGCGCGCACGTGCGCGCCGTGCAGGGGCGTTGGTCCGCTTACGATGGCGGAAGAGCCTGTGCTCACAATCTCCGCCCCCATCTTCCGCAACTCCCCGACGTACAGCATGCGATTGTCAAAAACCCGTTCGTGGATGATCGAGACGCCACCGGCCTGGGTCAACAGCGCCGCCATGGGCGCATGAAGATCGGTTGGAAGGCCTGGATACGGAAGCGCCTGGAAGCTCAGGGATCGGAGGTCCTCTGGGCGCGAAACGCGCATGGTGGTTGGCGTGGTGTCCACCGTTGCTCCGGCGGCGCGAAGCTTATGGAGCATCGCGTCCATAACGCCCACGGGCGCATCGGTGATCGTGATGTCGCCGCCGGTAATCGCCGCGGCAACGGCGAATGTGCCGGCCTCGATGCGGTCTGGCATGACGCTCATCGTGGCGCCGTGAAGAGACTCCACGCCCTCGACTTCGAGGATCTGGCTGCCAATGCCGCTGACCTTCGCCCCCATGGCATTGAGGAGATGGCACAGATCCTGGACTTCCGGTTCCGTCGCCGCGTTCACAAGCGTGCTGCATCCGTGGGCGAGTACGGCCGCCATGAGGACGTTCTGAGTGCCCGTGACGGAGGCGTAGTCCATGAAGATGCGCGCGCCCTTGAGGCCACCAGCGGGCGCCGAGGCGACGTAGCGCTCGCCCACGCGTTCCACGTTCGCACCGAGGGCTTCGAAGCCAGCGAGGTGGACATCGATCGGCCGTTGTCCGATGACATCGCCCCCGGGCGGAGCGGAGGCGGCGTGGCCGTGGCGGGCGAGCAGCGGCCCCATCACCTGGAACGACGCCCGGTTTTCCGTAATCAGTTCCGTCGGCGCCTCGAAGGTGCGCACTTTGGCGGCGTTCAAGACGACCGCGCCATCTTTTCGCCGTTCGACGTTGGCGCCAAGGCTTTCGAGCAGCTCCGCGAGGGTGTCGGCGTCGCTGATTTCGGGCACATTCTGGAGAATGACATCGCCATCCGTGAGAAGGGCCGCGCACATGGAAGCGAGCGCCGCGTTCTTCCCACCGGAGATACGCACGGCGCCGCGCAGCACAGCGCCCCCCCGCACGGCGTAGCGGGGACCACGCGCTCGGGAAGTTTTCATTTGGTACGTTTGAGCATAGGGCGAACAGGGATAGCGGGCGAGCGGGCGGGTGTCGCGCAACGTTCTGCTTGCAGAGCGGAGCGCAGACCGCCCTCGATCCCCCCAACCAGATTCGCAAAACCTGAACAATTGCAGCGCTTGCTTACGCGCGCTGCGGACGGCGAGTTCGCCTACTACCGAGACTGGTGGGCCTCGGGCCACAACCGCGCAAAACCTTGAACCCCACCCGAGCAGACACATCGGGCGCTTGCCCGCCGCTCTTCCTCCCGCCAGACTCAGCGCATGTCAGAAACCATGGAACTGAAGGTGACGCGGTACGAAATCGCCGAATCGATCGCGACGATCACGCTGAACCGTCCCGAGCGCCTCAATTCGTGGAGCGGGCGCATGCACGCCGAATACCGCTGGACGATCGCCCAGGCCGAAGCGGATCCCAAGATTCGCGTGATCGTTGTGACCGGAGCTGGTCGCGGGTTTTGTGCCGGGGCGGATTCGCGCGCCCTCGAAGGGCACGTCGAAAAGGGCGGCTATGACCCTGGCACGCCCGCCGAAATGGCCAACCCCGGCTATGGCGTTCGTCCGGAATTCGACGCGAACTTCGCCTTTCATTTCGGGCTTGCCAAACCCGTGATCGCCGCCATAAACGGGCCCGCCGCGGGCGTGGGCCTCGTGCTCGCCTGCTATGCGGATATCCGCTTCGCGGCTGCCGGGGCAAAGCTGACGACGTCGCATGGCAAGCTCGGCCTTCCCGCCGAATACGGGCTTTCCTGGCTGCTCCCTCGCCTCATCGGTCTGACATACGCCAATGATCTCTTGCTTTCGAGCCGCGTCTTCCTCGCTGAAGAGGCTGTCACGATGGGCCTGATCAACGCGGTTGTTCCTCCCGAAGAACTGTTGCCTCACACCTACGCCTACGCTCGGCAGCTTGCCACCACGGTCTCGCCGTCTTCTCTGCGCGAAACAAAGCGCCAGATCTATACGGACCTCCATCGCGACGTCGGCAGCGCTGTCCGCGACGCGGATTCATTGCTGGACCGAATGACGACGGAGCCCGACTTCCGCGAAGGTGTCGCCGCGTTCATGGCGAAGCGTCCTCCGCAATTCGGACGGTAGCTGATACTGGGCTATAGCGGAACGGACTCGGGTTAGTTGGTGAACTCGCCAACGACCTCGGCGACGGCTCCGAGTACCGCGCCTGTGACCTCAAGCGCTGGCCCCACGACCTCGCCCAACGAACCGGCGGCGCCCGCGGCAACCCCCGCGATATCGCCAACCGCAGCGGCTATGGCACCGATATCAACGTTGGCGAAGGCGCTACCCGTTCCATTCGCGACCACTCCAGCAATTGACCCGCCGACGTCGGCTGCTGCTCGAATTCCAGCGCTGGCGAGCCCCGCCGCGGAAGAGGCGATGTCGATAGCGGCCGAAACGTCCACCGAACTCACCGCCTGACCAGCGACCGAAGCCGCTTTCCCCACGAGTGAGGCGGCATTGCTCGCGGCACCGCTGACAAGTGGAGCAGCCGCCCCAACATCGACGTTCCCAGCCACGGCGGTGACGTTCCTGATCGTCTTTTCCGCCGCGATGGCCGCGCTCGAGGCTGCCCCACCCGCGGCATCCATCGCCGTGCCCACGATATCCCCAGCGGCGTTCGCGGCACTGCCTGCAAGTCCCGTTGCGCCATCGGCGGCAGCATGGGCGGCATCGGTGAGTTTACCCGCCGCGCCCCAGATGGCCTTGTTCAATGCGCGTGAAACCTTGGCCACGCCCTCCGCGCCGGCCTGAACCGCATCGAACGGCAGACCAACGTCCTCGGCGAGGATCGAACGCGTGGGATAGGACGAACCCCCAGTTCCCTCCGGGTCGTCCCGTTCTCGCCGTTTACGCAGTTCATCCAGTGGATCATCCGGCATCGCGAATCTCCTTGCACCTACCCGCCGCGAAATATCTGGCGCAGCGACGCCGAAACTTCGTCCACTTCATTATCCGTCATTTCGGGGAACATCGGCAGACTGATCGCCCCGGAAAAGATCGCTTCGGCCACGGGGAAGTCGCCCTCCTTCCAGCGGCCGAGCTTCCGATAGGCCGTGAAGTAGTGCAGTGGGATGAAATGGACCGATGTCTGGATGCCATCTTCCGCCAGCTTGCGGATCACATCGTCGCGACCGATCGGCGAACTTTCGCGGATGCGGACCATGAACAGGTGCCAGGCGTGGCGGTTGTCTTCGGCAAACTGCGGCAGTAAGACGTGCTCTTCATCGCGGAGATTGGCGATATAGCGCTGGGCGATACGCGTGCGTTGCTCGATGAACTCCTCGATGCGCCCCAGCTGCGTGCGGCCCAGCGAGGCGGCGATATCCGTGAGGTTGTCCTTGAAGCCGAACTCCACGACGTCGTAGCGCCATGCGCCGCCAACGTCATAGCGCTTCCAGGCGTCGCGGCTCATCCCATGCAGCGTGAGCACGCGCACCCGCTCGCTCAACTCCTCGTCGTCCGTCGCAAGCGCACCGCCCTCGCCCGTCGTGATCGTCTTGTTGGCGTAGAAGCTGAACGCCGCCGCATCGCTGAGGCCGCCAACGGGTCGGCCCCGGTAATACGTGCCAATCGCGTGAGCGGCGTCTTCGAGCACTTTTATCTCGCGGGGCCGAGCGATCGCCATAATAGCGTCCATATCACAGGGTTCGCCCGCGAAGTGCACGGGGATGATCGCTTTCGTAGCGGGTGTGATTGCCCTCTCAATCAGCGCGGGTTCGATGTTGGCGTCGCCATCGCGGACATCGACGAAAACGGGCGTTGCGCCAGTGTGGATGATCACGTTCGCGGTCGCCGTGAAGGTATACGGTGTCGTGATCACTTCGTCGCCGGGACCAAGCTCCCAGGCCGCCAGCGCGAGGTGCATCGCCGCCGTGGCCGAGTTCACGGCGTTGACGTGCCCCGCCCCGCAATAGGCCCCCAGCTCTTCCTCCAGCGCCTTGACGTTCGGTCCGGTGGTCAGCCATCCGCTGCGGAGCACGTCCGTGACCGCGCGAATGTCGCTGTCGTTGATCGACGGTCGGAAGTACGGAATGCGGAATCCAGCCATTCACTAAGCGTGAGGGGTAAGCCGAAAAGAGAAAAGGCCGACCCGCTGCCATTCGCGTGCGTGCGGCCCGTAAGGCTGACCCTAGGCGCTTCTGCCCGTAGGATTCCTCCTACTTCCCGGCCCTGAACCTTCCCGGTCATGACGCCGCACGCAGAGGTCCAATATGCCCACCGTCCCAATCCGCGATATCAACGTGTACTACGAAGAAGCTGGCAGCGGCGACCCGCTCATCATGATCACGGGCATCGGAGGCGACCTCCAGGCATGGGCGCTCCAGGTGCCGGCGCTATCGCGCCACTTTCGCGTCATCATGCTCGACAATCGCGGCGCCGGGCGCACGAGTTCGCCCGACAAGCCCTACAGCATCAGCGTCATGGCCGAGGATGTTGCGGGGCTGATGGACCACCTGGGAGTGGAACGCGCCCACGTCCTCGGCTTCAGCATGGGCGGCTACATCGCCCAGGAATTGGCGCTCAAGCACCCAGCGAAGGTGGACAAACTCATCCTCCTCGCGACGGCGCCGTACATCGATGGCTATGGCGAGAACATCGTTAAGAGCTGGATTAACGTGCGGCGCTCGAACATGAGCCGCGAGAATATCCAGCGATTGACCGCGACCTGGCTTTATGGCGCAGCGCTCTTCGACGACCCGGCGCGCTTCGAACGCGCCATCCTCAACGGCGCGGCCAACCCGCATGCCCAGCAGGACCACGCTTTCATCCGCCAGGCGCAGGCGGTGCTCGCCTTCGACGTTCGTGATCGCCTCGCGAACCTCAAACAGGAGACGCTGGTTGTATCCGGGGACGAGGATATCCTCGTCCCGCCGCGGAACTCCGACCGGCTCGCCAAACTGCTCCCGAAAGCGAAGCGCGTCTCGCTACCTGGCGGCCACATCGGCTGCATCGAGCACCCGGCCCAATATAACGCGGCCTTCCTCGACTTCCTCGGCGCCGCCGTCCCCGCATAGGCAGGCGTCTTGACCACGCTTTCGACCTTCGCCGGATACACTCGGACGATGGGCAGAGTGTGTCTCTTGGTCTTTTCGATTGCGGCGCTGGTGGCCCTGGGCGCCTGTTCGTCTCGTGGAAACGATTCCTCGGCGCCCATGGCAATCCCCGCGACGACAGCGCACCCAACGCCACCGACCACGCCGAACGCCCCAGCCGCGACCACGCCGTCGGCCACGGCGGTCCAAACCACGAAGCCGGGCAACGGTTGCGGGCAGCCGCTACCCACCGGCGTCGCCCTTGGCCGCACAACCATCCGCACCATGACCTCGGGCGCTATCGCGCGCGAATACCGTCTTCACCTTCCGCCCGGCCTCTCCATGGCCAAGGCCACCGCGGTCGTCCTCAACTTCCACGGCCTTGGCAGCAATGCCGTTCAACAGGAGGCCTATTCCGGACTCGTCCCAGTCAGTGACCGCGAAGGCTTCATCCTCGTAACCCCGGACGGCACTGGTACAACGCGGGCGTGGGCGGCTTTGGCGAGCATCCCAACAGGCGTGGACGATGTCCTCTTCACGAAGGATCTGTTGGACCGAATCCAGGCTGACCTCTGCGTGGATACGGCGCGCGTCTACAGCACGGGCATGTCGAACGGCGCGTTCATGTCCTCGCGGCTCGCCTGCGTCCTCAGCGACCGGATCGCCGCCATCGCCCCGGTGGCGGGCGTGAACTTTCCGCTCGAACCCTGTGGAACACCCGTACCGGTCCTCGCCTTCCACGGCACCATCGACCGCACGGTGCCCTTCGAAGCGGGCCTGATTTTCGGAGTGCTCCCATACGCGGGCGCTCGCACGTACGCGTCTGATTGGGCGTCATACAATCACTGCGCCGTCTCGCCTGACGTCGAGAAGATCAGCGAGTCCGTGGCGCGGGAGAACTTCTCGAAGTGTTCGGGCGCCGACGTGAGCCTCTTCGTGGTCAAGGGCGGCGGGCACACCTGGCCCGGCGCCAGTATCGAGATCGGGCGTCCCGGTGAGACGACGAAGGAGATCTCGGCCGCCGAGGAGATCTGGAAGTTTTTCGCCGCGCACCCGCTCAGCCGTTAGCGCCGGCCCTCACCCCCAACCCCTCTCCCGACTCGGCGGCCTCGCGGGCGAGGGGAGCAAGACAATCTTGTCCTTCATCCCTCGCGTTGGCGGCGGGGCATATGGCCTCCCGACGCGGTGCGCTCGAGTGGGAGGGGAGCAAGAGCAATTGCGGCTCCGTTCTCCACGGAGCGGTACTAATCCAGGTTTCGCACGGGTTTCAAGAATATCGTCGCGAGGATTCCGAGCGACGAGAAGATGACGGCGCTTGTCATGATAGCCGCCTGCGGACCGTAGAGCTTGGTCACGACCGCGGCCTGCGCCACGCCCAGCGGTTGACCCAGCGCGAACATCAGGTTCGACATGCTCATGACTCGGGCGAGCATTGGCCCCATCGCGTGCTCCTGGATCAACGGCGTGGCGTTGTTCATGAACAATGCAGCGAACAGTCCGAAAATCAATTGGAAGCCCAGGGCAACCCAGACCATGTCCGAGAGCCCGTAGAGAAAGAAGAAGACGCCGCCAAACGCGGTCGCCACGCCGGTGAGCAGGAATCCCCGGTGACGCAGCCGAATCGTCGTGAGCGCCAGCGAACCACCCAGCACGCCGAGGCCGAAGGCGCCGTTCACAAAGCCAATGAACTTGTCGCTTTCGTGGAACACGTCACGCACCATAAAGACCGTGGTCTCCCGGCTTGGCCCCATGAGGAACGTCGGTGGCAGCAGCATCATGAAGAGCAATCCGAGGATGACCGGTGAGCGACGCGCGAACGCAATCCCGTCCTTGAGGTCGCCGAAGACGTTCTTGCCCGTGGGCACGGGACGGTCCGTAACCAGTCTCGTCGCGATCAGGCCCGCGATCACGAGCATGATCACCTCAAGCGCGAACGCGTACTTCAATCCAGGTCCATCGACCATGAAGCCGGCGGCGCTTGGGCCAAGGAACTGGCCCGCGGACATGAAGGCGACCGTGCCGAGGATGATGCCGTTCTGGAGCTGGGCGCGCGGCAAGATCGAGGGCGCCATGGACATGCGCGCGGGCATGGAAAACGCATCCGCCGACCCCACGACCGCCGCGAGGATAAACACTGGCCATACTTGCTGGATATCGAATCCCGACATGAACAGGTATCCCGTGGAAACTACTGCCGCGAGCGCATAGCAGCGCAGCAGGATGCTCCGCCGCTCCACGCGGTCCGCCACGACACCACCAAGGAGCATCAGCACCGCGGATGTGATCAGCTGGGCGAACAGTACGCCGGCGACCGCCAGCTCCTTGCGGTCGGCGCTCACACGGTCGACGACGAACAGCGGCACGGTCACCCATTGCAGGCCGACGGCGAAGGCGCCGCAGATCGTCGCGGCCCACCACCAGCGGTAGTTTGCTGTCGCGAAGGGATTGCGCGTCTCCGTCGGGTCGATCGGGGCCTGCGCCACGGGCGGCGTGACGACGCGCAAGTCGGGATTCGTCCTCGGTACCAGTTCAGCCAACGCCGCGACCTCGGTTTGCTATCTTTGAGGAACGATAACCGCTCCTTCTGGACTAAGCCATCCCCAGCCGTTCGAACTGGTCGCTCGGCGCCTCGACGTGCTGGAGCGCCTGGCGGAGCTTGTCCGCGATCTCCTTCTCGGAAGCCTCGCCAGCGCGGTTCTCGTCCTCAACCGGGTCACTCACGAGGTCGTAGAGGTGGTTGCCGGTGAAACGAGTCAGCGCCCAGAAGGGGACGTTGTCGCCCTTAACGAAGGGTTGCCGGATGACGGGCACCTTCGAGCCGGGCATCTTGTCCAGCACCGCGCGGTCGTCTGGCACGGGGAAGCGATACTTCGGCATCGCGTGCGAGACAGGCATTGACGACCAGCGGTTGGACCACATGGAGAGCGGGTAGTTGTCGCCCAGGGGTGCGCGCGCGTACTTGGTCGTCTGGTCGATGAGGTGCACTTCACGCCCCCAGACGCCGGAGAGCGCGTAGGCGCGCACCTGCGCCACCTCGCCCGTGATCACGGGCACGAGGGAGACGCCGTGCGTGCGATGCTCTGGCGTCACGCCGAAGATGTCACAGAGGGTGGCATGGATGTCCACGCTCGTGCTCAGGGCCTGCGTTGTCCCGGCCGGGGCGCCGGGCCACGCGACCATGAGGGGGATGTGTGCCAACGGCTCGTAGAGCGGCACGCCCGGCTTCCCCCAGATCTCTTTCTCGCCGAGGTAGTGGCCGTGGTCCGTGCAGACGATGACGGCGGTGTCGTCCCAAAGGCCCTGCTTTTCGATCGAGGCGATGAGCTTGCCGAACCAGGCGTCGATCATAGTCAGCTTCGACCCGTAGCACGAGCGAAGCTGGTGGGCTTGCCGCTCCGTGAGGATGCCGCGCTTGAAGGCGTTGACGACGTAGGGCGGCCAGATCAGGTGCGGGCCGTCCCAGGTGTCGTCGTAGAGGCTGGCGTAGGGGTCGGGCGTGTCGAAGGGTTCGTGGGGGTCGAACTCATCGACGAAGAGCATGAAGCGGTCGTGATACGAGGCCGAACTCTCGACCCACTCGGCCGCCGCGCGCATGGTTCGCGGGCCGGGGAAGTCGTCTTCGCCCTTGAAGTAGCCGCGCGAATTCTCGTACAGGTGTGGCGCGGGCACGAGGTTGCCCGCCGCATCGAAGGCAGGCGCGCCCAACCAGCTCGGGTCCGGGCGCGTCTTCCATGGGTCGTTCTCGTGGCCGCGCTCGTATGCCCAGGCGGAGAAGTCGGTGTGGTAGTTCTCGCCGCCCGTCTCGAAGAGGTGCGGGTGGTCGGACACGAGCATCGTCGTGATGCCCGCCTCACGCAGATCCGCCGTGATAGGGCGTTCCCACAGCTCGATCGACCCCCAGGGCCGCCAGAGGAAGTCCAGCGCGCCACAGAGGATGTCGTGGCGTGCGGGCATGCATGGCAGCGAACCGGTGTAGTGTTTTTCGAAGCGCACGCTGCGCAGGGCGAAGGCGTCCAGGTTCGGCGTCGCGAACTCGGTGCCCCCGTACGCCCCCAGCATGTGGCGGTTCAAGCTGTCGAGCAGGATGACGATGGCGTTCTTGGGGCGACCAGCGGCGGGCGGTTTCGGCGGTTCGTGCGTCATGGGAGGAAATCATACCGCTTCTGCGCCCACTCGCCCTCCGTAGCCCGACCGTCAAGGAGGGTTGTGGGCCAGCCTGCACCGAGGTTGGGCGATTCGGCAAACACGCGAAGAGGCCCCCGAAATTGGGGGCCTCTTCGCTGATTATCGCGGCGCTTATCCGGGAACCCTCCCTGACGGTCGGGCTACGGATTCGGCTCAGTCCTAAGTCCTTAGCAACTTAGTCCTTCGTTAACGGCTTGTCCGCCTGGCGACGATCGCCGTCCCGGCGACCATGAGCATGACGGCGCCGAGGATCATGAACCAGGAGACCTCGTTACCCGTCGTACCCGAACCGGTGTTCGGCGGCGCGGGAGCGACCCTGGTGGCGGTGGCTGTGGCGACAGCCGTGGCCGGGGCGCTGGTGGCCGTTGCCGGCGCTGGCGTGTTGGTCGGCGGCCGCGGCGTGCTCGTCGGTGTCGCCGTGGGGACGGCGGTGTTGGTCGGTGTCGGTGTGAACGCGCCGGGGACGGCGCCAACGCCGCCCGACGGTGTCGAGGTGGGAACGGGCGTTGGCTGGTCGCTCGGAGCGATGGTCAGCGTGGCGGTGCTGGGACTGCCGATCGCCCGCGCATCGCCACCGACGTCGCTGAGCGTGATCGTGGCCGACTCAGACCCCTCAACGAGGATGTCGTCGATGACGGTCACAACGCCGCAGCTCTTGTTCGTGGCATCGCCGTCCGACCAGTTGGCGGTCACGGGGCCAAAGGCGAAGTCGGTAACCAAAGTCGCCGTCCCACTGGCGGCTGTACAGATCACACTCATCGCTCCGGCCGAACCGCCGGTGCGTTGTAGGAAGACGGTGATGGTCTGCGCAGGCGTCTGTTCGACACCGCCCGCGAGAGCGGTGATCGTCCCGGGAGCGAAGCTGATGGCTCCAGGCGCGGGAGCAACGTTCACAAGAGTAATCGTGACTGTGCTCGGGTTAACAGCGGTCACTCCGCTGGCGCCCGGGTCGGCGGTCACGAGTACGCTTTCCCCGGCCTCTGGGGTCGAGTTGTCGAGGACGGCTGCGACCGTTCCGCAGGACTTCGTGGTGTTTTCGTTGGCCGCGAAACTCACGGCTGAGGAGAGCGTGGAGGAGATGTCCGCAGCGGTGGCCAGGCCCCCCGGGAAGCTGAGCAGGCAGCCGATTGAAACACCGGCGGTTTCGTTC
>DAOTTM010000140.1:0-9826 GCA_034437915.1 Dehalococcoidia bacterium | reverse complement strand
CCCGCCACGACCGTCCGACTGGACCAGGTGCCGAACGAGCCGGGGCGTCGCATGAGCACGGACATCCCCGAATTCGACCGCGTCCTCGGCGGCGGACTCGTCCCGGGCTCGCTCATCCTCGTGGGCGGTGAACCGGGCATCGGTAAGTCGACGCTGATGCTTCAAGCCGCGGCCAGGCTCGCGGCACTCGGCAGGACCGTGGCGTATGTCTGCGGCGAAGAGTCGCCCCGGCAGGTTCGGTTGCGTGCATCGCGGCTCGGTATCGACGGGCCGGGAATCATCCTCATCCCCGAGACGAACCTCGATTCCGCCCTCGCCGCCGCCGAAGCCGCAGGCGTGGACGCGCTCATCATCGATTCGATCCAGAGCGTCTATGTCGAAGGCCTGGAGACGCGCTTTGGCGGGCCAGCGCAGCTCTCCGAGGCGGGCGCGCGGCTCGTCGGTTGGGCGAAGGGCACGGACATCGCCACCATCCTCACGGGTCACGTGACGAAGGCCGGGGAGGTTGCTGGCCCACGGCTCCTCGAACACCTGGTCGATGCTGTCCTCTATTTCGAATCGGCCGAGAGTGGCGCCCTTCGTATCCTTCGTGCCGTCAAGAACCGCTTCGGCGCGACGGATGAGGTCGGCGTTTTTGAGATGACGGGCGAAGGGCTGAAGAGCGTTGATAACCCAAGCTCTGCCTTCCTCGCCGACGCGGGTACGCACGCATCGGGCTGCGCCGTCACGGCGATCATCGAAGGGTCCAGGCCATTGGCTATTGAGGTGCAGGCGTTGGCCGTGCCTTCTTCGCTGGCGAATCCACGCCGCATCGCCTCCGGGCTTGAGACGTCGCGCTTGCACCTCCTGCTGGCCGTTCTTGCCCGGCGTGGGGGGCACGGCGCTGGCAACCTCGACGTCGTCGCCGCCGTCTCGGGGGGCCTGCGCTTGCGGGACCCCGGCGCCGATCTCGCCGTCACCGTTGCGCTTGCCTCTGCGATCGAAGACCGTCCTGTCGTGCCGGGGACCGCGTTTCTCGGCGAGGTGGCACTCTCGGGCGCGATCCGCCCGGTTCAGCAGGCCCCGCGGCGATTGGCGGAACTCGCGCGCATGGGCTTCCCTCGAGCCATCGTCCCGCGCTCCACGCCGCCCACTCCCGGCATCGCCATCGTCCCCGTGGCCACGGTGCGAGAAGCGATCACGGCAGCGTTTTCGGAATAGCGCCGTCGGAGCTGTTCATCGACCAACCCGTTCGTGCTCAGCTGGTCGAAGCATTAACACGCCGCTGCCGATAGTTCACTCGGACCGACCGGGCCGCCCGCCTACGCCTGCCGGTACGCCCGGTGGCGCATGATGATGCTCTGGAGGATGCCGAGCGAGATGAAGAGGCTCATCAGCGAGCTGCCCCCCTGGCTGACAAAGGGGAGGGGGATACCCGTGACGGGGAAGATGCTCAGGTTTACGGCGACGTTGATGAACGTCTGCATCAGGATGAGCACAACGATCCCAACGGCGATGAGCTGCCCGGCCGTATCCCCCGCAATCTGGGCAACGCGCACGCCCCGCATCAACAAGAGGATGAATAGCCCGAAGAGGCCGAGCGCGCCGACGAAACCGAACTCTTCGCCGAGCACGCTGAAGATGAAGTCCTTGGTCGGCACCTTTAGATAGCCGAACTGCGTCTGGCCACCGTTCTTCAGCCCCTTGCCAAAGATCCCACCGGAACCCACCGCCACCTCGGACTGGATGTTGTTGTACCCGGCGCCGAGGCCGCCCTGGTCCTCATACGGATCGATGAGCACCGAGATACGCTCTATCTGGTAGTCCGCCACGGCGAAGGTCCAGACGAAGGGCAGGATGGCGATACAGATCGCCCCCATCACGAGCAGGTGGCTGCGGCTCGCGCCCGCGATCACGACCACGCCGAGCCAGATGGCGCCGAACACGATCGATGTTCCGAGGTCCGGCTGGATGAACACGAGCAGGGTCACGGGCGCGACGATCGCTCCAGAAATAAGAAGCGTCCGCAGTTCGCGCGCATCGCCGCCGTGTTCGCTGAAGAAATGCGCAAGCAGGAGGATCGTGGCGAGCTTTGCAAACTCCGATGGCTGTACCTGGATTGGCCCAACGTTGAACCAACGCGTGGACCCATATGCGGAATGGCCGAGCAGCAGGATAGCGACAAGCGAGACGAGCCCGATGGCGTACAGCAGCCACGAGTAGTGCGTGAGGTAGTGATAGTCGAGCTTCGAAACGGCCAGCATCGCGATCACGCTGGCAACGACGAACACCGCCTGCTTGGCCACGGGGTTGGCAAAGCTCATCGTTGGCCCGGCGTACTCCTGGGAGGAGGCGCTATAGATGAGGACCAGCCCGTATCCGACGATCGCCATCGCGGTGAGGGCAAGGACATAGTCGAAGCGGTCCCATCCACGAAACGCGCCCTGGCGCCCGGCAAGCGCGCTCTGCGGTCCTGCGAGAGCGCTCATGGCTTCACGTGCTGGGAAAAGTAATCGAAGATGCGGCCGGCGACGGGCGCCGCCTTATCGCCACCGACGCCTAGGTCAAAGTACACCGTCACCACGACCTCCGGGTCATCAAACGGCATGAACCCGGTGAACCACGCGTGCTGGTACTTCACGCCCTTGTCGAAGAACTCCGCCGTGCCCGTCTTTCCCGCGACATCCAGACCGGCCACCTGTGCGCGGGCGCCGGCGCCATAGCCCACCGATTCGTGCATGCCCCGGCGAATGTCGGCGAGATACGACGCGTTCACCGGCACCTGCTTGGCCTCGACCTTTGCCCCGCGCACCGTTTTCCCGTCCGGCCCGACCACTTCGGAAACAACCGTCGGGGTGAGCAACTTGCCACCATTCGCAACGGCTGCCGTCATGCGGGCAATCTGCAAAGGCGTGGCCGACACGTCACCCTGCCCGATTCCCATGAAACACGTGTCGGAGTAGTACCACTCGCGGTCTTCCTTGTTGAAGCCCGAACCGCTGTGGTCCCGGGCCTTCTGGTCCTTGCTCGGGATCAGCCCGTCCGCCTCACCGGCGTCGATATCAATGCCGGTGGCCTGTCCCAAACCGAAGAAGCGTGCGTAGGTACCCAACCGAGCGGCGGAGTCTTCGGCGTCTTTCCCAAGACCCTTGTTCTCGCCGAGAATCCCGCACGACGCCTGAAAGAAGTAGATATTCGACGACCAGGCGATGCCTTCGTAGAGGTTTGAGATCAGCCCATGGGCTTTCCAGTCGCGCAAGTAATCGATTTCCCCGGTTTCGGTCTTGATCTCGAGGTCCTTGTTAGGGATGTAACGGTTCGTCGCGGGAGTGATGCGCCCTTCTTGGAGCGCCGCCGCCGCGGTGATCAGCTTGAAGGTCGATCCGGGCGCGGCGGCGCTCAACGCCTGGTTAAGGAGCGGATGCCGCGGGTCCTTAAGCAACGCCTCGTACTCCGCTCCGCGGACGTCCGCCTGGGCGAAAATGTTGTTGTCGAACGAAGGGTAGGAGACGAGGGCGTACACGGCGCCCGTCTTCGCGTTCATCACGACCGCCGCGGCGACCCTGGCTTCCTGCTTGGAATCCTGGAGGAGTTGCCAGACGTATTCCTGGAGGCCCTTGTCGATGGAAAGTTTGAGGCTGTTCCCGGCGACTGCGTTCTGGGTGCGTAACCTCTGAATGATTTGGCCCTGGGCGTCGACTTCGTTCGCGCTCAGTCCGGCCTGGCCGCGAAGTTCGGCTTCGTAGTGGCTTTCGAGGCCACTCTTCCCGACGCGCTCGTTCAGCTGGTACCCCTTCTTGCGCAGGTCGCGGTAGTCTTCCGCCGTTTGCGGCCCGACGAATCCAAGGATGTGCGAGAATGATTCGTCCGTTTTGTAATCGCGCCCTGGTGTCACCGTGAGCGAAACTCCGGGCATCCCGATTGACGCCTCATCGAGCATGATCGCCTGTTCGCGAGTGAGGTATTTCTGGATCAAAATGGGCTGCCCTTCGAGCTTGTCCGCCTCGGCCGCTTTGACGCGCTCCTGAATCTCGAGTGCGGGCACCTGGAGGTTACGCTCCATCCAGAGGTAGATCTCGCTGCGGGCAGCGACGTCTGGCCGCCCGTTGTCATCCTTCGGCAGAAATTCCGGCACGATCGTGGCGGTGTAAATGCCAACGTTCTGGACAAGCTGGTCGCCGTTGCGGTCGAAGATCAGGCCGCGCGCGGGAAGGATGTTCGTCGCGCGGATATGGTTGTCGCGGGACCGCTGCGCGTAGTCGTCGCCATTGAGGATCTGCATCGTCGCCAGGCGAATCGTGAGGATCGCAAACATCGTGAGCACCGCCAACCGGAGCACCCGGAGGTTGCCATGCGGGCGGTTCCGCGAAGGCGATGAAGGGCCACGGAATCCGCCGTCCAGTACGCTCATGGGTAGTATGACCCCCGCCGTAGCGTCATCCGATGCTGATCCCACCGTAGCATCCGGCAAATGATATAGACGAGGGCCAGTAAACCCAGGTCAATCAAAAGACCAGGGAGCAGCACCGAGAACACCAACGGCCCGATGCCCAGCGGTGCGCCCCGCAAGACCGCGCCCATCGAAAGTGCCAGGCGCAACGAAAGGCCTGCGCCAAGGCCGGTACCGAGGAATCGCCCGGCGCCGCTTAACGGCATCGGCGCGTTTTCGAACCAGAGAGCGAGCGGTAAGAGGGGCAGATAGCCGAGCAACATCAGCCCCGGCTCCCTTCCGCTGAGAAAGCCAAGGCAGACGGCGAAGAAGGGAAGGGCAAGCGTGGTTGGCCCGGGACCTGCGAAGAACGCCAATACCAAGAGCGACACGAGTCCAAAATCAGGCGTTGCCCCGCTGATTGGAAACAGCGGCGCGACGGCCACCTGGGCGCAGGCAGCGACGACCAATACCACCGTGAGGAAGAGGATCCTCATCGCCCCTCCAGCCCCCTCCGCTCCGGCGTGAAGCTTGTCAGTACGAGCACCGTTTGGACAGTGGCGAGGCGAATCTGCGGCTCCAGCGTGACCTTGCGGTAGAGATCCTGGGGCGTGCCCGATACCTCCGTGACCTTGCCAATGGGGATGTTCGGTGGGTAGTTGCCGCCCAGGCCGGACGTGACCACGATGTCTCCGACCTTGATCTCCGCCTGGGCAAGGTCGAATGAAAGATGGCGATTCGCGCCCCCGCGGGCCACCCCATCGGCTCCGTTCGCGCCCTGCACTTGCGCCGCCACCTTGCTCGTCCCATCGGTGATCAAGCGCACAAATGCGCTGACGGCGAACGATTCAGTCACTCTTCCTAAAAGCGATCCCTGGGGCGAAAGTACGACCATTCCCTGCCGAATCCCGTCGTTCGTTCCGCGGTTAATACTGATCACATCGGAGAACGGGGATGCATCGCGGTGCACGACGCTTGCGATAACGCGAGTGCCTGCGTCTTGCTGTTGCGAAATATTCAACGCAGCGCGGAGCTCTTCAATGAGTTGTCCGTCTTGTGCCAGTTCCGTCACGCGATTTTGAAGCGTTTCGTTTTCAATACGCAATCGATTGTTTTCGTCGCGAATATCGTTGAGGTTACCGGCATCCGAAAGAAACGCGGCGACCGGGCTGAATATGCCAGATAGCAGCCGGTTGATCGGCGATGTGACCGTCAGAAACACGCCTTGAAATGGCGAAAGTACGCCGACCTGGCCCATCGCCGCGAGCAAAAGGGCGAGGCCGACCATCGTCCCGACCCACCATGTGTAGCGTGAAAAGATCAGCATACAACCACCTGGGGGAGCCCCCCGATGCTAACGCCCGCCGCGACGGGATGCCAGTTGCGATTGCACCTTGGTCAAGAGGGCTTGCTCTTCCAGCACTTCCCCCGCGCCGCGAACCACGCAAAGGAGCGGGTCTTCCGCCACGTACACCGGGAAACGCGTCTCCTGCATCAGGCGCCGATCGAGGCCGCGGAGGAGCGCCCCGCCGCCAGCGAGGGCGATACCGTGCGCCATGAGATCACTGACGAGTTCCGGTGGCGTCACTTCGATCGATGACCGCACAGCTTCCACGATCGCCGAGATCGAGCCGGCCAAGGCGTCGCGAATCTCCACCGTGCTCACCTCGACAGCCTTGGGCAGCCCAGTGGCAAGGTCGCGTCCGCGGATTTCGATAGTTTCCTCGGGTTCGAGAGGCGCCGCCGAACCCGCGTTCTTCTTGATCTCCTCGGCCGTCCTCTCGCCGATGAGGAGGTTATGCACCTGGCGAGCGTAGGCGATGATGTCCTGGTCCATCTCGTCGCCGGCCACGCGGATGGATGTGCTCACGACCATGCCGCCAAGGGAGACGATCGCCACTTCCGTCGTGCCGCCGCCGATGTCCACGATCATGCAGCCCGCCGCCTCCATGACCGGCAAACCGGCGCCGATAGCGGCGGCCATGGGCTCTTCGATCAGATAACAACTACGAGCGCCGGCATTGAGGGCGGCGTCGTGAACGGCACGTTTTTCGACCTCCGTGACCCCGCTCGGGATGCCAATCACCACGCGCGGCTGGGCGAGGAAATTGCGGTCGTGTACAGCCCGGATGAAATAACTCAACATCTTCTCCGTCACTTCAAAATCGGAGATGACGCCGTCTCGAAGGGGCCGAACGGCGATGATATTGGCGGGCGTGCGCCCCACCATGCGCTTTGCCTCGGCGCCGATGGCGAGGATCTTTTTCGTTCCGCGGTCGATGGCGACCACGGAGGGTTCGTCGATCACAATCCCACGCCCGCGCACCATGACAAGCGTGTTGGCGGTGCCGAGGTCGATCGCAATATCGTGCGAAAGGAACCCAAACAAGCTGGAGAGCGGATTGAAGAATGCCAAGAGTGCGGACCTGTCTCGCTATCAGCGGCACGCCTGTTGCGAACGCTATGTCCAGTATACTGAATCGATCGGTGAGCGCGACAGTCCCTCGAATTTGTGCTTAATGAAAGCGCCGCCGATCTACTTAAGCAGGTAATGTCCTGTCGTACAGATTCGACCCGCCCAGCGCCGCGACGAACTCCTCTTCCGTCATCCGTGGCACGCCCAACTTCTCCGCCTTCGCCAGCTTGGCGCCTCCATCGGCGCCAACCACCAGCGCGGTTGTCGCTTTTGCCACGGCACTCCCCACCTTGCCGCCCGCTTCCCGAATGCGGTCCTCGGCTTCCATCCGCGACATCGTTTCGAGCCTCCCGGTGACGACGAATGTCATACCCAGCAGCGGACCGGGTGCCTTTTCGACGCGCTCCTCGGTCATGCGCACACCTGCCATGCCGAGGCGTGCCACGGTCTCGCGGTTCGCCTCGCGGCCGCCCCAGGCGACGATACTCGCAGCGACCACGGGGCCGATCCCTTCGACCTCCTGGAGCGCTTCCAGGGGGGCATCGATCATCGCCTCGAGGTCGCCAAAGTGGTCCGCCAACAAGCGGGCGTTCTCGTAGCCGATGTGACGAATACCCAGCGCGAAGATGACATTGAGCAACGGTCGCGCTCGGCTGGCCGCGATCCCCTCGACAAGCCTCGTCGCGCTCTTTTCGCCCATCCGATCGAGCGCCGCCAACTGTTCCACGGTGAGCTGGTAGATATCCGCGACGCCCTTCACGAGGCCTTCCTGGAAGAGCACGGAGGCCATCCGTTCGCCAAGCCCCTCGATGTCCATGGCCCCGCGTGAAGCGAAGTGTTCGAGCAGCCGCACCTGCTGCGCCGGGCACTCCGCGTTCGGGCAATACAGCGCCGCCTCGCCCTCATCGCGAGAGAGTGGCGTTTCGCACGAGGGGCAGCGCTCCGGCATGACGAACTCGCGCTCCTCGCCGGTGCGAAGGCTCACCACCGGCGCGACCACCTGCGGGATGACCTCACCTGCCCGCTGCACGATCACCGTGTCCCCGATGCGGATATCCTTGCGCCGGATGTCGCCTTCGTTGTGCAGCGTGGCCATGCCGACCATCGCCCCGCCCACGTTGACCGGTTCGAGGATGGCGAACGGCGTCAGCACACCCGTCCGGCCGATGTTCACTTCGATGTTTCGCAGCTTCGTGTGGACCTGCTGCGGTGGGAACTTGAAGGCCGTCGCCCAGCGCGGTTCGCGCCCGACAGCGCCGAGGCGGTCCCACATGCGCGTGTCGTTGATCTTGAGGACAACGCCGTCGATATCGTAGTCCAGCCGTTCGCGCTGCTTCCCCCACCAGGCGATGCGCTCATGCGCCTCGCTCAAGGACGGGTGGAGGGCGGCATCCGGGTTCGTGCGAAAGCCCATGGCGGACAGCCAGGCAAGGATCTCGAAGTGCTCCCGCGGGCTGCTCCCTTCGCACCAGCCGAGCTGATACACGAAGATCGCCAGCGGACGCCCGGCGGTCACCTTCGGGTCCAGCTGGCGGACGGAACCGGCGGCGGAATTGCGTGGGTTCGCGTACACCGGTTCGCCGCGCGCCGCGCGTTCGAGGTTCATCGCCTCAAATCCGCTTTTCGTCATATAGACCTCCCCGCGCACTTCGAAACGTGCCGGTGGCTGTCCTGTGAGCGCGAGTGGGATCGACTTAATCGTTCGCAGGTTCGCGGTGATGTTTTCGCCGTGGCGCCCGTCGCCGCGCGTCGCCCCCTGCACAAACTTGCCACCTTCGTAGACCAGGGAAACCGCGAGGCCATCGATCTTCGGCTCGCTTGTGAGGGCGAAGTCGTCGCGCTCCAACCGTTCCGAGGCCCGCCGCAGCCAGGCCTGTAGGTCTGCTTCGGAGAACGCGTTGGCGAGGCTCAGGAGGGGGTTGCGGTGTTCGACGACACCGAACGTCGCCGCCGGTGCCGCGCCCACGCGTTGGGTCGGCGAATCCGCGGTAATCAGTTCCGGGAACTCCGCTTCAATTGCGCGTAACTCGTTCAACAACGCGTCGTATCCGGCGTCACTCACCTCAGGCGAATCGAGAACGTAATAGCGCTGGTTGTGGTAGTTCAACTGCGACCGCAACTCTTCGCTGCGAAGGCGGGCATCGTACTGGTTCATCGCAAAGCGCCTTTCACAACGGGGTCATACGGGTGGGCGTCAAAATCTCGCTCACCACGGGATGAGGGCGCTGTGACCAGCCTGGCGAAGCGAACTCCCGGTCCGTAGCGCGCGCGGAAGCAAGCGCTGGGATGCTCAGGCACTCGATTCTGCTTTGGCGTTTGTCCCACCGTCAACGCTCCGTTTGTCACGCAAGTCGGTCGCTCAGACGGGCGACTGGTCGAGTCAGTATATCTGGTACACTGGCCAGACTGTGACAAACACTATCGTCGTCGTCGATTACGGGGCGGGCAACCTTCGCAGCGTGGCGCGCGCCGTCGCCCACGTCGATCAGTCGCCGATCGTCTCCGCCGACCCCAACGATATCGACCGCGCTGCGGGCGTGGTCCTGCCCGGCGTGGGCGCGGCCCAGGACACGATGGCCAACCTCATCGCCGCCAATCTCGTCGGTCCCTTGCGCGACTACATCGCGGCGGGGCGGCCGTTCCTCGGCGTGTGCATGGGCCTCCAGGCGCTCTTCGATTCCTCCGACGAGGGCGATGGCCAGGAGTGTCTCGGTGTGCTTCCCGGCGTCATCCGCCGCTTCCCCGCGAGCGAGCTGAAGGTTCCGCACATGGGCTGGAACACGGTTGAATGGGTGCGCGAACACCCCGTCGTCGAAGGCATCGCCAGCGGCAGCTACTTCTACTTTGTCCACAGCTTCTTCCCGCAGCCGACGGATCCGACGTTGGCGCTTGGCGAAACGACGTACGGGGTCACCTTCCCCAGCGTCGTCTCGAGGGAAAACGTCGTTGCCACCCAGTTCCACCCCGAGAAGAGCAGCGACGACGGCCTCCGTCTCTACGCC
>DAOTTM010000139.1:0-25967 GCA_034437915.1 Dehalococcoidia bacterium | reverse complement strand
CCGGGTTTCGCGCGCATCGTCCTGCGCGGGTTGACGCGCCCCGAGGTCGATGCCTATGTGCGCGAGACCACCCACGTTGAACCGAGACCCGCGGTCCTGGAGAAGATCTTCGAGGAGACGGAGGGCAACTCCTTCTTCCTCGCCGAGGTCGTCAACCTCCTCACGCAAGAAGGGAGTCTGAGCAAGGATTCCGTCTCATGCGCGCAATGGTGAGTGACAATTGAGCGTCGACTTTCATCCCGGCGATCGCATCGGTGTGTACGTCCTTGAAGTGCGTGTTGGCGGCGGCGGGTTCGGCGAGGTTTGGCGCGCGCGACGGGAACCGGACGGGCTCATCGATGCACTGAAGCTGCTGACGGGCACGTTCGCCTCATGGGACGCTCGCCGCATGCGTGCCGAGGTTGAGGTGCTGGCGGCGACGGCATCTCGGCGATCACCCCACGTGGTCGCTGTGATTAACGGCGGCGTCGAGCCCACTCCATTCGTCGTGATGGAGTTCATCGACGGAGAAGACCTCTCCCGGCTGCTCAACCGGCAATCCACGATCTCGGTTCCGGAAACGATCCGCATCGGCCTCGGAGTTGCGGATGCCCTGCAGGCCCTTGGGCGGACCGGGATCATCCATCGCGACATCAAGCCCGCCAACGTGATGCTGGACGCCAATGGCTTCGTAAAGGTGACAGACTTCGGCATCGCGAAGATCTCGGGCTTCGCCACCGTGACCTCCACCGGGCAGCTTCCGCTTACGACTGCATATGCCGCTCCGGAAGTGTGGGAAGGCGAGCCGACGCACCAGTCGGACCTCTATTCCCTTGGTACGCTGCTGTTCCACTGCCTCGTCGGGGAACCACCGTTTCGCGGCACTGTCGCGTATCGCCAACATCTTGCGAACAGCCCGACCTGACCCGGCTGCCAGCAGATGCACCGGCGCCGTTGGGGGAACTGATCCGCCAGTGCCTGGAAAAGGATCCTTCGCATCGGCCGCACGACGCCGGCGTCTGCATCGAGATGCTGCGCCGTGCCGAATCGACGCACAACGAACCGGCGACCACCCAACAACGCCCGCCCGAACCGATGAAGTTCGGGCCGTGGGTGCGCCAATCCGCGGTAGCCGGCCAGCACTGGGCATGGTGGTGTGCCCACGAGCAAACGGGAGCGGGTCCATCGTGGAGGTTTTCTCGTCCGACGATATCGGGCTTGGCGCAAAACTGCGGAAGGCGGTCTACGCCAATCCCCGGCTGGCCGAACTCGGCGCAGAGCGGCTGTATGAGACGAATCGTTTGATGCTTCGGCCGGGCGAGGCGTGGCCGCGAGAACCGGATGGCGAGTTCCAGTTCTGGGTCGCGCGCGCCGGGCCCGGTAGCCTGCACGCGGCGACCACTCTTTCTGACGAGGCCGTGGCGCGGGCTGCCGGAGGGTTGGCGGCCCTCATCTCCGCGGCGGAGCAGTCTTCGATATCGATTGCGATAGAATCCGGACGGGCTACGATTCACGAGGATGGCGGGGTGTTCCTCGCTAGACCGGGTCTGCCTCCCACTCAAACAACGGAGCCAAGGGCAGTCGCGCGCCAACTGGTGGCACCACTCGTGGCCAACGATGCGAAGAAACGGCGGATTCTCGACGCCAGTAGCCTTGAAAGCCTTGCGTCTGCTCACGGCTACGAACTTGGGCGAGCGAGAGTCGCGGACAAGACGAGCCCGGCGTCAGACTTGTTGAACAGCGAAATCTTGAGTTCGGCCATGATGACGGGCCTAGTGACCGACGATGAATCTGAGAACGACGAGGTCGTCTTCCCGGAAACAGCGGCGCCTACGGCACCGTGCACGATGACGAATCTGATCGCCACGAAACTGACCGACCGCGGAATGCTCCGCCCGCACAACGAGGACTTCGTCGCTGCCCGGAGTCTGCCCGCGCCGCACGCCGAATACGAAGCCTGGATCGTGGCCGACGGCATGGGCGGCGGACACCAAGCGGGGGAGGTCGCCAGCAAGCTGGCGGTCGGGACGCTGCTCGAATACCTGACGTTTGAGGACTGGACGGACCCCTCGGAAGCGCTTCGGCGGGGTTTCGTCCTCTCGAACGAGCGCGTTCACACCCAGGGCCGTGACATGGGCACCACCCTCGTCGCGGCGCTCGTCCATGCACCTTCGGGGAACACATGGCTCGCCATCGTCGGCGATTCGCGCGCCTACCTCATCTCCGGCGACCGCATCGACCGAATCACTCACGATCACTCGGTGGCCCAGGTGCGGGTAGATGCGGGGAAAATGACCCAGGGGGAAGCAGACCGCGCCCAGGGCAAGAACGTCCTCACGGCGGCGATCGGTCCCGAAGCACACATCACTCCCGCCGTGTCCCCGCCACTTGTACTCCAACCCGCCGAGCGCCTACTCCTATGCTCGGACGGCCTCCACACCATGCTCACCGACGACGCAATCGCTGCGATGGTCAGGAGCGAAGCGATCGATGATTTGCCAGCCCGGCTGGTCGCTGCGGCGAACGCTGCCGGTGGTCGCGACAACATCAGTGTCCTCGTCGGCGCCTTCGCTGGTGTCGAGACCACGGTGCTGGATGCTCCGCGGCGGCCTCGCGGGCTACTCCTGGTCGCGCTTGGCGCTGGCGGCATAGCCGCCCTTGCGCTTGTGGCCGCCGCAGCACTTGCGATGTCAAGTGGTGCAGCGCCTCCCGCCTCCCGCATTCTCTTGCCCGGATGGCAACCGCGCCACACGCCATGAGTATTGCCCGACCACTACTCCGAGGCCATCCGCCACTTCGTCGCCCGCCAGCACGGGGACGTCCCCTCTAAGCCCAACGGCCACGCCCACCAGCACCGCAACGTCGACTCCAAGCCTAAGCGCCACGCCCACCGATACGGCCACGACGACGGCCTTCCCGCCGACTCCGACACCAACCGTTGGGCCGGCTCGGACAGCCGTGCCGCCAACTCCAACACTCGGTCCGCCAGCCCCGACTCCGATACCCGGCCCCCCGTCCGACGTCGGCATCACTGTCGCGCATAACGGAATAACGGGGTCTTGGCGTGCTGCCCCGGCCTTACCCTTCGAGTACGTGTTCTTTCTAACCATCTTTAGGGGCGACAGCTGTGTGGGCCTGACAAGTTCAAATGAATGGTATTTTGCTGTATTTCGCCAGCGGCGATATCGTGTACCTACGATTGGACGAACGCTCAGCAACGGCCGCAATCCGGCGACGCGGTCAGGCTTTCAGTTTTCGCTTCCTGGGGAAATGGGGTCCGCCGGCCAATAGATGGCGGTGTGATGTCCGCGTGCGCTGTCGTTCCTTGAAGGCGCTCGTGAAAGTGTTCCCGTTCTGGTCGCCATAGCCTGAACTATCTATGAGTTCGCTGCAACAACCCCGCCAACGGACCCGATCTGGACAGCATGCTTGGCCGAACCCTCGCAAACTTACCCGCGCCCTGCGCCGACTTTGACTGGCCTCCCAGGGGCCTCCCAGGAGTTCGAACTCTTCCGTCGTAGCAGGGTTGAGAAGCAGGCCCGACCTAACGGTGCGCAGGCTGCGGATCACGCCAGCGAGGTAGGTTGCGCGGAGAGCCCTGGTTTTGGCTGACAGCAAGATCGTAGCGTGGATGTCGTTGCCGCGAAGGACCACGCGCGCTGGAGGAGATCGGCGGTCGTCCCGGGGATCTTCAGCGTTGTCGATGACCACTCGGCCGGAATCGGGCTCAAGCCGAAGCAAGACGTTTCAAAGTTCCTTGATCCTCACGTAACCTCAGACAACTTGTCTGCTGGGTTCACAAAATGTAGGTACCGTCCTTGCTTCGAGCGAAACCAACGTACCAAAGGCTAAACCTGGGCGCGGATGCTCGCCGACCTGGGAAGAGTTGTCCGCCGGGGAGTGCAGTCATGGCCACATTCGCCGGACGGACGCGAGCCCCGACGGCGCCTGGGGGGTCTGTGACCAATTTGCGACCAATCACGGCGTGATTCGCCGTCACAACAGGTCATCAGACAGCACGGAGACTGAATCTGCAGGTTCGACACGAGACTCGCGGGGACTCAACGTGACGCCATGGAACGGGCCGGACAGCCCTTTCAAGGCGCGGTTCCTTGACCGTGCACTAGCGAGTTGGGCGTCAAAGGTGATAGGTGATGAAGTGAATGATCGAACGTGATATAATTGCGAATTAATACCATGAAGGAATTCGACGGACAGGACTTCCTCGATGAACATCAAGAAAGAGCCAACACGAAATTCGTCTATCGATACGAGGATGGCTATGACGCGGAAATTCATCCCACCTACGAATCACTTTCGGCGCAATTCGCGGAGTACTCCGAGGGTCGATTCGCGGCATACAACGTTCCGATCTGGATCGAATACGAGCATGAAGTCGAATTCCCCGCTTTGGCAGTCGGGGTAGTCTTAACTCGGCACGGTATCTGCATGGTCTGGCGATCGCCAGCGACATTGGAGCAGTTTCGTGATATTCAGGCCAGGATGCTTCGCGTTTGGGCGACGCGGGCCGACTCCGGATTTGGACGCTTCCTATTTGGACCAAACCGTGGTGACGCCGAGCAGCCAGCCTGAGTGGCTCACTCCATCCCACCAAAAAAGTGCTGACAAGGCCCTCCTCGACCACCGTCAGGACGCTCGCCGTCCCCCGCCCCGGCTTAGCACCGCCCGGCGGCTGTCTGGTATCCCGGAACTGTGTCGCCACCCGAATCCGTGCGGTCCATGGGTGAGAACCGCCGATGCTGGATGGCGACGTGCAAGCTCGCCAGAGTCACGTAGCGTCTCGTCATCTCGAAGGTCGTGTGGCCGAGGATCGACTGCAGCGAAAACACATCGCCGCCCGACATCAGATAGTTCGTTGCGAAGGTGTGTCGCATCAGGTGGGGGTGTAACCGCTCGACGCCGGAACGCTGCTGCAATCTGACAAAGAGCATCTTGATGGTGTTCTGGGTGATAGGCCCGCCGTCGATGTTCACGAAGAAGGACTCGGTCTCAAGGTCCTGCGGGCGGAACAATGTCACATATCGACTCAAGACCTTTGTCGCCATTACGCCGAAGGGCACAATCCGCTCTTTGTCGTCCTTCCCGTACATCTTGAGCCAACCTTGCTGCAGGTGAATGTCCTGGACGCGTAGACGAACGAGTTCGCTCAACCGGAGCCCACTGTCGAGGAAGATGGTCAGGATGGCGAGGTCTCGCGCTCCCACACCTGTGTTCGCGTCGAGGGACTGAAGAAGCTTCTTGACCTCGTCGTCGGCGAGCACTTCGACAACGCGGGACGGCACCTTGGGCTTCGCCAGGAGGCTAGGACGTTGTCGCCAGTGTATTCCTCTTCGTGGAGCCATGTTGACAGTCCTTTCAAGGCACGGACATGCCCAGCGACCGTTTGCGCGGATAACATCTGCGAGCTCGTTTGAATTGTGGTGTGAGTTGACCATTTCGGCGTTTCTTGGAGATGGGCAACGAAGGCTCTCGCCTTCGCGAGCGTAAACCCGCCAAGTTCGCCATCGTGCCACTCCACGAAGCGGGTCAGCTTCTGTCAGTAGTCAGACAGGGTCTTCACCGTTTTCCCTTCGGTGCGACACGCGACGAGATATTCCTCCATCGCCGTACGGACCGGGACCTCGGACTTATCGATCGATTCCCAGCGGGGTTGTTGATTCAGCATGTTGGCCATGGTCAATCCTCTCCAAGGAGCCACGCCAAGATCGTTGACCGCGGCTGATGTGTGATTGACCGACGCCTGACCGGGGGTTGATCGAGGTTGATCACTGGACAGGGTGTGACCATCTGTCCATGCCCTGGAACCTGGGTCCGGAGCCCGACACGTTCCGGTCAGAGTGTCCGTTGCGACTCAGAGTGTCGTGGCAGGAGCCTGAACAATTGCGAATTATTGTCGAGTCGCGAGTTCAGGCGAGGGGGATTTGGTACGGCTGGAGGGATTCGAACCCCCGACCCTCTGTTCCGAAGACAGATGCTCTAATCCACTGAGCTACAGCCGCGCGGTGGCGCCGAAAGGGCGCCAATCAACTTCGAGTATAGCGCTGCGCGTGCTTCCGGTTCTCGGCGCCAAAGGGAGTGGGTGGGCGTGCCGGTGGCGCTGCTCTGGTGGCCGATTTAGCTCGTCATTCCCTGGAGGCCGACAAGGGCGCGGCCGTGTTCGATTTCGCCCATATGGCGGAGGCCATGCTGGTAGATGAAGCACTCAAGGACTTCGAGCTTTCGCAAAGGAGCGTCGCGCCCAATGACGATGGCACAGAAGATGTTCTGCATGTTCGGCGGGAGCTTCGGCATGAGGACTTCGCCGAGGACGTCGGCGTCGATCGTGGTCAGTACTGCGGCAGTACGTTCAAGGACCGACGACTGGTACGTCTTCCACGCGTCGATGTCGGCGAAGCGCAGGTGTTGCATCTCGTCGATCGTCTCCTCGCGCCCGAAGGCATCGACGGAGACGCCCACCTTCTCCGCCCAGCCTCCGCTCAGCCAAAGAGGCGATTCGCGCAGGAACGGACCACTGATCGACTGGTCCTGAGCGCGGATGTAGTGGCTGAAGCTGAACGCCATCGGGAGGACGCCTTCGCGCTCATGATGGTTCATCTGTTCGAGCGTGAGGTCACCTACGGCGCGTTCCCAGAGGGTGTTCATGGCGCGGATGCGGTTGCGGAGGGAATCGACGAACGATTGAACTTCCATGGGTCTCCTTGAGCCGGTCGGCAAGGTCAGGCTGAACGCTTCACGATGGGTATGCGTTGCATATCACGAGCCACGCGGACCGCGCCTGGATAAAGGTCGCTCATCCCTGCGATGTACTCGCCCTCGCGCGCGGCGTCGTTCGGGATCGGCGGGATGATGTGCGAAAGGACGACTTCGCCGATGCCCGCGTCCCTGGCCAGCTGCGCAATCTCAAGCGTACCGATGTGGTATGACGGTACGTCGCTCATGAGCGACGCCTCGCGTTCGCGGCCGCCGGCGCGAAGCATGGCAATCAGCTGAGTCATCATCTGGACGTTCATGGCCTCGCAGACGAGCATGTCGGCGCCCTGGGAAGCGGCGGCGAGTGAATCGCAGAGCGACGTATCGCCGGAGAGAACGACCGTGCGGCCGTCGAATTTCATGCGGAAGCCGAAGGCCGGGACCACTGGGAAGTGATCGACTTCGAAACTCTCGAAAGCGAGGCCCCCGATATCGAGGAAGCGCCGCGGATCCTTCGAAGCGGGGACTTCGGTGACTTCGACTTTGATACCGTCCGGGTGAAGCTTGTCGCCGTGGTGCGCCTGGCGAAAGCCGATGTCGCGGCGCATGGCGAGGAGGAAGCCGTCGATCATCTCCTGCGTGCCGTCGGGTCCAAAGGCGCGCAGGGGAGCCGTGGCTCCGCCCGTCCAGCGCTGGAAGAGGAAGTCGGGCACGTCCGTCATATGGTCGGTGTGCATGTGCGTGAAGAGGGCAACATCGATCACGTTGGGGCGCACGCCGGAAGGGACGAGCCTACGCGCGGCGCCCCAGCCACAATCGACGAGGACATGTGTTTCGCCGGCGATCACCACCTGGCCGGCGCCGCAGCGGTCCGCGCTGGGCAGAGGGCTGCCAGTGCCGAGGAAGACTACCTCGAAGCGTTCAGTCATGGCCTTCAATTCTTGAGCACGAAGGCCAGCGGGGCAATGCGCATGTGGCGCGATTCGGGGGCGAGATTGGGCCGGTGGAGCCGCGGCTGGTAGAGTCGCGGATGAGCGGCGTTCGCGTTCAGCGCGCACGGAACCGAGAGGGTTATGGACCAACACAACGGGAAGCACACGGTAGCCAACGGCCCGGTGCTCATCGCCCACAGTTCGGACTTGCATATCGGGTCTGTGACGAAGGACCTCGGCGTCTTGCAAACAGTCCTGGCGACGGCGACGGCGAACGCGGCGGACGTTCTCGTGCTCGCTGGCGATATCTTCGACCACAACCGCATTCCGTTGGCGGTGCTCGATGCGGCTGCGCGGATTCTCTCGGACTCGGGCCTTCGCGTGGTCATTCTGCCGGGCAACCACGACTGCCTCGTGCCAGACTCGGTCTATCGGCGGGGCGGCATCGCGGACCCGGACAACGTCACTGTCATCGGCGTGAGCGTCGATGAACTGGTGAATTTCCCGGAGCTCGGGCTGGGCCTCTGGGGGCGGCCGCACATGGACCACGTCGATATGTCGCCGCTGCGAGACCCGGTGAGTCGGCGGCATGCGCTCCAGGTGGCGATCGCCCACGGGCACTGGCTGGAGACGGAGAACGACTCCCATCGCTCGTGGCTCATCCGCAACGAAGAGATCGCGGCGGTCGATGCGGACTATATCGCGCTCGGGCACTGGGACCGCAACCTGGCCGCGGGCGAAGGACCGCGCGTCGCGCACTATTCCGGCAGCCCGGACCTGGCGAAGACAGTGAACCTCGTGCGGCTTGTCGCCGGCCAACCAGTGGGAGTCTCGCGCGTCCCACTGGTTGGATTCGACGACCATTCCCAGGCACACGAAGCCCCACCGGTCTTCGGCGGGACTCCCTGGTACCCGGGCCAACACTGATTCAGGCGTTGCGGCCGGGAATGGCGAGGTCTTCGGCGGGCGGGGCGGGATTCTGGACGCCGGCCATGAGCTGCGAGGGCACGAGCTGACGGAGTTCGTCGAGGGTCCAGCGGCCGTGCTTGTAGATGTTCTTGAAGGGCGGATACATGTCCTGGAGCAGGCCCACGTGGCCGCCAGCGACCTGGAAGATGCGCCCGTTGATGTTCCAGGCTTCATTGAGCAACAGGTAGACGGTCATGGGCGCAACCATATCCGGGCCGCGCATGGCGTCGGCGGCTGCCTGGGGAGCGGCCGCAGGGGCAGCGCCACCACCGCCGGCGATGCCGCGGGCGGCGCGAAGTTCACGCGATGCAGCCGGGACCGTCGCGGTGAGGCGGGTGGAAGCGCCCGGGGCGATGCAGTTGCAGGTCACGCCATAGCGGCCAAGGTCGCGAGCGACAACACGGGTGAGCCCGGCTACGCCAGCCTTCGCGGCGCCGTAGTTCGCCTGGCCGGAGTTGCCCCCGAGCCCGGAGACCGAGCTGTAGTTCACGATGCGGCCATAGCGCTGCTGGCGCATGACGATGGAGGCGGGCTTGATCGTCGTGAAATGGCCCTTGAGGTCAACGCGTATGACGTCGTCCCACTCCTGTTCCGTGAGGTTGAAGACCATGCGGTCGCGGAGGATGGCGGCGAGGTTGATGAGGCCATCGATTCGGCCATAGGTATCGAGGGCGGACTTGATGACGCTTTCGCCGCCTTCCATCGTCGAGACGTCGGCGAAATTGGCGACGGCCTGGCCGCCGGCCTTCTTGATTTCGTCCGCGACCTGGGCGGCGGGAGAATCGTCGTGGCCGGAGCCATCGGGATTGACGCCGGGGTCGTTGACGACGATGCGGGCGCCTTCGGACGCCGCCAGCAGGGCACATTCGCGGCCGATGCCGCGGCCCGCGCCGGTGAGGGCGATCACTTTGCCTTCGAGCAGGTTTGCCATGGGGAGTTCTCCTCCTTGAGAGTTCTGAGTTCTAAAGTTCTGAGTTCTGAGTTCTGAGTGCGATCGAATTGGGGCAAGTGGGTTTGTTGCCTGGCATCCCGCCCTCACCCCCAACCTTTCTCCCGACTCGTGCCTCGCGGGAGAGGGGAGCTCATCGGTGACATACGAAGGGCACGGGTCGCGGTAAACGACGCCGTGCCCCTGGTGTTGGTTAGCGGTGGGACGAATCGTTCAGTTGAGGACGACGGTGGCGGTGCCGGGCGTCGTCTTCTGGCCCTTGGGGTTCTCCGTCCAGACTTCGAGGTCGACGAGCTTTTCGGCGCCCTCCTGGTACTTTTTGCGGACGATGCCCTTGCAGATGATGTCCTCGTTCGGGTAGTCCATACCGCGATAGCTACAGCCGTACTTCTTGATGCGGCCTTGGTTGCCGATCCAGTCGTGGACGAGCTGGCCGAGGAAGGCGTTCTTGAGCGCGCCATGGACAATGATGTTGGACAGGCCGGTGCCCATCGCGAAGTCCTTATCGTAGTGAATCTGGTAGAAGTCGCCGGAACCGGCGGCCCACTGCACGAGCTGCTGGGTGCTGCAGTTCTTTTTCAGCGTGGGGAGTTCCATCCCTTCGCTGACCTCATCCCATTTGACTGCCATGGTTGCCTCCTATTCCTTAGTAGCGGATGCCGGTGCCGGTCGAGATTGCGACGACCTTGCCGTTCTGGTTGGTGTAGACGGTCTTGTTGGTGGAAATCAGCATGTCGCCGATGCTCCCGGTGCGCTCTTCGAGCTGGGCAAGGTGGGACTTCGCGGTGAGGACATCGCCGGCGCAGATGTCGTCCATGTACTCGATGTCGGTGCCGCCGTTGAGGATACGGGTGAGCGGACGGCTCGGCTGGGGGCCAGGGCCTTCGCCACGGCGACCGCCAAAGGTTGAGTCGCTCGTCGCGGGGTTGAAGACGGATGTGCCGAGGTAGCCGGGAGGGCAGGGCAGGCTGCGATAGCCCGCCGCCTTCGCGGCCGCCTCGTCGTAGTAGACCGGGTCCTGGTGGCCCACGGAGCGGGCGAACATGCGCACCGCCAGCTTATCCACTTCGCAGGTCCATTCGGACGATTCCTTGCCGATCTCCGCGCGCATGGCGTCGGTGATCAGTGATTCCTTTGCATCAGCCAAAGTTTCCAGCACCTCCTCTAATGTTGTGTTGTGCGAACGAACAATATCGGAATACGGGCGGCGCGTAAACAAGGAGGGGGTCCGGGTTCACGCGGAGGCGCGGAGAGGCGGAGGAAACGGCGGAGTTGGGGAGAGGAGGGCGGCGTGTGCGGCGCGTGCGCGTGTGATGTGTGCGAAAAAAATTCACACGGGGAACGCACGGGAACGCACGTTGTTCGCGGTGCGACGCATGTGTGCGGGGGTGTGTGCACGGCGAGGACGGGCGAGGAGTTCATGGGGCTAGCGTAGGGTGGTGCGCGGGGAGCTGGAAGGGGGCGGCGGCGCTACGGAAGGGAAGGTTCACGGCGAGCGCTGGCGGTCGCGGCGGCCAGTTTGACACCGCTGGTAACCTCGAAGGAGTCCTCAGGAACTTGCGGAGGGTTCACTGGGAGTTCGGAGGACGGGCCATGGTCGAATTCGAACTGACTCCCCGTCAGCGGGAGGTGCTCGACCTCGCCGCCCAGCGGTATACGAGCCGCGAGATCGCCGAGATCCTCGTGCTTTCGTGCGCACCGTCGATGACCACATCATGAATATCAACAAGGGGATGGGTGTGCACTCCCGAAACGAGGCAGTGCGGATATTCAAGGCGAAGAACCCGTAGTTTCTAAGGATTGCAAACGCTCTCGATGGGTCTACGGTGGAAGGGCGGCAGGAACTTTCGGCCCCGCCCCGGCGTTAAAAGTGCGGGGCCAGGTTCTCAAATCCCGTATGCCGCACAAGGAGACCATCCGATACGCAAACAAACACTCGGCGGACTGATCGCCACGGGTGCGCTAGCAACCGCCGGCGCGATCGGCGCGGTTGTTGCCGCTCAAGGGCCCACACCGACCGCCCCTCCACCCTTCCTAACGGGGCCGATCGCCACTCCCGTGCCGGAGTTCACGCGGCCGCCTGAAGCGAAGATAAGCCCCTACCCGAGTCCGTACCCGGTCAGTGCGCGTCCGTACATCGAAGCAACGGCCCAACACACCCCGGCCAGCGCAGCCGTTCCCACACCGGTTGCCGAGAAGACGCCGACACCTGCGGGATCGCCCGCGGGGCGGCTTGCACGTCTCGCGCGCCAGGTGGACAGGTCAGGCTGGATACGAGTTTCGGACCCGTCGTCGCCGCTTTCTGTCCTCGTACCTCCGTCGTACTTCGGCTGGTTCCGGACGTACAACCAGTTGGAAGGGGGCGGCCAAGTGTTCGAGCTGCAGGTCGCGAATCTCGACCTCCGAAGCCTTCCTCTTTCAAAGGAAGCCCAGTCGTCCCGAAAGGGGGTTGTTGGTGTCCTAATCCAACTTTACCCCAACCGCCCGACGCCACCCGGGCCACCTGTCCCAGCGGACCCGGGGGCAATCTACGTCACGTACGAATTTTGCGACGGCGCCGGCGGACAGGTCGCGTGGTCGAACTCGCAGTACATGACCGTCGTCGGGAACAATAGCGTCCTCTGGACGGGCAACGCCGTCTACCCCAACTCAAACCTTTCGTACCTGCCCCAGGAGATCACGTCGGTCTTCCAATGGAACGAGACGATACAGAACTGGAACTTCTGGTATCGCGGTTATCCCGCCAATTTCAACACGCTACCTTCCGGGCTCCAGCCCGGCGTCCGTTACCTCTTCTATTCCACCACCGCGGCCGTGATGCTCGCCCAGGCCAACAGCACACTCTTTCAGGTTCCGCCCCCGAATCCGTGGGCGGGATTCTACACTGTCGTCGGGTACAAGGACGTGCTTTGGACCGGTTCGAGCACCTACGGGCCGCAGGCCATTGTTGCCCGGCTGCCCTCCAGGTGACCTCGATCTTCCGCTGGAACAACCCCGCGCAGAACTGGGACTTCTGGTACCGCGGCTTCCCGGATGGATTTCACGCGATACAGAACCTGATCCACGGCGAGAGCTGCTACCTGTTCTACGCCAACGGCGTCGCCTGGGTCGCCGAATGGTGAACGTGGGCTGGTCTCCGTGCTTGCCGCTCCGCGACGCAGTGATGGTCGCCAACGCCTCGCTCGTACTGGTGGCCTGGGTGAACCCTCCCTGACGGTCGGGCTACGGAACGGCGGGTACGGGCCGCCCCAACAGAGGGAAAGATCGGGGGTTTCGCGGGGGCTGGCACGGCGTTCGCGGGCGGGAATCGGGGAAGGCCCACTGCGTGGGTGGGCAGGGAGTGCCTACGCTGAGCGCATCTGGTTGGTCCTTCCGAGCGCTGTCGCGGGGAAGGATGTGTGGAGGCGTGCATGGGTCCCGGTTCGCCCCTTGGTCAGGTTCTCGAACGGTGGAACGAGTTGCCGCGTGCGCGCCAGATGGCGCTCGCCGGGATCGTCGCGGGGACGATCGTCGTCATGTACTTCGTTTTCATCGCGTCCGCCAAGCCGAACCTCGTGGTGGCCTATAGCGGCCTCGCGCCGGAAGACAGCGCGGCGATCGCAGACCAGCTCGGCAAGGAGGGCGTCGCCTTCGAGATACGCGGCGGCGGCTCGCAGGTCGCTATACCTTCGACGAAGGTGGCCGAGGTGCGCATCAAGCTGGCGCAGGCGGGGCTACCCAAGGGTGGGGCGGTCGGCCTCGAGATCTTCGACAAGACGAACTTCGGCGCGACGGACTTCGTCCAGAACGTGAACTTCCGGCGAGGGCTCGAAGGAGAACTGTCGCGTTCGATCAACACGCTGGAGGGCGTGCGGTCGAGCCGGGTGCACATCGTGATGCCGAAGGAAGCGCTGTTCAAAGAGGACCAGAACCAGGCGACGGCGAGCGTGCTGCTGCAGCTCAAGCCGGGCGCGCACCTGAACAACGACCAGGTGCGGGGCATCACGAACCTCGTCACGAACTCCGTCGAAGGGATGCACGCGGGCGGCGTGACGATCATGGACGAGACGGGACACGTGCTCTACGACGGGGCGGTGCAGGATAGCCCGTTCGGCGGCGGCTCCTCGACGCAGATGGAGACGCAGCGCCAGTACGAGGTCGCCCTCCAGCGCGACCTGGAATCGACGCTCACGAAGATCGTGGGCGTGGGACGTAGCGCGGTGACCGTGCGGGCGCGGCTGAATTTCGACAACATCAAGACGACGGACGACAAGTACTCGCCCGCCGCGAACTCCGTCCCGCGGAGCTCGGTCACGTCCACGGAGACGTTCAGCGGCACGGGGGTGAACGTCGGACAGGTACCGGGCACGGGCGCGAACGGCGGGACGAATCCCGGAGCGGCAACTACGGCGAACGGCAACAGCACGTATACGCGCAGCGAGACGACGACAAACAACGAGATCTCGCGCACACAGACGACGACGGTGAAAGCACCGGGATCGGTGGACCGGTTGAGCGTCTCGGTGGTGCTGGATGAGAGCGTCACGGCCGCCCAGGAATCGAGCCTGACGAGCGCGATCGCGGCAGGCGTGGGGCTGGACCAGGTGCGCGGGGACACATTGAGCGTGACGCGTCTGCCCTTCGATGCGAGCGTGAAGGAGGCGTTTGCACCGCTCGCGGGCGACGGGCTGGGGCAATATCTCTCGTACCTCAAGCTGCTCTTGCCCCTGCTGGCAGTCGTGCTGGCGTTCGTCCTGGTGATGCTGCTCCTGCGTTCGTTGAGCAAGCGCCAGCTCGCTCTCCCGTCTGGCCAGATGCTACAGGCGCTGTCGGCGGGTGGTGCGCTCGCACTGCCACGCGCTCCGGCGCTGCCCGCGCTTGAAGCGGCCTCCGACCCCCAGGAAGAGCGCGTGCTCCAGCTTGCGAGCGCGAACCCACGCGCCGTCGCCGAGGTCGTCCAAACGTGGATGCGCGAAGAGGAACACTAAACCGCCATGGCGACGACGATCGACAAGTTTACGGGCAGGCGAAAGGCGGCTGCGCTCCTGATCACGCTGGGCAAGGAGCGTTCAGCCGAAGTCCTGCGACACATGAGCGACGAAGATATCGAACGCCTGACGTGGGAGATCTCGGCGATGGGCGAGCTACAGGCGGACCAGCGCCGCGCCGTCCTCGGCGAGTTCCAGGAAGCTGCCGTCGCGAACAACGTGATTTCGTTGGGCGGGCTCGATTACGCCGAAGAGCTCCTTCGCCTGGCGTTGGGAGAAGACAAGGCGACGCAAATCATCGACCGCCTTTCGGCGACATCGCCGACGGTGCCGTTCGGGTTCCTGCGGCACCTGAACGTTCAGCAGCTCGTGAACTTCCTGGGCAACGAACACCCCCAAACGATCGCATTGCTGACTTCGTTCCTACAGCCAGAGAAAGCGGCGCAGGTGCTTTCGGCGCTGGACCCGGAGATGTCCTCTGATGTAGCGATGCGCATCGCGACGATGGAGCGCGCCAACCCGGACACCGTAAACGAAGTCGAGGCGGTCTTGCGGCGAAAGCTCTCGGCGGTGCTCCAACCGACTCGGGAGAGCCAGAGCGTGGGCGGGCTGGACGTGCTCGTGAACCTGCTCAAGAAGTCCAGCCGCATGACGGAGAAGACGATCATCGAGGCGTTGGAAGACAACGAGCCGGAGCTTGCGGAGCAGATCAAGAAGCGCATGTTCGTATTCGAGAACATCGGCACGCTGGATGACCGCTCGATCCAGCGAATCATGCGAGAAGTAGAGGTGCGGGACCTTTCGCTGGCACTGAAGGCGACCCCGGACAACGTGAAGAACGCCATCCTGCGGAACATGTCGAGCCGCGCTTCGGCGATGCTCAAGGAAGACATGGAGGCGTCTGGTCCCGTCCGGTTGCGGCAGGTGGAAGAAGCGCAATCACGAGTCGTGGAAGTGATTCGACGGCTCGATGAAGCGGAAGAGATCGTGATAGCGAGAGGCGGCGATGATGAGCTCGTCGGCTAGGCGCACAGGCCGGCTGTTCCGAAACGCGCCGGAGCCGGAGGACATCTTCGTCCTCGGCGAATCGAGGCTACTGGAGTTTCCCGCGCACGCCGCCATGGCAACGGCGGCGGAAGTGGTGGCGGCCGCCGAAGCGCGGGCGGGGCGAATCGTTCGAGAAGCGGAAGAGCAGGCGGAACGGATGCGCACGGAGGCCAACGCTGCTATCGATTCGGTACGGTCGGCGGCACAGAGCGCGGGGTACGAGGCTGGCCACCGGGAAGCCGCCGACGAGGTGGAGCGGCTGCTGGCAGTGGTCCGCGTCGCGGCTTCGGATGGCAAGGCGATTCGCGACAGCCTGGCGGCGCAGGCGGCCCAGGTTGTGGCGACCGCAACGGGCCTCGCCGTGCGGCGAATCACGGCCGAATACTATGCGGCCGACGCGGAACGGACGGTCCACATTTGCGAAGAAGCACTGCGCGCCGCATCGGGCCAGGCGGTCGTCTCCCTGCGGGTCAATCCCGCGGTTGTCCCGGCAGTCCAGGCCGCGTTGATTGACGCGGCCGCATACGCCCGGCCCGACGAAAGTGTCGCGATAGGGGGATGCATCGTAGACCTGCGACACGGGACGCTCGACGCCACGCTCGATGCGCGCCTCTCGATGATGGACGCGGCACTCATGCGCGCGGCGGGAGGAGCACTGGCATGACGACCGCTGCACTCGACGCCGTCCTCGAAGCAGCCGCCAGTGCCGACATTTTTCGGCGCGACGGCACCGTGATGCGCGTCACGGGCGAAGTGCTCGATGTGGGCGGCGTAAACCTTCGCCCCCACGAACTGGCCTTCGTTTCCGACATGGGCGGACGAAACGTCGCCGCGATTTGTACGCGGGCGAGCGGCGGGAACGCGCAGCTTTCGTTGTTGGACCGCGGCGCCGTTGCAATTGGCGGGCGCGTGGTGGCCGCGGGCATGCACACTTCCGCGCCGACGGGGTCCAGCCTTGCTGGGAGGGTGCTCGATGGCCTGGGGCGGCCAATCGATGGTGGGAGGCCGTTGTACGGGGTGCGTCAGATTGCCAGCCACGCCGAACCGCCGTCTCCCCTTGATCGGGCGCCCATTATGTCGCCTTTGTCGTGCGGCGTGCGGGCCATCGATGGCTTCCTGACGTTGGGACGCGGGCAACGCGTAGGGATCTTCGCAGGCTCGGGCGTGGGCAAGAGCACGCTCCTGGGGATGCTCGCGCGCGGGACGGCGGCGGATATCACGGTCATCGCCCTTATCGGCGAACGCGGCCGCGAAGTACGCGACTTCATCGAACGCGACCTTGGGCCGGAGGCGCTCCAAAGGTGCGTGGTCGTCGCTTCGACGGGCGACAACCCGGCGGCGATGCGGCTGAACGCCGCCTACACGGCGACCGCAATCGCCGAAGGATTTCGTGACGACGGGTTGGACGTGTTGTTGCTGTTCGATAGCCTGACGCGGGTCGCGATGGCACAGAGGGAGCTCGGACTGGCGGCGGGCGAGCCGCCGACGACCAAAGGGTACCCGCCATCCGTCTTCAGCCTGCTGCCCCATCTCATGGAGCGCGCGGGACCATCGGCGAAGGGCAGCATCACGGCGGTCTACACAATCCTTGTCGATGGCGAAGACATGGACGAACCGATCGCGGACCTCTCGCGAGCAACGCTGGACGGGCACATCGTATTGAGGCGTTCGCTCGCGAACGGAGGCCATTACCCGCCGATCGATGTCCTCGCCAGCGTGTCCCGCTTGATGGAGCGCGTCGTTTCGGCGGACCACCGAGAAGCGGCACGGGCGCTGCGCGAGGTGATGGCAGCGCACGCGGAGGCACGGGACCTCATCAGCATCGGCGCGTACGTGAACGGGAGCGATACCGCGGTGGACGCGGCGATCCAGTTGCTCCCGCGATTGAACGCGTTCCTCCGGCAACGGTCGCAAGAAGTTACCGGCCTGGATCAGGCGAGCTTGCAACTCGTTGCGATGTGCGGAGGAGGCAATCCGGAAGTCATTGAAGGAGCCGCGGATGAGTCTTACGCCGGACCGCCTGAAACGTTTGGTGGCATATCGTGAGCGATTGGAACACCTCCAGGAAGGCAAGCTGGGCGACGCCCAGCGGGCACACGCCACGCGCGAAGCGACACTATTCGCGACCGGGGAGCGACGTGAGGCACAGTTCGCGATCGGCGCCCCGTCGAGCGGAACGGTGGAGCCGTCGGACCTGGCCCTGGGCCGTGCGTATGTGGAGCGATTGGACCGCGAGATGGCGGCGTCGCGGGCGGCCCTTGTGC
Source organism: Dehalococcoidia bacterium (assembly GCA_034437915.1). Classification (GTDB taxonomy): domain Bacteria; phylum Chloroflexota; class Dehalococcoidia; order Tepidiformales; family Tepidiformaceae; genus JACRBT01. The sequence continues at coordinate 8,149 of DAOTTM010000139.1, read as the reverse complement.
ATTCCAACAACGCCGTCGTCTTCGAACGCGAGCAGCTCCTCATCCGCCGCCGGGACCGCAAGGCGCTGGAATCGCTCCTGGAAAAGCGAATCGAAGAAGACCGGGGCCAGGAAGGACGTGCAGACCGCGCTACCCTCGACGAAGTGGCGCTGCGCGATTGGACGCCCGAGCGAGAACACCAGGAGGAACGTAGCTAGATGAACCGTCTTGGGGATTCCACGATTGGGACGCTGACCGGATGGCTGGGCGGGCTTTCGCGGCGCCAGGCGGCCGTGAGCGACAACATTGCCAACATCGATACGCCAGGGTACCGCCGCAAGGAGGCGCCGTTCGAGACGGAGTTGCGGCGCGCCGTTGGGAACGGACAGTCGAAACTCGCCGTCACCGACCCGCGCCATATCGCGGCATCGAGCCGCGTGGGTGGGCAGAGCACGCAGGCCACGCAGCTGCTCGACTCTTCGCGAATGGATTCGAACAACGTCAACATCGACGACGAAATGGTCACGCTGTCGGAGACGCAGCTGCGCTATCAACTCGCAAGCAGCGCCCTCAACACCAAGCTCTCAACGATTCGCAACGTCATTCGGGGCGGCTAGGCCGCAAGGAGGTTTGCCATGGGTTTGTTCTCGGCAATCGCGGCTACGGCTTCGGGGCTGGCCGCCCAGCGCGTACGGATGGATACGGTCAGCGGGAACGTCGCGAACATGGATACGACGAAGCGCCCGGACGGCGAAGGGCCGTATCGACGCCACATCGTGCGATTTTCGGCGGGCGATGCTTCCGCGCCCTTCGCCCAGATCGCCCAGCATCTCACGGGGCAATCGGACCGCGGCGTCGTGCTTACACAGGTGACCACTGACGAGGTCACGCCGACGCGCAAGGTCTACGACCCGGCGCACCCGGATGCGGCCGACGACGGCTTCGTGGAGATGCCGAACGTTGACCTCGTGACGGAGATGACGGATCTGACATCCGCGAACCGTTCGTACCAGGCGAACGTGACGGTGCTCAACGCCGTCAAACAGATGGCTTTGCGGGCGCTGGATATCGGCAGCCGCTAGCGGGGATTCTTTGGCCAGCGGGAACTTCACACATAACTACACGGAAGGAAGGCGCTGATATGGAGATAGGACGCATTCAGGGCGCGGCGATGGCGCTCCAAACTGGGACCACGGCAGCCAAACCGGCTGCGGGTTTCGCGGACCTCTTGGGCAAGGCAATCAGCCAGCTCCAATCGGTCAGCGATACGGCGAACCAAAAGGTGAACGCGATGGCGACGGGACAGGATGTGGACATTTCGGAAGTGATGCTCGCGCTCGAAGCCGAGAGTCTGACCATGAACCTCGCCACCACCGTCCGCAACAAGGCCGTGGAGGCCTACCAGGAAGTCTTCAGGATGCAAATCTAATGGGACTCGTAATCCCCTCGGCGACGATGGAACCGGTGTTGGTTACTCCGGCAATTGCCGGCCCGGCGGCAGCGGAAGCCGTTTCGGAACAACCCTTCGCTGCACTCCTTGCCGCGCTGACGGGCGGGGCCAACGCTCCCCTCGAAACCCTGTTGGGCCTGGGCGCGCGGTCGATGGCGGACGCGGGCGATGACGGAGCGACCGAGGACTCGTTGCCCAGCAGCGATAGGGAGCCGAGGCGCGCGGCAACGGACGCGACCGCGCTCAGCCTCGTTGCGGCGCTGGTCCTGGCGCCGATTGCCGACCTTACGCGTCCAATGTCCGCCTCAACGGGCCTTGTGGACGGACTGTCTTCACCAGTCGCGCAGAACAAGGGCGACGGCAGCGGACACCGGGCCCAGGCAGCCGAGGTTTCGCCGCCAGGCGCGACGCTCCCGGCGAAAGCGTTTGCGGGTGTTCCAGGATCAGCGGGGGGCAACGGAACGGACGAACGGCTGGCGCAGGGTGTTGGCCCGGGAGACCCCGCTGGGCCCGCTGTCGCCATCTCAGCCACCCGGGCTTTGGTGCAACAGGGCCTTCCCGGCCAAACCCCTCGACAGGAAGACATCAGCCCCTGGACGCCCACACCGGTCCCGGAAATGCCGATGGTTCCGTCAGAGAACGGGACAGCGCTACCTGAGCTACGCATTCCCGATTTCGCGATCCAGTCCCCGACCGTCCAAACCACTCCCGCGAGTCCGCCGACCGAGAGCGTAGCGCCGGTCGTCCTTGCTGAAGTCCCCGGCGAGCAGCCCACGGCGACGCCAGTGCCGACCGGTTCGCCGACGCTACCGACGACCATCCCCACCGAACAGGGCGTGACTCAACCCGTGACGTTCGCGGCACAGAGCGGCGGTGTTTCGAAGGCGATGGTTCCTGGCCTCCGCCGGGCACGAGGAATCGAAACAGACGAGTCGGAGACCCAGCCCCCGGGACAACCGCCCACCAACGAACCTGAGACAGCCGAGGGTGTGGTCCGCTCCGACGGGAACGCTCTTCCAATTCAACGAACGACCCCGGTTGTCGCATTCGCCCCGGGTCAATCTCGCGCGGAGGAATCCGAAGCCGTAACAATCCCCGGAATGCCGCGAGCAGCCGCTCAGATGGAAGGGGCGGAGAGCCGGGATGAGGTCCAGGAGCCGGGGGTTCCGGTGCGGGCGCCCGAGCCGCCGCCAGCGGTACACCAGGTTTCGCGCGCGATCATCGAACGGGCGGAACGCGGTGGCGGCGAGGCGCGCATTCGTCTCGACCCGGCGGAGCTGGGTGAGGTCTCGATTCATATCGAGACGGCGGGGACGCAGGTGCGCATCGAAATCCGGGCGGAACGTCCCGAAGCGATGGCGCTCCTTCGCAACCACACACTCGATCTGACGAGCCTGCTCGGCGAACGCGGCCTCAGCCTCGCGGACGTATCCGTCGGACTCGGGCAGCGGCAGTGGGCGGGCGACCAAGACGCGGAAGAAAGCCGTCGCCGCGAAACGGGGGACGCCTTCGCGGCCATCCTTGGGTTGGACTCACCCGAGCCGATCGAACGCCACAACCGCCTGCGCGCCGCCTATAACCCCGACGGCGCCATGAGCTACAGGGTTTAGGGAGCAAACGCAATGGCAACATTCAGTGTCGACCCCACCACGGCCCTCCAGAACTCGACGTATTCGCCAAACGCCAAGCCCGCGACGCAAGACCTCGGGTCCGTCGATTTCATGAAGCTGATCATCGCGCAGATGCGCAACCAGAACCCGCTCGAGCCGCAAAAGGACAGCGACTTCATGGCGCAGATGGCGCAATTCGAGGCGCTGAGCCAAATGAAGTCGATGGCCAGTGGCATGAAAGTGTTGCAGGGCCTGAACGAGCTCTCCGGCGCGGCCGCCATGATCGGCAAGACCGTGACCGGGCGAACAGTGGATGGCATCGCCATTGCGCGCGACCAGGTCGCCCGCGAAAAGTACGGCCAACCGTTCATGAAGCTGAACTCGGAGTTCAAGCAGCAGGTGAACCGCGACGAACGTGTGATCGCCGCGGCCGGGGATGCCCGGAACGCGGGCACGGAAGTCACCGGGCGCGTGGACAAGGTCGTTGTCGGACCGGATGGCATCCCCATGCTCTGGGTGAACGGCAAGGTTGTGGACATGTTCACCGTGGCGGAGGTGCGCTGATGGCGCGAATCGATAGCGTCGGACTATCCGCGCAGCCGATCACACACCCAACGGGGGGCGGGCGGAAGCAGGCGGGAAGAGACGCAGACTTCGGGGCGGTGCTCAACCGGGCAGCGGAGGGCATCCAGCTCAGCCGCCACGCCCAGAAACGCGTCGATCGCCGGGACCTCGCACTCAATGACGCCCAGCTCGGGCGGCTCGACTCAGCTATCTCTCGCGCCGCCGAAAAAGGCGCGCGCAACAGCATCGTGATGCTCGATGACCTCGCGGTCGTCGTGGATATTCGCCAGCGCACGGTCGTGACGGCGATGCAACAGGAAGGGGGACGAGTCTTCACCAATATCGATAGCGTCGTCATCGCCTGAGGCGAACCATGGGAATTCCGGGCCGGTCCGCTTGACGGAAGCCCGATCCAACTTCAGCACGCGTGGCCATCGCCGCGCCAGGGAAAGGATCGTTACCCACCATGATGCGGGCACTCTTCTCAGCCATTTCCGGAATGCGAAACCACATGTCCTATATGGACGTCGTGGGAAACAACATCGCGAACGTCAACACGATTGCCTACAAGGCGAGCCGCGTCACCTTCCAGGACATCCTCGGCCAGACGGTGAAGGGCGCGAGTTCGCCCCAGAACGGGCGCGGCGGCACGAACCCAGCCCAGATCGGCCTCGGCATGAACCTGGGCGGGATCGACACAATCATGTCGCAGGGCAGCCTTCAATCGAGCGGCAAACTCACGGACTTCGCTATCCAGGGCGAGGGCTTCTTCGTCGTCTCCGACGGCACGCGCAGCTACTACACACGCGACGGCGCTTTCGACATCGGTGTCGATGGCGGCCTTGTGAACCCGACGAACGGGCTGCGTGTCATGGGTTGGGCGGCGGATGCGAACCAACAGGTGGATTCGCAAGCGCCAATGAGCGCGATCAATATCCCCTTCGGCACGAGGATCAGCGCGCAACCATCCACGAAGATGCAGATGGCCGGCAACCTTGACGCGGGCACCCCGACCTATAGCGCGGGGCCGCCCGAGGTTGGCGTTGTAAGTACGACCGTGAGTGCTTATGACTCCCTTGGAAATGTACATACGACACGTGTGGATTTCCGCAAGAACGCCTCGCCGAACACGTGGGATGTCGTCGCCAACTTCGACGATTCCGATGCGGACACGCTCTTGAACAACCCGGCGACACTTACGCCGATCACCCAGGTGACGTTCCTCTCGACGGGGGAAATTGATCTGACGACATCGAACAACGGCATCTTGAACTTCAGCCTCGCCAGCCTCGGCAATGGCGCCACGGATCCGTTGACCTTCGACTTCGACATTTCGCGCTTCACGCAGTTCGCCGGGCAGAGCCAACTCAACCTTCAGAGCCAGGACGGGTTCCCAGCGGGCGCGCTCATCAGCTTCGCCGTCGGCGCCTCGGGCGAAATCGCGGGCATCTATTCCAACGGTTCAAACCGCATCATTGGGCAGTTGGCGCTGGCCAGCTTCGTCAACCCCGGCGGCCTTCAGCGCGCTGGGCAGAACCTCTGGAATCCGAGCGCGAACTCTGGAGACGCGATCATTGGCGAGCCCAACACGAACGGCCGCGGGGCCGTGAGCACGGGCACGCTTGAGACATCGAACGTTGACCTCGCGCAACAGTTTACGAACGTCATCATCGCTCAACGCGGCTTCCAGTCGTCGTCGAGAGTTATCACCGCCAGCGACCAGATGCTCCAGGACCTGGTCAACATCATTCGTTAGTTTGGAAAGGTGAGGGGAGTGGTCTGCCGTTGGGCGGGCCACTCCCCTTTTCGGTGTCGATGAAGCTCTTTCCCTTCTTGAAGCCGACGAGCCCGGAGAAGATGGGCCGCATCATATCGATGATGGCGCTGCCGCTGATGGCGGTCGTCATCGTCCTGGCATCGCGCGCCGTAGGCACGAGCGCGCAGGTACGGACACCACCCGACCGCGGCCTCCTCGTGGTCGCCAACCTCCGCGGCGAATCGCTGACACTGGTCGATCTGAGCGGGGCGACGGGGACGCGCACGTTGCAGGTCGGCGGGCCACCCCACGAGATGGTGGCGGTGGAGGGAAGGGTCTACGCCACGATCGGGCGGCTGGACCGCCTGATCGAGGTGGACCCCCGCGCCCCGGGCCTGCTGCGGGCACTTGCGCTTGCGGGCGAACCGCATGGCATTGCCGCCGATGGTTCATCGCTGCTGGTTACGCTCGACAAGGCCAACGCCGTCGCCGTCATCGACCGGGACGGTCTGATTGAGGAAAGCCGCCGGACAACGGGCGAGACGCCCCACGCCATCGCGACCTTCGGTCCCGAGGCATACGTAACGGCATCGCGGGCGAACCGCCTTGCGGCTCAACATGCCGGCGGCGCTACAGCCGCCACGGGCAAGCTTCCCGAGAGCGTGGCCGTCGTTGGCGGCTATGTGGTGACGGCGAACGCGGGCGATGGCACGCTGAGCGTGTTCACGAAGGACAAGCTTGTGCTTGTGGGGACGGTCAAACTCGGTGGTTCACCGGTCCGCGTGATCGCCCTGGACGACGCGCATGTGGCCGTTTCGCTCGGGTCTAGCGCGGAAGTCGTCGTGGTGGATATCGCGCGGTTCCGCATCGACCGGCGGCAGAAGGTAGGGTCACGGCCGGACGGGCTTTGCCTTTCTCCATCGCGTGACTACATCGCGGTCGTTTCGAACGGCGACGACCTCGCGCGGGTGTTTCGGCTGCCCACATGGACGCCGGTGATGGCGCTCGTCACGGGAGATGGGCCGGGCGCGTGTCTCTGGCTGGATTGACGCGTCACCCGCCGCTTGCCACGATACGTGCGCACGTCTACCAGGCTGCGGGAAGGTCTTGAATGGCGGTTGCCGAATGCCGGGTCGGCGGCAGGTTTTCGCGGTGCCACAATTCGCCGTCTGAATCCTGCCAATACTGTGGCCGTGCCTTTTGTGGTGCACACACCCACTTTGTTGGCGGGCACGAGGCTGTGTGCGCGCGCAAGCAATGCGCGGCCAAGCACGACGACCTGGTCGTGCACATCGCCTACCGCGAACGCGTGCGCCAGCGGAACACCGCTGGCCTGTGCGGAATCGAGGAATGCGGCCCGCACCCGGGATTTGAATGTTCGCTCTGCCGTGGCCACTTCTGTGCGGCCCATCTGAGCGAACGAATGTATCCGTTCCAGGACGGGTTTACACGCATCGACCGGCCCGTAAGCGTGTGCCCGCCGTGTTGGCAGCGGCGGAAGGTCTGGCGATGAGAGAGTGTCGGAGTACTTGGGTAGCGAAGTATCGGAGTGACAGGGGGCCAAACATGGTTGACGGCGTTTCTCTGGAATCGATCCGGGCGGCTCGCGAGGCGATAGGGCAAGTCGCGCGACTGACGCCGCTCTGGCCTTCGACACGGCTGGAGGAGGTCTGTGGGCAGCCAGTGTTCTTGAAGTGCGAGAACATGCAGCGCACGGGGTCGTTCAAGATTCGCGGGGCGACGAACTTCGTGGCGTGCATGGAGCCGGGCGCCTCGGGGGCCGGGTTGATCGCGGCGAGCGCGGGCAACCATGCGCAGGGGGTCGCGTTCGCGGGGCGAGCGCGCGGCCTCCCCGTGACGGTGGTAATGCCCGTGACGGCCCCGCTGGCGAAGGTATCCGGGGCGCGGGATTTGGGGGCACGCGTCGTGCTCCACGGGAGTTCGCTGGAAGAAGCGCGGACGGAAGCCCTGGCGATGGCGCAACGTGAAGGACTGCTGTATGTGCCCCCATTCGATGACGACGCAGTGATCTCTGGCCAGGGCACGGTGGGGCTGGAGATCCTGGAGCAGTGCCCGCGGGTCGAAGAAGTGCTGGTGCCGGCCGGGGGTGGCGGGTTGCTCGCGGGGGTCGCGACGGCTGTAAAGGCGCTCAAGCCATCGGTCAGGGTGATCGGCGTACAGTCCGCGGCGATGGATGGGATCTGCCGGTCGCTCGAAGCACACGAGGTTCGGAAAGCGCCGAGTTCGCGTACGATCGCCGATGGCGTGGCCGTCGCCGGCCCTTCCGAGCGCACTTTCGCGCTGATCGAACGGTATGTGGACGACGTCATGCACGTGGGTGATGACGCGATCGCACGGGCAATCGTCATGCTCATCGAAAAGTCGAAGCTTATCGCGGAAGGGGCGGGAGCACTCGCGGTGGCGGCGTTGCAATCGGGAGCCTACCGGCCGAAGGGGATCACCGTGGCCGTCGTTTCGGGCGGGAACATCGATATCAACCTGCTCGGGTCCATCGTGCGAGCGGGGCTGGCCGATGCGGGACGGTATCAGCAGCTTTCGATCGAAGTCTCGGATACGCCCGGTGAGCTCGCCCTTGTGGCGACGGTCGTCGCGGAGGCGGGTGGGAATATCCTCGAGGTGGAACACAACCGGGAGGCGGCGAGCTTGCCGATCGGCGTGGCGTTGCTGGAACTTGTCCTCGAGGTGAACGGCGCCGAACACTTCGAAGAGATTATCCGGAGGCTGCGCGATCGCGGGCTTCGTGGGGTGCCGGGGAGCTCGGCGCGCCTT
>DAOTTM010000138.1:0-2028 GCA_034437915.1 Dehalococcoidia bacterium | reverse complement strand
CGCGTTCAATCCGCCAGCGACTCGCATCTCAGAGTTGAAATCGGGCAGCGGTTCCGAATTGTCGCGTCAGAGCAGGAACGACTGTCATGGACGGTGCTCGTAACCCGCTATGAGTTCTCGATCTCCGACGACGACGAAAAGGAGATCGTCGCCTACCACTTCCACCCCGGTGAGCAGGCATTCGAAGGTTCGCACCTCCACATCCTTTCGGGCGCCGGGACGATCCGGCCCGACCTCCGCGCCGCGCATTTGCCCACCGGGCCAATCGCAGCGCAAGACTTCATCCTCATGGCGATCCGCGACTTCAACGTCCGTCCGCTGCGTTCGGACTACCTTCGCGTGCTGGCCGGCTGAGGATTGGCGGCTTACTTGAAGGCGTACCCTTCGCGCTTCAGGCTCAAGAACGTGTTTTGGCCGATGATGATGTGGTCTTGGACTTCGATTTCCAGGGATTGCCCGGCTTCGACCAGTCGCTTTGTCGTGGCCACATCCTGGGGGCTGGGGCGTGCATCGCCGGAAGGGTGGTTGTGCGCGAGGATGACGGACACGGCGCGCAGGACGACCGGTTCCCGAAACACCTCCGCGTTGCGCACCGGGATCGAGTTCACGGACCCTTCGACGGCGATGGAGCAGCCCAGCAGCCGCGACCGCGTATCCAGCGAAAGCACGTACAGCCGCTCCGTGGCGAGCCCGGCAACGCGCGGCCCAAGGAGAGCGAACACTTCTTCCGGCGTCTGCACGCGCGGGCGGGACTCCGGGTCCAGTTGTCCGACGCGGCGGCCGAGTTCGATGGCGGCCACGATCTGCGCGGCCTTGGCGGGGCCAAGACCCTTCGTCCGCTGAAGGCTCTTTGCATCGGCGCGCACGAGCCCACCAAGGCCGATCGATTCATCCAGGAGTCGTCGCGACAGCTCCAGTACGTTTTCGCCTGGCATCCCGGAGCCGAGCACGATCGCGATCAGCTCCGTATCGCTGAGCACGCCCGGCCCATGCCGCAGCAGCTTTTCCCGCGGCCGGTCGTCGTGGGCAAGCTCGCGCATCGTGCGCGGGTTGCGGGCGTCGTCGTCGTTCATGCCGCGGACGATACCGCCGAAACCGGCGCCATGCACGTCTCCCTCCGACTACCGCCGCCTATCCTCGACCCGCCATACCCGCGCCGATGAACATCGTCCCGAAATCGCGGGCGACGCGTGGGCCAAGCGTCCCGCGCATACGCTGGAGGGCGTCCTCGGCGGCGGTGCTGCCCGCGCGAATGAGGACATCGAGGTCGCGCACGGTATCGACGAGGCCCTGGCTGAGTTCCGTGTAGTCCGTTTGGAGCTCTTTATAAGGAAGGGGCTGGGGTTCCCTTCGAAGGCTGCGCGAACCATAAGCGGGGCGACAGGCAAGAACCGCTCGCGCTGACCGTGAGCTTGTCGAAGCGTCGGAGGTGAGCACGTTGTTCGACCAACGGTAGGTGCCAGCTCGGCTCTCGGCTCTCGGCTCTCGGCTCTCGGCTCTCGTTTATTGCAAAAGCAACGGGAGAAGTGTAGGTTCCGCGACAAGGAGCGTGTGATGACGACGCGGCGGTTCTTGATCGCGATACTGGCGGCGCTGGCCGTGGTTCCCGCATGGTCGTGCGGCGGAGATGACGCGCCCTCGGCAACGAAAACACCCGCGGACCAGGTAGCAGGGGCGAGGACGACCCCAAGCGGCGCCCCAATAGCGACCGCCACACCCTCCGCCAGCCCAACTCCCACGCGCCCCACGGAGTACACGGTCAAGTCCGGCGACACACTCTCCGAGATCGCCGACCGGTTCGGCCTCACGACCGCCGCCCTCGCCGCCGCGAACACACTCGTGGACCTCGATACGCTGGCCATCGGCGATGTCCTGAAGATACCGCCCCTGCCGTAGTCACGGATCGCCGTGTCCGGGGGCCACGGCAACCCCATCCCGCAAAATCCGAGCCGCGCACGTCAGTAATGTAAGCGGGTTGGGCTTCGCACCAAGCCCCAGCGCTCGGCGAACCTCCCGGCGCCCGCGATC
>DAOTTM010000137.1:0-4702 GCA_034437915.1 Dehalococcoidia bacterium | reverse complement strand
CGTGAAAGACGCTTGACGCGGGTTGCCCACGGTTGTGGCCGAAGCGAAGCGACGGTTGGAGGGACCCCCAAAAGCGGCAGCGCAACTCAAGGATCCTTGCCTGGCACTGACCCGCTTGCCTACGCGCGCGGCGTCGTTTCGAACGGCGTGCGCAAGCTACTTGCCCTTGAGTTTGCGACCGATCCAGCGCAGCGGGTCGTAGTAGCGGTCGGCAACGCGTTCCTTGAGCGGGATGATCGCGTTGTCGGTGATGTGGATGTCTTCGGGGCAGACTTCGGTGCAGCACTTGGTGATGTTGCAATAGCCGATGCCCGCATCCTTGCGCGCCAGTTCGAGGCGATCGACCGTGTCCAGCGGGTGCATGTCCAGTTCCGCGAGGCGTACGAAGAAGCGCGGCCCCGCGAAGTTCGGCTTATTCTCCGGGTGGTCGCGGATGACGTGGCAGACGTCCTGGCAGAGGAAGCATTCGATGCACTTGCGGAACTCCTGCCCGCGGTCGATGTCTTCCTGCATCATGCGGTGCGTGCCGTCCGGGCCGGGCGGGCGCGGCGAGAATGCCGGGATCGTCTTCGCGATTTCGTAGTTGAACGAGACGTCGGTAACGAGGTCCTTGATCAGCGGAAAAGTCTTCATGGGCGCGATCGTGATCGGACCCTCCGCCGGGTCAAACAGGTTCATGCGCGTCATGCACATGAGGCGCGGCTTACCGTTCACCTCGGCGCTGCAGGAGCCACACTTGCCCGCCTTGCAGTTCCAGCGCACGGCAAGGTCCGGCGCCACGGTCGCCTGGATCGTGTGGATGACGTCGAGCACGACTTGACCCTCATCGACATCGACGGGATAGGAGATGTACTCTCCGCCACCGCCTTCGCCCCGAAACACGCGCATCGTGTAATTGGCCATCAGTGCGCCTCCTCGAACAGTGCCTGGAGTTCGGCGGGCATCTGGGGGAGCGGTTCCTTCACGAGTTGCATGTCGCCGTCCCTGCCCTGGCGGACCACGACGTTCACCTTGCCCCACTCGGGATCCGGGTCCGGGAAGTCGTCGCGGGTGTGGCCGCCACGACTCTCCTGGCGCATCTCCGCGGCCCGCGCGATCGCCTCCGACACGGTGAGCATGGATTTGAGGTCCATCGCCAGGTGCCAGCCGGGGTTGTACTGGCGGTGGCCTTCCACGCCCGCGTTCTTTGTGCGCCCGGCATATTCCGCCACCTTTGAGCGGGCTTCGTCCAGTTCGGACTTCGTCCGGATGATGCCCACGAGGCTATGCATCGTGTCCTGGAGCTCTTTCTGGATCGTGTACGGGTTCTCGCCGTCGCGCCGGTCGAAGTAGCCCAGCATCTCGTCGGCGGAGGCATTGGCTTCGCCTCGCGCGATGCTGGGCGCCGTGCCCAGGCCGAGTGCGTACTCCGCGGCGCTGATGCCGGCGCGGCGGCCGAACACCAGCAGGTCGGAGAGCGAATTGCCGCCGAGGCGGTTCGCGCCGTGCATGCCACCGGCGCATTCACCCGCGGCGTACAGGCCGGGGACGGTCGAGGCGGCGGAATCGGCGTCCACGCGGATGCCACCCATGATGTAGTGCATCGTCGGGCCGACTTCCATCGGTACCGCCGTGATGTCAACGTCCGCGAGCTGCTTGAACTGGTGATACATGCTCGGCAGGCGGCGCCGGATGTACTCCGGCGTGCGGCGGCTGGCGATATCCAAGAAGACGCCGCCGTGGGGGCTGCCGCGCCCCGCCTTCACTTCGGTGTTGATGGCGCGCGCCACTTCGTCGCGGGGGAGCAGGTTTGGCGTGCGGCGGTTGTTCCGCTTGTCGTCGTACCAGCGCTCCGCTTCGTCGATGTTGTCCGCGGTTTCCGCCGCGAAGTAGGGCGTGATGTAGTTGAACATGAACTGTTCATCGTTCGAATTCTTCAGCGTGCCACCGTCGCCGCGAACACCTTCGGTGACGAGGATGCCGCGCACGCTCGGCGGCCACACCATGCCCGTCGGGTGGAACTGGACGCACTCCATGTCGATGAGGTCCGCGCCCGCCGAATAGGCGAGGGAGTGCCCGTCGCCGGTGTACTCCCATGAGTTGGAGGTGATCTGGAACGCTTTGCCCACGCCGCCCGTCGCCAGCACCACGGCTTTGGTATTGAAGAGGACGAGCTTGCCGCTTTCGCGCCAATACCCCACGGCCCCGGCGATGCGGTCACCGTCCTTCAGCAGGCGCTGGATCGTGCACTCCATATACACGTCGATGCCGTTGTGGACGGCGTGCTGCTGAAGGGTGCGGATCATCTCCAGGCCGGTGCGGTCTCCCACGTGTGCGAGGCGGGCATAGCGATGTCCGCCGAAGTCGCGCTGGAGGATGCGCCCGTCCTGTGTCCTGTCGAAGAGCGCGCCCCAGTTCTCCAGCTCGAGGACACGCGCGGGCGCTTCCTGGGCGTGGAGCTGGGCCATGCGCCAGTTGTTTAGCATCTTGCCGCCGCGCATCGTGTCGCGGAAGTGGACCTGCCAGTTGTCCTCGGGATAGACGTTCCCGAGCGCCGCCGCGATGCCGCCTTCGGCCATCACCGTGTGGGCCTTGCCCAACAGCGACTTGCAGATAAGCGCTGTGCGCGCCCCCGATGCGGAGGCTTCGATCGCCGCGCGCAGGCCTGCTCCCCCCGCCCCAATTACGATCACGTCGTAGTCGTGTTCTTCGAACTCAGCCATTTAGAACCCCTTCCAGGTGTTGGGGTCGGTGATCACTTCATTCGCGACCAGGCGGATGTAGATATCGACAAGGACGATGCCAATCAGGCTCGACCATGCCCAGGTCCGATGCTGGGCGTTCCAGATGGAAACGTAGTCCCAGAGCTTTTTGCGCGTCCGCGTATATTTCGTACAGCTGAAGCAGTCGAGTCCGCCGCCGACGAAATGTCGCAGGGAATGGCAGGAGAAGGTGTACATCATCAGGAGGAACGCGTTGAGAACGAGGAGGACGGACCCAAGTCCGATGCCGAAGCCCTGGCTGATGCCCTCGGCTTCGCCCTTCGTGTTGTAGAAGCTATGCAGCGCGCCGTACCAAAGGATGGGGATGAAAAGCAGCGCGCTGTACATGAACAGCCGGTGCAGGTTCTGGAGGATGAGCGGCAGCCGTGCTTCGCCTTTGTAGGTTTTGCCGATGTCCCCGACTGCGCAGGAGGGGGGACTGAGGAAGTACGAGCGGTAATACGCGCGGCGGTAGTAGTAGCAGGTCGCCCGGAACGGCACGGGACCCAGCAATACGACCATTGCCGGGGAAATGAAAATGGAACTGTTGGACCCGAACAGCTTTGGTTCGAAGACGGGTGAAAGGTAAGGCCCGATCTCGTATGCCCAGCGGTCGAGGAAGATGCTGATCGTGAGCCAGCCGAAGAAGACAGACATGCTCACGAACACGAGCGCTGGCTCCACCCACCATCGGTCGGTACGGAGCGTCGATCGGAAGCCACGGCGATGTGGTGCGGCAACGGCCTGCGCCATCAGTTTCCCCTCTTGAGTCTGGTAAAGGCAGCGGCGTACTCAGCGCCGATTCTCCGGAATCCTACCCCCGCCGATAATCCCCGGCAACGCAAAGCCATACATTACAGCTATAGAACTTCCCTTGCGCTATCGATGCGGCCCGCGCACCCAGCGCAGGATGCCGATGACGGACTTCGCGTCGCAGATCTCGCCGCTGTCGATCGCCGCCAGCGCATCATCGACCGTCGTTGGCACGACCTCGATGTCTTCGTCCTCGTCGCCTGCCATGCGCGAAGGCCGAAGCTGGCTACAGACGAAGAGGTGGATATATTCGGTCGTGTACCCGGGGGCGACATAGAAGCCACCGAGCGCCTCGATTCGCCCTGGGAACATGTCGACCTCTTCCTGCAGCTCCCGCGAGACAGCCGCCAGCGGTTCTTCGCCCTTCTCCAGCGTGCCCGCAGGCAGTTCCAGGAGACGCCGCCCAGCCGCATGCCGGTACTGGGTCACCAATAACAAACGACCGTCCGCATCCACCGGGATCATGCAGACGGCGCCGGGATGTTTGAGGATCTCGCGTCTGGCGACGATCCCGCCCTCCATCTCGATGGTGTCGAGTTCGACATCGAAGAGGCGGCCGCGGTAGACAGTTTCGGAGGACACGAGGCGGGGAAGTTCGGGCATGCGCTTACAATAGGGCGAACAGGGCGGTCGGCATATCTGCCAACGACGCCCGCTGACAGTGATCATAAAAATTGGCAATTTGGGAGGCTAGAAGATGACTGATCAGGAACGGGAGGCCGAAGTGCAACGCAGACTGCGACTTCCTTACCACCGCGTGATCGTGGGCGACCCAGACGATGGGTACATGGGCGAGGTCCCGGAACTGACCGGGTGTTATACATCCGGCGATACTCCGGTTGAGACGCTCCAGAACCTCGAAGAAGCGATGGCGGCCTGGATTGAGGCCTGCTTGCTGAGCGGCGACCCGATCCCCGGCCCCGCCAGGACCGTGACGCCGACTCTGTAGTTCTTTCTTCTCCAGGGGCGTCGGCGAAAGGCATGCGTCACACGAGTTCCTCCAGTGCCTACGCGGACTGTCGTCGGCGGGCCGCTTCCCCTACCATCCCCGCATGGTGAAAGCGCGACGAGGGTATCGGTGCTCGGCCTGCGGCCACGAGGCGGCGGCCTTCGCTGGGCGCTGTCTGAACTGCCAGGCCTGGAACACG
>DAOTTM010000136.1:0-4565 GCA_034437915.1 Dehalococcoidia bacterium | reverse complement strand
CGCTTGTAGTTATCGTTGAAGAATCGTTCCCGCCGCATCACCTCTTCCCAACTGGGCGCGGCTTTTTCACTGGTCGTCATTCTGCTGCCTCCTCCCGGATGTTGATCCAATCTTCGGCGTTCGCGGCAACGGAGGCAACGCTACTTCCACAGCGGGATTGTAAAATCTTGGCTTATGTGAACAAAATCACTCATTTTTGGCTGACAACCGCCCTGGAGCGGCGTACTATCGCCGCGCGCCCCACTGAAAAGGAGCCGCCTATGAACTCCCTCCGCTACTAGCCCTGCACGTTGCCCGCGCATAACTCCCGCGCGCGGCCAGAACACGCGACCGGCGCCGCCAAGCGAACGGCGTCCTCGCATCGGAAAATGGAGTTGGGACCATGGATTTCATCGAGACCATCTTCGGCGTCTCTCCCGATGGCGGCAACGGCATGCTCGAAGTCGCCTACCTTGTCGCCGCAGTCATCTTCGTTTCGCTCGTGGCGACGAAGTGGCGCGCCGCGAGGAGAGGCCGAAACGAGTCGAACGACCGCGACCACTGAACACTGGCCAGGACGCGCAGCCAGAGCAACCGGAACGAATCGCGATCTGACTTCCGGACCGGGCGGCGATCGATGATCGCTGCTCGCGTACACGCGCCGAACGATCGCCGTCAACCAACACCAGTATCGAGGAGATAAGCAATGCCTGAACCACAGGAACCGCGAAGCGTCCGCACTCGCACCGGCGCGGCGGGCCAACCCCAAACAAACGCCAACCGTCCGGCGGCCAACCCCCGGCCACCAACCGATGCCGAACTCGACGAGCGCGACCGCCAGAAGACCGGCCCCCGACGCCAGGCCGGCCCCCCGCTTGAAGGTGACCACCCCGAGCCGCTGCCGATGCAGGCGCTTGCCGGGGCACAAACACCCGACGCCACCGACCCGGTCGAGCAATAGGAGAGCGAATCATGCCACTCACAATCACCCAGAACCGTGGCCTCACCAACGCCGAAAGCAGCACCCAGACTTCAACCATCTGCGAACCGACCGCTGCCGCCAACAACCGGCAGGCCATGATGACCGGGAACTGGTTCGCTTCCAGTTCTATCGACGCGGGCGCGAATTGGAATTTCGTGGATCCCTTCACCAGCTTTCCGGCTTCCCTGGGAGGGTTCTGCTGCGACCAGGTCGTGCTCTATGACCCGCGTCACCGCATCTGGATCTGGCTGCTCCAATACAGCGCTGGCGCCTCCGGGGGCAACCTCTTCCGTCTTGCCATCTGCAAGGAAGCGAGCTTCGGCTCATGGTATTGGTGGGACTTTGCTCCTACCAACCTCAACGCTACCTGGAAGACGATGTGGTTCGACTACCCGGACATGGCCATCACCAACGACAACCTCTTCGTCACTTTCAACGGCTTCATCGGCAACGCCTGGCAACGCGCGTTCGTCTTCCGCTTCCCCCTGGCGACGCTCGCCGCGGGCACGCCGCTGGGTTATCGCTGGTGGTCCACGACGGCAAACGGTTCGCTCCGCCTTTGCCGTGGCGCTGCGGCGACGATGTACTTCGGCAGCCATAACTCCACGAGCCAGTTGCGCGTCTTCAGTTGGGCGGATACCGCGAACAGCATCGGCCAGGCCAACGTCAATGTCCGTGCCTGGACAGGCGGGGCCTATTCCGCCCCCGGACCGGGAGGCGTGAACTGGCTCGGCCGCACCGATTCGCGCATCACCGGCGCCTGGGTGGGCGCGGGCCAGATCGGCTTCATGTGGTCCGTGAACAGGGACACGAACCATCCCTTGCCCTTCATCCGCGTCGTGCGCCTGAAGGAAGCGACAAAGGCAGTTGTCGATCAACCCGACATCTGGAGCACCCGCTCTGGCTGGGCCTACCCGGCGGCTTCATCCAATGCAACCGGAGAGGTTGGCATCTCCGCCTTCTATGGCGGGGGCACGCGCCACCCAGGCCACGTGGTCGGCGTGAAGACCGCCAACGGCTGGGCCACGCAACTCACCGCCACGAGCACGCATGGCCCACCAAACGGATCCTGGGGCGACTATCTCTCCTGCGTCCGCCACCATGACCAGGCGGCGAGTTGGGTTGCCTCCGGATATACCCTCCAGGGCGGCAACGACCGCGCCAACATCGAACCGCGCTACGTGCGGTTCCGCAACTAACGATACCGGCACACGCCGGAGCAAGAAGCCGGTCCCACGTGGGGCCGGCTTCTTCGTGCTGCGGGGGGTGGCTTAGGATTTGCATTGTCGGCCGCTCGCCGCTCTTTCCGGGCTGAAACGATTTCGTGAGTGTAAGCAGCGTCGATCCGTAGCGCGCGCGCAAGCAAGCGCTGGGATGTTTAAGCGTGGAATTCGTCAGGGGCGGTGTTCCATAGCGAGCACGACGTACATCCCAGTTTCGTTCTTCAGCGCCACAATTGTCACCCCGCGTAGCGCCTCGCCCCGGCAATCTCCGGCGCGCGTTACAATGCCGCCATCACAACCACCGCGAGGCGCACCATGACCGACACTATCCTTTATACCCGCGATGGCGCGGTCGCCATCCTTACCTTCAACCGCCCGGAGTCCATGAACTCCATGAACCCCGAGATGCTGGCCAATATGTCCGTCTTGGCCCAGCGCGCAGCAGACGACGCCGACGTGCGGGCTGTGATCGTCACCGGGAACGGGCGCGCCTTTTCCGCGGGCGGCGATGTCAAAGGCATGGCGGACACCACACCTCGCGCGGGCGGCGGTGGCGGCGGCCTCGTTAGCCGTGTCGATGTCCTGCGCCAGCAGGAGGAGTTTTCGCGCCTGCTCCAGGAGATGCCCAAGCCCACGATCGCCGCGATCAACGGCCACGCCGTCGGCGCCGGGCTGAGCGTCGCCCTCTCCTGCGACCTGCGAATCGCCAGCGAACAGGCCAAGCTCGGCACGGCTTTCGCCCGCGTTGGCTTCAGTGGTGATTTCGGCGGCACATGGCTCATGCAGCGCCTCATCGGCCCGGCCAAAGCGAAAGAGCTCTATTTCAGCGCCGAGATCATGGACGCCAAACGTGCCCTCGAACTCGGCCTCGTAACGAAAGTCGTCCCCCACGAATCGCTGATGGGCGAAACCCTCGCCCTCGCTCGCCGCCTCGCCAACGGACCCACGCTCGCCCTCGGCCGAATGAAAGACAACTTCACCTTCGGCGCCACGAACACGTTCGCGGACACGCTCACGCGCGAAGCCGAGAACATGACGGCCAGCGGGCGCACGGAGGACCACCTCAACGCCGCCCGCGCCTTCGTCGAAAAGCGCGAACCGACGTTCCAGGGGAGATAAGACCGAGCCTACCGCTCCACGAAGAACGGTATCTGAAATCGGGAGTTCGCACTTCCGGAAAGACGGACCAAACCGTTCGTCCTGAGCCGTTCATGGCTTGGGGCCACAAGCAGCCATGAAACGTCACTTTCGCAACCTGGCGAAGGCGGACGCATGGCCCGATCGCCCGCTCCTGCTGAGTCGGTGATGGCCATTGGCAACCAGGGATGAAACTGCCCAGCGAGGCATTGCCGTCAGGCCGAGTTCGCCGTTCGTCCTGAGCCGTCGATGGCCTATGGCCGCAACCAGGGATGAAGGCCGGCAAGCTCTTGCTCCCCCCTCTCCCGCGAGGCAAACCAATGATCACGAATGGCACCATTTGTTAAAGGAGTGATCTTGAGGACGATGACGGTATTCTACACCCCCAGCGCTTCCGCCACCTTCTCCCACGCCGAATCCTGCTGCCCTTCGAGTCGCCTCAGATACACCGTCGTGACCGCCAGCGACGAATGGTCCAGAAACGCACTGACCGCCTCGATCGACTCGCCCGCGTCACGGCGCAGCTTGGCGGCCGTGGGGCGGAGGATGTGGACACCCGTTGCGGGAGGCCTGCAGCGACCATGTACTTCCGCAGACGGTTGTAGAACTTTGCCGAGGTCACGCCCCGTTTCCCGGCCCCGGCCTGCCAGGGGGACTCGTCGGAACCCATAGTCACTATCGGTGCTCCAAAGTCATACCCCTTCCCGCCCGCAATCCGGCCTGCCTACGCGCCCGATGTTCAGCCGCAGATCGTAACGGTGATGGTCTTCGGCACCCCTTCGAACGCCCACTTCTGGATGTAGAGCGTGCCAATGAGTGGTGGAGCGCCCTTCGCCACCTCCTGGAAGCGGTAGGTGTTCTTGGTGTCCTTCTCTAGTTAGAACGTTAGGGTTCGTTCCACGGCTGTATGCGTCCTGCGTACTCGGACTCTATCGCCTAGTACTACTACGTTAAGTTTACGATGAGTCGATGGCGGGCGTTGGAGGAGAGCAGCCGCAGAACGCGCAGATGCCCGTCCAGGGGGCCAGCATGCGCTGGAGTTCACGGCGAATCGTCGGTAGTGGTGAGGGTGACCGAGAAGTTTTTTAGCGCGTAAGCGCTCGAGGGCGAGGAAGGCGAAGGCCATCATGGTGAGCGTGACGTGATGGTGCCAGCCCTGCCAGCGGCGCCCCTCGTAGTGGTCCAGCCCAAGCTCATCCTTGAGCTGCTGGTAGCCCTGCTCGATCCACCAGCGCATCTTGGCC
>DAOTTM010000135.1:0-3771 GCA_034437915.1 Dehalococcoidia bacterium | reverse complement strand
GCGGAATGTTAAGCGCAGCCGTGCAGATTTGGCAAGTCGAAACGGGCGTTCTAGCGGAGGAGCGATTCGGCGAGGCGAGCGCGTTTGCCACGCCCGGGGCCGGGCGTGTAGTTCGCGGCAAGAGCGGCGATGTCGGTTTCGACCATGATGATGGCCTGGCCCCGACGTTCGACGACGCGGATCATCCCGGCGCGTAGCCAGCTGGAGATGGTGCTGGCGGGGATGCCGTACTTGCGGGCGGCGGCGTTCACGCTGATCGAGTTCATGGGAGCAAGTGTAAGCGCTGTGGCGGTTGCCATGCACATTTTCCCTTGTGTGAGTTGGCGACCCCGAGCAGATTCGAACTGCCGATCTCCACCTTGACAGGGTGGCATGTTAGGCCGCTACACCACGGGGCCGCGCGGAAATGACCTATGGACGATGGTAGGCGGCGAGACTCGCTCGGGCAAGTTCAAACGCCTTGCCACGGGGCGGTTGACAGACGGGGCGCGCTCCGACAGTCTGCGTTCGCAGAGACTGAGCGCAAACGAGGAGAATTCGATGAACGAACGAGAAGCGACCGATCGCGGCCTGACCGCGCAACTTGTCCAGCTGTGCAGGGGCATTGGGTTTCGCGACCTTTCACCCGACGCCGTAACCGTGGCGCGCCAATGCCTGCTCGATTGGCTGGGCGTTACGCTGGCGGGTTCGAGCCAGCCGCTCGCCGTCATCCTGCGGGAGGAGGTCATGGCGGAGGGCGGGAACGCGCGCGCCACGCTCATCGGGACGGGAGACCGCGTTTCGCTGCAACAGGCGGCGCTCGTCAACGGGGCGGCGTCCCATGCGCTGGACTACGACGATGTCCACCTCGCGATGAGTGGGCACCCCACGGTGCCCATCATGCCTGCGCTCCTCGCGTTGGCGGAAGAGCGCAACGCGACTTTGGATGACGTAATCGCCGCGTTCGTCGCGGGCGTGGAGATGGAGTGCCGCATCGGCGCGGCCGTGATGCCGGGGCACTACACGACCGGCTTCCACGCGACTGGCACGCTCGGCACGTTCGCGGCGGCGGCGGCGTGCGCCCATCTCATGGGGCTGGAGCAAGGGCAGTGGCTGAGCGCCATGGGCATCGCGGGGGCGCAGGCGGCGGGGCTGAAGGCGATGTTCGGGACGATGTGCAAACCGTTTCACGCGGGCAAAGCGGCGGCGAACGGATTGCTGGCGGCCAGCCTCGCGGCGCGGGGATTCGATAGCAACGGCAGCGTGATCGAGGCCGCCCAGGGCTTCGCCGCTACCCAGACCACGACGTTCAACCATGAACGTGCGTTGGCGAAGGCGGACGAATTCGCGGTCCGGGATGTCCTCTTCAAGTACCACGCGGCCTGCTACGGCACACACGAAACGATCGAGGGCGTCCTGCGCCTGAAGGAGCGACTCGGCATTCGCGCGGCGGACGTGGCACGCATCCAGCTCGAAGTGCCCGCCGGCAATCTCGCGATGTGCAACATCGAAGCGCCCAAGACCGCGCTCGAAGGCAAGTTCAGCATGCGCTTCACGGCCGCCCTGGCCCTCGCCCGCGACGACACCAGCGAGTCCGCGTTCACAAACGCCTCGGTCTTCGAAGCGGACCTGGCAGCGCTTCGCGATCGGGTGCGGGTTGATGGGACCGCCGCGCCAGGCGCCGGGACCCGCGTCACGCTCGCTTTGAAGGACGGTCGCACCGTCGAAGAGCGCGTCAACCTCAACGTCCCGGAGACGGACCTCGCCCGGCAGTGGGACCGCTTGCGGCTGAAGTTCCTGGGTCTCGCCTCGCCTGTCGTCGGGATAAGCCAGGCGAAGGAACTGTCGAACATCGTCGAGTCCGGAGCGCCAAGCATTTCGGTCCGCGAGTTCGTTCGCCTGACAGCGCCGTCGTTGGTGGGCGCGCGGTAATCCAGACCCTCCGACACTCCGATACCGCCAAACAGAGGAACGACATGGGTTACATAACAGAAGAGCGCGGCCTCATCCAGAAGACCGCGCGCGAATTCGCCATGAAGGAGGTCCTGCCCGTCGCGAACGAGCTGGACAAGATCAAGGGCGACATCCCCATGTCCCTGCGCGACCAGATGGGCGAACTGGGCTACTTCGGCATGCGCATCCCCGAGCAGTATGGCGGCCTCGAACTAGGGGTGTTCGAATACATCCTCGTGACGGAGGAACTTGCGCGGGCGTGGATGAGCGTCGCCAGCATCATTGCCCGCGGCAACGGCCTCGGCGGTGGTTTCAGCGACGAGCAGAAGCAGAAGTACCTGCCGCGCATGGCCAAGGGCGAGTTCCTCGGCGCGGTTGCGCTTTCCGAACCGGACGCGGGCTCGGACCTGGCGAACGTGCAGTGCCGCGCGCGCCGCGATGGCGACGAGTGGGTGATCAACGGTAACAAGATGTGGTGCACGTTCGCGGATGGCGCGGACTACATAACGGTGTTGGCGCGGACCGAGGAGATGGACCCGGCAAAGCGTCACAAGGGCACTGCCATGTTCTTCTTCGAAAAGGAGCGCGGCACGTTCCCGGCCGGACTCCATGCGACCAATATCAACAAGATCGGTTACCACGGCTGGCGCACCTGGGAGCTGCGCTTCGACGACTTCCGTGTGCCGCTTTCGGCGAAACTGGGTGGCGAAGGCGGCGACGGCTTCAGGTCGGCGGTCGGCTTTCTCGAAGGCGCCCGCGCGCACACCGCCGCCCGCGCAACGGGCCTCGCCCGCGGCGCTTTTGAAGACGCGACGGCCTATGCGAAACAGCGCGTGCAGTTCGGGAAGCCGATATCGAGCTTCCAGGCGATTCGCTTCAAGCTCGCGGAGATGGCGGCCGAGATCGAGGCGGCGCGCCAACTCACGTACTTCGTCTGCGACCAGATAGACACGGGCCGACGCTGCGACAAAGAAGCGGGCATGGCAAAGTGGTTCGCGAGCGAAATGGCCGAGCGCGTGACCAGCCAGGCCCTCCAGATCCACGGCGGCGTGGGCTACACGACCGACCTCCCGATCGAGCGCTACTGGCGTGATGCCCGGCTCACGAAGATCTTCGAAGGCACCTCGGAGATCCAGCTGCGCATCATCTCGGACCGCATCCTCAACGATCGGTAGGGGGGCGGACGGAGTGTCGGAGTGGCGGAGTGGGGAGTGTCGGAGTTCGCTATGCCGGGTCCGGGGCGAGCGGGGGCGGATCGGGTGGATCGGCCAGCCACCAGCGCGTGAGGTGCCACCATCCGAGAGCTGACCCGTCGCACACGAGGTCACCGTTTGAGAAACATCGTGCAAGAGTTGAAGACTGTCCTGACCGGGAGAGTAGCCTACTTCGGCATCACCGAAGTGTTGAGCCCTCTGCACGAAATCGACGAATGGGCTCGACGGCGGTTACGATGCTACGCATCGAAACAATGGGGTAGCGCGGGTTACCGCGAGACTTCAGGAAACGCGGGGTCAGCGTGCGCGAGGCTTGGAACACCAGCAAGAGTGCGCATGGTCCATGGCGGCTGAGTCAAACGCCAGCGCTGAGTCTGGCGCTGCCCGTAAAGTTGTTTCGTCAGATGGGGCTGCCCGAACTGGCACCGGCCAGGGCAGCATGAGATCAACGAAGTTTCAAGGAACCGCCGGATACGTGACCCGTATGTCCGGTGGTGTGGGAGGGAGGGGCCGTGAGGCTTCTTCCTATCCCGATTAAACATCCTGTCTCCAAGTTAGCACTGGGTTCCGTACACTATGGAACATGGCCCAAGCAACGATCAGCCACTTTCGCCATCTGATCCGC
>DAOTTM010000134.1:0-4502 GCA_034437915.1 Dehalococcoidia bacterium | reverse complement strand
GGGCCGGTCACACTCGAACCATGGACAGCGGCGTGTTCATCCTTCGACAGGCTCAGGACGAACGGGGTGACAGGCGGAACGACGTGAAAATCGAACCAGGACAAGGCGCACGCAAAACTCTGACGCCCACCCCATTGTCGTTCACCGGCCACTCGTGCGCGGTCCGCAACCTCGGCCATTTTGCAGCGGCGTTGCAAGGGTCCCCACGAAAGCGTAATGTCCGGCTCATCCAGCGGGCCATAACCCCGCAACCGCATGCGGCTCAATCGGCCAGTTCAAACACACACGAGGTACTCATGGCAACTGCAACCAAACCGTCTTACCTGGGCCTGCTCAACGCCATTTCGCTTGGCGAAGCCGGTGCTGGCGTCTCGCTGGGCGCCTGGGCGAACGCGACGCCGAACGAAGAGTTGGCGAACGCGCTTCGCTTCGTGGCGGCGCGCGAAACCAGCCACGGCGATGTCTTCTGTCGCCGCATCAAGGAGCTTGGCTTCGATGTCCTGCAGAAACCCGACGCCGGCGCGGCCGAACGCCTCGCAAAAGTCGCCAACCCGAAGATCAGCGACCTCGAAAAGATTGGCGCTGAGCGGGAGGAAGGCCGGGATCCATTCGCCGATATCGAGAAGCAGATTGAAGAAGGCATCTTCGATCCCCTGACGGCCAAGCTGCTCGTCTGGTACATCGGCGAAGAGCGGGACTCGGGCAACGTCCTCAAGGAGGCCTATGACTGCGTCCGCTCGATGTCCAACGGCAATTCCGCCAACGGCGCCAAGTCGATAGTCATGGCGCCAGCCACACCGAGCGCGGACGCTGACGCCATGATGGCCTGCATGACCGCTGGCTTTACGCGCCTGGAGAAGGCGATCGAGAAACTGGCGAAGGTGAAGTAGTTCGCAGGGGCACGTGGATGCTTGAGCCCGCCAACTACAGCAGGTTCGCGGGGTCCACATCCACCGACCAGCCCGGCCCCAACCGCGAACTTGCCACGAGCGAAGCGGGGTCGCGTCCGCGCAAGAGGATCTGCCAGCGATACATCCCCCGTACGCGCGGAATGTATGCGGGCGCGGGGCCGAGCACGTCTGGCTCCGACCGGCCCGCCGTGTCGCGGCGCAGGCGCAGTTCGGTTGCGATGCGGCTCGCTTCCTGGAGCCCGGCCTCGTGGTGGCGGCTGTGGTGCACGAGGCGGACGAGACGTGAGAACGGTGGGTACCCGGCCCGCCGCCGGTGAGCAATCTCATGTTCATAGAAAGACAGGTAGTCGTGGTGGGCGGCGCAGACGATCGGCGCCGCCTCCGGTTGGTACGTCTGGATGAACACCTGGCCCGGCTGGCCGCGCCGCCCTGCACGCCCGGCAACCTGAGATAACAGCTGGAAGGCCCGTTCGTGTGCGTTGTATTGCGGCAGGCTGAGGCCGACATCGGCATCAACGACGCCGACAACGTTCATCGCGGGCAGGTCGAGGCCCTTCGCGATCACCTGCGTGCCGACGAGGATGTCTATCTCGCCAGCTTCGAGGGCGCGCACGATCTCCTCGTGGCTCCCTTTCCTGCTCGCCGAATCGCTATCCCAGCGCACCACGCGCGCGCCCGCGAAGGCAATGCGCGCCTCCTGCTCGACGCGCTGCGTGCCCACCCCGAACGGCCGGTACTTGCGGCTCCCGCAGTGCGGGCACTCGTCCTCGAGTTTGCGCGACCGCGAACAGTTGTGGCAGATCTCGCGCGGGCGATCCGGGTCGTTCGCATCGAGGCTGAGCGGCGTTTGACAGGTCGAGCACTTCGCAACATAACCACAAGCGCGACAAAGAAGAAAGCGCGCTGAGCCGCGCCGGTTGACGAAAAGAATGCTCTGTTCGCCGCGTTCCAGTGACATCGTCACTGCGCGGCGCAGGCCACGGCTGAACATGCCCCGGTTGCCTGACTTCAACTCCTCCCGCATATCAACGACGAAGACGCGAGGCATCGCGCTGATACCGGAAACGCCCCCTTCGCCGGGAATGACGCGTTCGGCGAGGGTGATGCGCTTCGCGGGGCCAACCTCGGTACGATAGAAGCTGACGATGTCCGGCGTGGCGCTGCCGAGGACGAGGCTCGCGCCGGTGATACGACAGAGCTCTCGAGCGGCTTCCCGAGCGTGGTAGTGCGGCTGGGGGCTGTCCTGCTTGTAGCTGGTCTCGTGCTCTTCATCGACGACGACAAGCCCCAGGTTGGGCACCGGTGCGAAGAGGGCGCTGCGCGAGCCGACGACGAGCCGTGCCTCGCTGCGCCGGACGCGGTGCCATTGGTCGAACAGTTCGCCGGTGCTTAGCGAGGAATGGAACACGGTGAGCGTATCGCCGAAGCGTTCGCCGTAACGCCGAATCGCCTGCGGGGTGAGTGCGATCTCGGGCACGAGGACGATGGCGCCTCTCCCCGCAGCGAGCAAGCGCCCGACGAGTTCGAGGTAGACCTCGGTCTTGCCGGACCCTGTGACACCGTGGAGCAGGTATTCGCCAGGCGCCGCCCAAATCTCGTCGACTGCGCTCTGCTGTGGCAGCGTGAGCTCCGGTGGCTTCCGCGGTTCGAAGCGGAACGCGTCGAGGGGATCGCGATTCACCTGCACCTCGACATCCTGGAGCCACCCTTCCGTCGTCAGCTTGGTCGTGTGGCGTGGCGCCGCCCCGAGTTCGCGGATGGCCGTGAGGGTCGAATCGGGAGATTCCGCCAGCGTCCGCAGGATGCGCGCCTCGACGGATTTGGGCGCCTTCGCCTCGAGTTCAGCCGCCCGTTCACACGCCTGGCCGGGGTCTCGAAGGAGGCGGATGCGCCGTTCGAAACGCGCCCGCCCGCTTGGCCGCGCCAGCCCTTGGGCAACAGTCAGGTGGCCTTCACGCTGGAGCCGCTCCAACACGGGCATGCTCACGGCCCCGACGTGTTCTCGGAGCGTATCAACCGAGGTCTGTCCGTGCTCCCCAATGTATTTCAGGATGCGCCGATCCTTGGGATATACCGGGTAGAGCGGCGGGATATCGACCGGCGATACCATTGTCACCGCGCGCTGTCCGTACCCGGGTGGCAGGCAGGTGGAAACGCACTCCCAGAGCGGGGCAAGATAGGTCTCGCTCATCCACCGTGCAAGCTGGATGTGCGCCGCGTCGATCGCCGGTTCTGGATCGGCCACGGCGTTCAGCTCGCGCACGCTCTCCAGATCCGAGCGGTCACTCAGGCTCAGCACGATGCCCTGCAACACCCGCGGCCCGAACGGTACGAAGACCGCCTGCCCGATCGCCACCGCCATCCCTTCCGGAACGGCGTAGGTGAACGCATGGCGCGCCGGTTGCCCACTATTCACCACGACTTCCGCGTACTTCGGCGTAGGCTGCGTATCTACCACGCCATCAATCGTGGGGCGTCATGTCCTCGCCTTCAACTACGAACTCGACCTTCGAACGAACCCACTAAGTCCTCCGTCCTGGGCCCCAAGTCCTTGGCCTCGTGCGATACTGCCTGCATGTTCGACATGGACACCAACTGGTGGGAGATCATCGTCCGTTCAGCGGTCGTCTACGCCGCGCTCCTCTTTGGCCTGCGCCTGGTGGGCAAGCGCCAGTTAGGACAGATGACCCCGTTCGACCTCGTCGTCATCCTCCTCATCGCCAACGCCGTCCAAAACGCGATGGTGGGTCCGGATACTTCACTCTCCGGCGGCCTGCTCTCGGCGGCCGTGCTCCTCGGTGTGAACTGGATTGTTGGCGTTGTGAACGAACGCGTCCCTCGTTTGAGGAAGGTCGTGGAAGGGGAACCGGCACTCCTCATTTCCAACGGAGTGGTGCTCCATCGGACCCTCAAACACGAGCACATCGACATCCAGGAACTGAACCAGGCCGCGCGCGAAAACGGACTTGCCGACCTCACTGAAGTGCAGATGGCCGTTCTCGAAATCGACGGGAGCATGAGCATCGTACCGAAGGTTCGTTAGTCGTTTCAATTCGTACCGCGGCGCTACGCCACCCCCGTAGCGCGCGTAAGCAAGCGCTGGGATGGCCAACCTTGCGACTATACGCTGTTCACTGCCCATGAACTCCGACCCCTCGCGCTCCGAAAGTCGCCCCCCGATGGTACTATGCAATGACGTGCCCACGGGCGCCCAAATCTCCACCACAGGTCCACCGACATGAAGCTCGCGAAGCGCGTTGAGGCGCTCCCCCCATACCTGTTCGCCGAAATCTCCAAGAAGATCGCCGCCAAGCGCGCCGAGGGCCACGACATCGTCACCTTCGGCATCGGCGACCCCGACATCCCGACGCCGAAACACATCATGGACGCCTTCCACAAGGCCGCCGACGAGCCGGTCAACCATCGCTACCCCGAATCCGAAGGTCTGCCGGAGCTGCGCCAGTCCATCAGCGACTTCTACGAACGCCGCTTCGAAGTGCGCTTCGACCCCCAGAAAGAGACGCTGCCGCTCATCGGTTCGAAGGAGGGCATCGGCCACATGGCCCTCTGCTTCATCGATCCCGGAGATAT
>DAOTTM010000133.1:0-13040 GCA_034437915.1 Dehalococcoidia bacterium | reverse complement strand
GGGTGGGCGTGAAAGTTTTGCGTGCGCCTTGTCCTGGTTCGATTTTCACGTCGTTCCGCCTGTCACCCCCGTTCGTCCTGAGCCTGTCGAAGGATGAACACGCCGCTGTCCATGGTTCGAGTGTGACCGACCCTTCGACAGGCTCAGGGCGAACGGAACCCATCACGTTGCCGTGCAAAACTCTGACGCCCACCCCGCTCTCTGCTACCCTGAACGCATGCGCGTGCTTGCCATCGAATCTTCCTGCGATGAGACTGCTGCCGCCGTGGTTGTCGATGGCCGCGTCGCGTCTTCGTCCATCGTAGCCAGCCAGGTCGATCTCCACGCCAAGTATGGCGGCGTCGTCCCGGAAGTCGCCAGTCGACAGCATCTCGTCAAGATCCTGCCGGTCATCCAGGAAGCGCTCGCCACTGCTGATTGCACCCTCGACGATATCGATGCCGTCGCGGGTACGCGTGGACCGGGCCTCGCTGGTTCGTTGCTCGTCGGCTACAACGCTGCCAAAGCAATCGCCTTCGGTCGCGACCTCCCATTCCTCGGCGTGAACCACCTCGAAGGGCACATCTACGCGAACTGGCTGGCGGAGGGTGAGGAGCCCTCCTTCCCCGCTCTCTGCCTCGTCGTTTCGGGGGGTCACACAGACCTCGTCTTCATGCGCGGCCACGGCCAGTACGAGCGCCTGGGCGGAACGCGAGACGATGCCGCCGGAGAAGCGTTCGACAAGGTTGGGCGCCTCCTCGGTCTGCCCTTCCCGGGAGGCCCCCACGTTGCGAAGGCTGCCGAACAGGGAGGCCCTTCGACTTTGGAGCTGCCCCGCGCCTGGATGCACGGGACGTTCGACTTCAGTTTCAGCGGCCTCAAGACCGCCGTCCTTCACACAACCCAGCGCGGCGGATACGACGTGCCGACAATCGCCTTCGCGTTCCAGGAGGCGGTTGTGGACGTGCTTGCGGGCAAGACAAGCCGGCTCGCGCGGGAGTTGGGTGCCACTGAGGTACTGGTCGCAGGCGGCGTCGCGGCAAATACGCGCTTGCGCGAGGAACTGCGCCGCCGCTGTCCCGTTCCCGTGCGCATCCCCGCACCAAAGTTCTGCACCGATAACGCCGCCATGATCGGCGCCGCTGCCGGCTTCCGACTCGCCCTCGGCGAGCGCTCCCCCATCGATGAGGACATCTTCACCACCAACAACTGGGCGAAGGTCTGAGGGAGATCCGAGATCCGAGAGGCAGCGCTACGCACCGCTCAGGTCCTTGGCCCGCGCGTTTCGGTGGCCCGCGCGTAAGCAAGGGTTCACGTTCACGCGTTAGCCCATCGTGGCGCTGCTCCGAACGTTCAGGCTATGGCGTCAATCCGTAGCGCGCGCGTGAGCAAGCGCCGGGATGTTCACTTGCACGGACCGCTTCGCCCCTGAGGCTAGCCGTCACCCACAGACCACCAAACTTGTCCGCCCCATCCAGTTCTCTGGTAGTCTACGTAATCGGCACAGGGGACCCGGCAAACGGGCCCCAAGCCGGGAGCACCGACATGTTGCTTGCCATGGATATCGGCAACACTTCCATCCACATCGGCCTGTTTGAGGGAGAACGAATCGCCGCCACATGGCGCATCGGTGTCGAACGCGAAAAGCTCCCCGACGAATACGGCGTCCTCATCACCAGTCTGCTCGTCGCCAAGCGCTTCTCCCAGGCCGATGTGACCGACTGCATCATCGGCTGCGATGTGCCGCCGCTCGTGCCAACCTTCGAACAGGTATGCCGCGATTACTTCGGCTTCGAACCGATGGTCGTGGGCCATGGCCTTCGCACGGGCATCCGTATCCTCTACGACAACCCAAAGCAGCTGGGGGCGGACCGCATCATCGACGCTGTCGCGGCGACGCACATGTATGGGGCGCCCGTGATCGTCGTGGACTTCGGCACGGCGACCGTCTTCGATGCGGTCAACTCCGCCGGCGAATACCTCGGCGGCGCCATCGCCCCCGGTATCGGGATCGCGAGCGAGGCCCTCTTTGCGCGGGCCGCCATGCTCTACCGCGTTCAACTCGAACTGCCGCCAACGGCGATCGGCAAGAACACCATCAACGCCATGCAATCCGGCATCCTCTTCGGGTACGTCGGCCTGGTCGAGGGACTCGTCGCGCGTTTCAAAAAGGAACTCGCCGGAAATCCCAAGGTCGTCGCGACCGGCGGACTCGCCACCCTCATCGCGACCGAAACGACCTGCATCGATGTCGTCGATGGCGATCTCACTCTCAACGGGCTGCGCCTCATAAACGAGATGAACCGCCATGGATAGCGAAAACGAAGCACGGGTGCGCCGCGATCTCCCCTTCGCCGGGAAGCGCATCGTCCTCGGCGTGACAGGATCGATTTCGTGTTACAAGGCAGCCGATATCTGTTCGAAGCTACGACAAGCCGGCGCCATCGTCGAAGTCATCATGACCCCCGCCGCCACGCAGTTCATTTCGCCACTCACGTTTCAATCGCTCACCGGCCGCGAAGTAGTCGTGGATATGTTTCGCACCGGTGAGGCGGAAGCCCACGTTGAAGTCGCACGCCGCGCCGACGCACTTGTTATCGCCCCGGCGACTGCGGACTGTATCGCGTGCCTGGCCCACGGTGCGACGCCCGACATGGTCACGCTGACAGCCCTTGCCACGGTCGCGCCCATCCTGGTTGCCCCCGCCATGGACTCGCAGATGTGGGCGCATCCCGCGACCGAGGCGAACGTCGAGTTGCTAAAGTCCAGGGGCGTGGTGTTCGTCGGTCCAATGTCCGGCCGCCTCGCCAGTGGTCGCATCGGCGCCGGGCGGTTGGCGGAGACGCCCCAGGTGCTGGGCGCCTTGCGCGCGCTGCTCGGCCGGCGAACCGGGGACCTCATCGACCGAGACATTGTCGTCAGCGCCGGTCCCACCCGCGAAGCGCTCGACCCGGTTCGCTTCATCAGCAATCACTCCAGCGGGAAAATGGGTTTCGCCATCGCCGAAGCCGCCCGCGACAGGGGTGCGCGCGTCACACTCGTCGCCGGACCCGTCGCTCTCGAAACTCCCTGGGGGATGGAGCGCGTGGACGTCGAGAGTGTCGCCGAGATGCTCGCCGCCCTCCATGACGCGACGAAGGCGAGCGACGCGGTCATCATGCCCGCCGCCCCAGCCGACTTCCGCCCGGCGTCGCTCGCGAACCAAAAGATAAAGAAGTCCCACGACGAAGATACGATGTCCGTGGCCCTCGTGAAGAACCCGGACATCCTCGCCTCACTCCCCGGAGGCGGGGTGCGCGTCGGTTTTGCCGCGGAAACGGAGAACCTGGCCGAAAACGCCATTGAAAAGCTGGCCCGCAAGCGCCTCGACTTTATCGTCGCGAACGATATCACGGCAGAGGGCAGCGGCTTCGGCACCGACACGAACCAGGTCACGCTATTCCACGCTGACGGTCGCGTTGAAGCGTTGCCGATCATGTCCAAGTACGAAGTCGCTCACGCGATTCTCGATCGAGTCAGGCGCCTGCTTCGTTAGCCGCCGATGCGTTGGTGGCGAACAGGCTCGGCCTCTTCTTCGCCGCGGCCAGCCGTCGTTGTCTTCCCCGTGGGGGACGCAACGCGTGAAAGGCGCTCGGCCTCCGCAGCGGAATCCCGCTCGCGACGCCATTCGTCCAGCGAATCATCACGCCACGCGTTCTTCTGCTGCTCTTCCTTGGCCTTCTCGCCCTTCTTCATTATTCGCCAACCAGCGATGGCGCCAATGACCATGGCAAGCGGTAACCCGATGCTGGATAACGCGATGACAAATCCCATGTCTCCGAGTGTAGCCGAAGGTGCGTAAAGAGGTGGAAACCCACCGCGCTCAAGGTGGCCGACAAAGTTGAGGGTGCGAGTTCCGCCGGTTCGTTTCGCCATCGCCGGGCCGCCGACCCGTTCGTCCCTAGTCAGTCGAAGGATGAACACGTTGCTGCCGATTGTTTCGAGTGTGACCGGCCCCGACAGGCCCAGGAAACGCGGCCCCGCGTCATTGCCCGTACCCCTCCGCCCTCGCCTTCTGCCAGAACTCGCCGCTGCGGGTGTACTGACCCATCAGGAATGGATAGACCGCAGGCACCCGGAAGAGCTTCTCCATGCATTCCTGCGCGAGGAAGCGGTCCAAAACCACCGGGTGTTCATCTGGAGTAACCATGTCGATGAGCAGTCCGGCCTCGTATCCGCCTGGCGCCGCGGGCATGCCCGCTTCCTGGCGGATGAGGATCTCCTTGCCCATGAGCGCCTCAATCGCCTCGCGAAGCCGCGCAGAGAATGCGGGGCGCACCCGAACGCCATCCCATTCGAGGTTCGTGTTGTGGTCCTGACCAAGTTGCAATGCTTCCGCCACTGCTGTGACGTGGTCCACGCGAAACGTGTCGTCGCCTGCCGCCCGTGAGGGCGGCAATCCCAGGCAAAGCACGCCAAGCAACGCCACTTCGAGGGGGTCAAGGTCTTCCGGTCTAATCGCCATCGTCCCAGCGTACGGCCTTTCTCCATCGACGGCGAAAAGGAAGGGTGGGCGTCAACCTTTTGCACGGCAACGTGCTGGGTTCCGGGTGACAGGCGGAACGACGTGAAAGTCGAACCAAGAGTTTGCGCGGTTGTGTGTCGAGGCCGAGCAGGCCGAGCAGTCTCAGTAGTGCGGCGAACTCGCCGTCCGTAGCGCGCGCGTAAGCAAGCGCTGCGATGTTCAGGCTTGCGAATCTGGTTGGGCGGTCGAGGACGGTCTGCGCTCCGGTCTCTACGCAAAACTTTGCACGACACCCGAAAAGCAAAGGCAACGCGAACGCTGCCCCTCTCCTTGTCGGCGAAGCAGAATCCTCGATGGCTCCGAAGACTCCTCGCTAATAGCCAACAGCCAATGGCCAACCGCCCCCTACAGCCGCGCTGGCACTTCCTCCGGGATTGCCGCCCCGAAAGTCGGCTTCATTTGCTTGAACAGCTCGTCCACCGTCCACATCCGCTGTCCCTGGAGGACCACCTGGGACGTGATCTGGCTGTAGAGCGTCACGCGGTATCCGCTGATGCCGAAGCAGCGCCCGTTGATCCAGCCGCCCTCGTCGCTCCCCAGGTATACGAGCGGAACAGCGACGTTCGCCGGGTCTCGTTCGGTGCCCGCGGCGGCGTCCGGGTCGTCGCGTAGGCCGCTTGGCCGCCGTTCGCCGGGCACGGTCGCGGTCATGCGCGTGGCGGCCCCAGGGCCGATGCTGTTGGAGGTGACACCGTACTTACCCATGGCGCGCGCGCAGCTGAGCGTAAAGCCCCAGATGCCCATCTTCGCGGCCGCGTAGTTCGGCTGACCGGGCGCCCCAAAGAGGCCCGAACCGGAGGTGAAGTTGATCAGCCGTCCGCCCTGTCGCGCCTGCCGCCAGTGGAGCGATGCAAACCGCGTCGTCGCGAACGTCCCGCGCATGTGCACCTTCACGACGGCGTCCCACTCGTCGCCGGTCATGTTGAACACCATACGGTCGCGCAGGATGCCAGCGACGTTCACAAGGATGTCGAGCTTGCCCCATTCGTTGAGGGCCGTTCGGACGAGGTCTTCCGCCTGGTCCATGTCGGAAACGTCCCCAAAGTTCGCGATCGCCTCGCCGCCCATCGCCTTGATCTCGCTGACGACCTGCGATGCGGGCGAATTGTCCTTGCCCTCGCCGTCCACGGAAACGCCGAGGTCATTGACGATGACCTTTGCGCCCTCTTTCGCGTACAACAGCGCGACTTCGCGCCCAATACCCCGCCCCGCCCCGGTGATGATCGCGGTCTTGCCTTCGAGCTTTCCTGGCATGTAGAAACCTTCTTTCACGTGATGGCGCAATCCTACGCGCAGTTCCATTTGCCGTCAGCCCGTTGGTTCCGTCCCGATATGCTTCGCCCGCAGATACACCAACCGCCACGCCACCGTCACCCCGCTCACCACTGCAAGCACGGCCAGGGTCCAATAGCACTGCCCGGCGACTGTACCGATGGCGGCAATCAATGACCGGACATCCCGGCTCGCCCAACCGAACAGCGCGTCATCCTGGGATACGCCCGAAAGTGACGCTTCAATGCGCGCACGGCTGAAGCTCACGGTGAGCACCCCCGCCAACGCGAGCATCC
This sequence comes from Dehalococcoidia bacterium, assembly GCA_034437915.1. Lineage (GTDB taxonomy): Bacteria > Chloroflexota > Dehalococcoidia > Tepidiformales > Tepidiformaceae > JACRBT01. Next base: position 6,929 of record DAOTTM010000133.1, on the reverse strand, counting down.
CGACGACCTCCGCCCGCGGCAGATCCTCGAAGCGCAGCGCATACACGGTCATGCCCCCGATCATGGCGGCATCGGCATACCGGTCCGTGACTGCGTCGAAGACCGCCCCGAACCGGGATGTCATCGCCTTCAGCCGGGCGAGCTCTCCATCAATGCCATCCGAAACACTCGCAAGCTGGATGCCAATTCCCCCGGCGATGTTCCAACCAGCGCACAGTATCGCCGCCACCATGAACGCGAAGAGCACATTCATGATCGTCACCATGTTTGGCGTCACGCGCGTCTTCGCCAGCAGGCGGCCTGCGGGGCGGCTCAACGGCCGGTTGAGGTAGCGTGAAACGACCCCGTCGTAGCTCACCGCACGCCCGCTACAGCGCCGAGGTCGGCCGCGAGCCTTGCCTCGGCGAGCGGAATGTCTTCCGGCGTGTCAATGTCATACCAGCGACCGCCGCTGACGTCCGCTGCGAACAACCGCCCGCCGTTCACCAGCTCCGTGAACACGGTCGAAAGGTCGCAATCCTCTGGCGCCGTATCTAACGCCTCCCAGATCTCGTTCGTGCAGGCGAACGCGCCGGCGTCGAGTGCGGAGGCATCCCCGATCCGCTTCCCTATCGCCGTCACCCGGCGGTCCGATGCAAACCGCAGCAGCGTGGCCTCCTCGATGTACTCATCCGGCCAATACGAGGCATCGGCCGCGATCTTGCATGCATCGCGTGGCTCGGCCAGGGCCAGGCGCCGTAACAGGGCGGGCGACAGGAGGTGGTCGCTCATCACGAGCAGGAATGGTTCTTCCCCGCACAGTTCTCGAGCGGCCGCAAGCGAGTACGAAGCGCCGAGGTGGAAGCGTGTGTTCTCCACCGTCCGCACGGCCAGCCCGCGGAATCCGCGGACTGCTTCATCCACTTCGTGCCCGAGGTATCCCACGACGACAATGGCTTCAGTAATGCCGGCTTCAGCGAGCGCCCTGAGAGTCTGGTGGATAAGCGGGCGGCCTCCTACCAATAGTAAAGGCTTCGGTGTGAGCTTGGTAAACGGCTGTAGGCGTACGCCCATGCCCGCCGCCAGGATCACGGCGCGCCGTATCGGTGGAATTTGGGCCATCCCCCAATGATACGTGGGTCGCGCCGAACGAGCGCCCTTGAGACACGCCAATCGGGCCAACAGCGCGTCGGAGCGGGTGTTACAACCCCAACGCCCGTTCCACGCCCTCGACCGTCGCGGCGGCGCGCGTCACGTCCGGACTATACCGGGCCATCGCCGTATCCGGGTCCTTGAGTCCGTTGCCAGTGAGAATCGCGACAGCTCTCCCGCCGGCAGCGCGGCCCGTGCGCGATATTTTCAACAACCCGGCGACGCCAGCGGCGCTTGCTGGTTCGATGAAGATGCCTTCTTTTCGCGCTAGCAGTTCATATGCCTCGAGGATCTCCTCGTCCGTCACCGCCTCGATCAGTCCTCCGCTTTCGTCCCGCGCCGCCGTTGCCGCACTCCAACTGGCCGGGTTGCCGATGCGGATGGCTGTTGCAATCGTCTGTGGGTCGGCCACGGCCCTCCCCAACACGATCGGCGCCGCGCCGGCGGCCTGGAAGCCGTACATCTTCGGGTGACGTGTGCTCCGTCCCGTTTCGGCGCATTCACAAAATCCCTTCCAGTAGGCCGTGATGTTGCCCGCGTTCCCCACCGGCAACGCAAGAATGTCTGGCGCATCGCCGAGCGATTCGCAGATCTCGTACGAGGCGGTCTTCTGGCCCGCTATGCGATGCGGGTTCACGGAGTTGACCAGCGCAATCGCGTGGCGCGCCGTGATCTCCCGAGCTGCGTTGAGCGCGGCATCGAAGTTCCCATCGACTTCGACGATCTTGCTGCCAAAAGCGATTGCCTGGGCGAGTTTCCCCGCGGCGACTTTGCCCCCCGGCACGAGCACGAAGCTCTGCACGCCGCTCCGTGCTGCGTAGGCAGCCGCGCTGGCGCTCGTGTTCCCCGTGCTCGCGCACATGACCGCCTTTGCCCCCGCTTCGAGCGCCCGCGCGACAGCGACCACCATGCCCCGGTCCTTGAATGAACCCGTCGGGTTGCAGCTCTCCAACTTGAACCAGAGCTCATCCAGCCCGCACAACCCCGCCAGGTACGTAGATTCGACAAGCGGCGTGTCGCCCTCACCAAGGCTGAGCCGTGGCGTCGTCGGTGCGAGTCCCAGGACATCGCCCCAACGGTGGAGGACGCCACGAGGAACGGGCGCCGCCTCGCTCATGGCTCCTCCGGTGGCTTGAAGGCGTGAAACTTTTGCTCGCGCAGTTCCTGTTCCAGTACCTGGATCTGCTTGCGCCGTTGCTTTTCGATCATCTGGTTGTACTTGACGAACTCCGCCCGCACCTGGTCCACAACTTCGGCGATGTCGCGCCGGATCCCCGCCACGCGCTCCCCCAGTCCGGTGTGGCGCCCTTCGAGCAACGAGATGTCCCCGTGGAGCTTGTCCACGGAACTCAATACTTTGTCCGCGGACTCTTCGAGCGAGTTGATACGGCCCTCTGTGCGGCTCAACTCCTCGCGGAACACGCTTACCTCGTGGGTCACCTCTTCGCGCATCGAACGTTCCCCGGCGATCGTCCGCACGAGCTCTTCGTTGCGCCGCACCATTTCGCCCACCACTTGCAGCCGCTCGAAGACGATATCGAAGCGATCTTCCTGATCCCCGGTCACGGCCTCGCGCACCCGCGCCTCCATGTCCCGGTGCACCTCGATCGAGCGGTCCAGCCGCAGCCCGAACTGCTCAACGCGGGCTTCCACTTCGCGCTGCCGTTCCACCAGGGTTTGCACGATCTGGTTGACCTGGGACGTCTGGCTTTGTACCTGGGCAACGTCGGCGAGGATGAGCCCCAGCTGCGTGTGCGCCGTTTCGATGCGCTTGAAGGCCTCTCCCCGTTCCTGCCGATCGACTTCCGCTTCCGCCCGCAAAAGCCGCATGGCGTTCTCCAACTCCGCCCGGTTGGCAGCGATCGCCTGGCGGATGTGCTCGGTGCCTTCATCGAGCGACCGCAGTTTCTCTGGCAGTCCCTTGAATGGGACGAATTTCGCGTCCACATTGCGGACATCCCGCGAATACCCCGACGACTGTTCAACGAGGTCGAAGACCTGCCGGCGAAGCTGCTCCGTCACCAGTACTGTCTTTGCTTGTTCCTCGCGCGCGAGACGCACCTGCTGCTCCAGCCAGGTGAGAATCTCTCCGATTGCGGCGGTCTGTGGTTCGGCGGCCATGGCTTAGCCCTCTACGCGCAAGAATGCGCTGACCTGGGCGACCACCGCAAGGTTACGGATGTCGGTTAGCGCCCCCTGCATCGCACTTTCGCGCGCGCGGTGCGTCATCACCACCAGTTCGGCGGTCCCAAGGGAGGCATCGACCTCTTTTTGGCTGACCGCCGCAATGCTCACGCCGTGGGCGCCAAGGGCGTGGGCAATCCGCGCAAGAACGCCCGGCTGATCGGTGACACTGATTCTCAGGTAGTAGCGCGTTTCCAGCGCATCCAACCCGAGCACGGGAATCTCCCCCTCGGGTCCCCAATACTTCCGCTCCCGGTTGCCCAGCACAATCGAGTGCGCAAGATCCAACAGGTCCGCGACGACCGCGCTGCTGGTTGGTTCCGCCCCCGCGCCCCGCCCCTGGAACATCACCGTCCCCGTCAGGTCGCCGACGAGCTGGACCGCGTTGTACACGCCATCGACGCGCGCCAGCGGCTCGTCCTGCGGCAGGAACGTGGGCGCTACCCGTGCGATGATCCCGCCGTCCGTCCGCTCAGCGATCGCCAGCAGTTTAATCACGTACCCAAGCTCTCGTGCGTACTGGAAGTCCCGCGCCGTCAGCTTCGTGATGCCTTCGGTCGAAATGGACGATGGCGCAACCCGCGTGCGGAAACCGAGGCTCGCCATGATCGCGAGCTTGTAGGCCGCGTCATACCCTTCCACATCGTTCGTCGGGTCAGGTTCCGCATATCCAAGCGCCTGCGCGTTCGCCAATGCTTCAGCGTATCCGCCGCCCGGTGGTGGCTCGATGCCCTCGTTCCGCAACGCGACGGCCGCGGCGCCTTCTCGCGCCATGTTCGTCAGGATGTAGTTCGTCGTCCCATTGATGATCGCCCTGATAGACGTGATCTTGTTCGCGAGGAGGTCCCGGCGCAGGGGCGCGATGAGTGGGATTCCGCCGCCCACGCTGGCTTCAAACATGATGTCGAGCCCGCGTGCGTGTGCCTCGCCCAGCAGCTCGGGACCGGACTTGGCCATGAGTTCTTTGTTTGCCGTAACGACATGTTTTCCCGCCGCCAGTGCCGCCCGGATGAATGTGCCGGCGGGTTCTTCGCCGCCGATAACCTCGACCACGATATCGATCAAGGGGTCATCGATGATGTCCTGCACATTGCTCGTGAGCGCCCCCTCCGGGAGCGTCACCGTACGCGGCTTCGCAAGGTCACGCACCGCCGCCCGCCGCACCACAAGCGGCGCTCCGACCTGGCGGGCAAAGTACTCCTGCCGCTCGATAAGCGCCCGCGCCGCACCGCCCCCAACGACTCCGAGCCCAATCAGTCCCACCCCAATTTCGCGTGCCACGCGTTAGTTCCCGCTCGCCTGCGGGCTGGCCCGGCCTGCAATCTTCTTCACCGCCCAGTCAATATCGCCAGAATCAATGTCCCTCTTGATCTTGAGTTGGGGCCGTTTCGCCTGGATCGTCTCCGTAACCTTCTTGTCGGCCAGCTGTGTTTTCTGCGCATCTGTGTACTTGAAGACCGGGTCGCGGCTCTCGACGCGAAGGAGCCACCACTGGGTGCCAACCTGTACGGGTCCAACCAGCTCGCGCGTCGCTTTGCCTTCGATGGCCGTGGTAATCGCCGCGTCCATGAGCGCCGTCGGTTGTGGCTCCTTGAGGCCGTCCTGCGCCCGCGACTGGAGGTCGGCGGATTCCGTTTGGGCCACCGTGCCCATGTCTTCGCCAGCCTGGATGCGCTTGAGGATCACGTCCGCCTGGTCCTTGGTCGAAAGCACAACCGCGCGCAGGGTAATCGCCTCACCGCTCTCGCCGACCTCTGCCTTCAGCAGCTCCGAAAGTTTCTTGTCGGCCGTCTCGGCCGTCGTCAGCTTGCGAAAGTTCCCTTCGCTCATGCCCAGCGATCTGAGCCGCGAACGCAAGGCGCTGTCGAACGCGCTCCCGCTGCCGCCGAAAGGTACCCCGAGGGTCTCCGCCATCGCGCCGTTGATGGCGGTGTTGGAAAGGTCGATCCCTCTCTCCTTCGCCAGGGCGAGCGTGATGCCTTCCTCCTCGAACTTGCGCAGCAGATTTTGTTCCGCTATTCCAAGGCTATCGCCGGGGTTCGCCAAGGCCTGCTGGTAGAGCCGGTCTGCGTAGTACGAGAGACTAAACTTCTCGTCGGCAACCGCGACGACGGTCTCGCGCCCATGGCCCCAACGCTCGTGGTAGACCGCCGCCAGCAACGCAAACACCACGCCTGCCGCGAAAACGACGCATACGCCGAGGACAGCGAGGCGGAAGAGCCCGCCTTCCATGTCCAATGTCCGTTGCAACAGCGACTTTTGGCGGGCCGCTCGTTCGCGTCGCTGGGCGCGCGGAAGCCCTGTCGTCCGGTCTCGGCGTGCCACGTGCTCTCCTCCCGGCCGTTCGGGCCAACGCGAATCAGTCAGTGAAGCGGCTCTCGGAGACACCTCACCGTCTCGTCTTATCCCCGGATCGGGAACACACCTGTCTGTCGGATGTGTTCCAGGGTGTACGGCAGGAACGCGAGGTGACGCGCGCGCTTCACCGCTGTCGATACCAACCGCTGGTGGCGTTGACACGTCCCCGTCTTCCGTCGTGGCTCTATCTTGCCGCGGTCGCTGATGTACATGCGCAGGCGACCGATGTCCTTGTAGTCCACCCCCCGCATGTGGTCCACGCAGAAGCGGCAGACTTTTCGTCCGCGGCCATATCGCTTGGGGGCCGGGCGCTCGGACCGTTGTGGGCGGTCGCCGTCATCGCGTTGGGGTCGGTCGTCAGAACTCATTGCATCTCTCCCGATGGGTGTGTGCGCCATGCGCACCGGGTTGGGCTGCCAGTGTGGCAGCCGGGAAAATCCGGGCACGATTCGGTGTGTCTACGGTTATTCGAAGGGCAGGTCGTCAGGGTCGATGTCGCCGCCACCGCCGCCGGAGCCGCCGTTACCGCCCCGTCCACCGAAGTTGCCGCGGGTCGGCGCCGGTGCACCAGCACGCTGCTGACCGCCGCCGCCTCCGCGGAAGCTGCTTGCGCCATCGCCCCAGTCGTTTCCGCCACCGCTGCCGGCGCCGTCACGATCCCGCGAACCGAGCATCTTGACGTCTCGCGCAATCACTTCGGTGCGGTAGTGCTTCAATCCCTGGTCATCGTCCCAGGTGCGTGTTTGCAGTCGTCCCTCGACGTAGATCTGCTTCCCTTTGGTGAGGTTCTGCGCGAGCCGCTCAGCAAGGTCCTGCCATGCCACGATGTTGAACCACTCTGTGTCTTCTTTCCATTCGCCGGTATTGGCCGGGTCGCGGTAGTTGCGGTTGACGGCAAGGGAAAACGACGTTTGCGCTGTCCCGTTCGCTGTGTATCGCATCTCCGGGTCCTTGCCGACATTGCCGATGAGCATGACCTTGTTCAGGCTGACCATGGTGCTCTCCTCTTTCTCGGCCGCGACTAGGCGTCGGCCGCGGTTCCTTCGGGCTCCACAACGGCGGCCTCGGCATCCGGCTCTGCCTCGGCAACTGCCGGGACGGATACCTCGGCGAGCAGTTGTTCAGGTGCAGCCACGGCTGCCGGTGCTTCCGCTATCGACGTTTCTGCGACAGCCGTTGCCACTGCCGCTTCGACGGGTGCGACCGCGGCAGGCGCGGCGTTGGGATCGCGGCGTGGTTCGCGCGGCGGCGGCGGC
>DAOTTM010000132.1:0-11259 GCA_034437915.1 Dehalococcoidia bacterium | reverse complement strand
TAGATCTGCTTGAGGTACTCGCTCGGCGGGCGGTCGATGTGCAGGCGGCATTCAGGGCGCACCTCCCACGCGTGGTCGAGCCTGCTCGGGTGGAAGGGCAGGTAGCCGCCGCCGTGCGCGACGACAAGCTTGAGCGACGGATAGCGGTGGAGGACGCCGTTGAAGATCAGGCTCGACACCGCCAGCGCCGACTCCAACGGATGGGCGACCGCGTTGTTGAGGTAGAACTCGCGGAAGCGCTCGCCGTGCGTGAACCCCAGGGGGTGGACGAAGACGACCGCGCCCAGCCCCGCCGCCGCCGCCCAGAACGGCTCCAGCGCCGTGTCGCCAAGTTCGCGTCCCGCCACGTACGTCGAGATCTGCACGCCGCGCAGGCCAAGCTGGCCCGTGAGGTACTCCAGCTCCGCCACCGCCAGGGCGGCATCCTGGAGCGGCACCGACCCCAGTCCCACGAACCGCTCCGGCTTCTGCGCGACCAGTGCCGCGACGTGTTCGTTCTGCAACCGCGAGAGGCGCGCGCCCAGCCCCGCCTCCGCCCAGTAGAACTGCTGTGGCGACGGCGTCACCGCCTGGATATCCACGCGCATGCCGTCCATCGCCGCCAGCCGCGCCTTCGTCGAGTTGAGCGCCACGCCGTACCGTTCGCGCCCAAGCGTGCGGTTGTGCTCCAGCGAAGCCTCGCTGCTGAAGAAGGTCGCCGCATTGTCTTCCGGGCGGATGATGTCGCGGATCAGCGGCGCAACCCCCGGCGCCTCCCCCGCGTGGCAATGAATATCGATAACTTTGGTCATTGGGTTTCCTTCAAAAGCGCGTTTCCCGAAGCATACAGGCCTGCGCCGCCGAACTCAGAACCGAGAACCCAGAACTTTAGAACTTTAGAACTCGGCCGTCGTGCCATTCCCCCCTTCGCGATCGCGCCCCCAACGCCCATCCTCCCCATCGTGGCCTGCTCACACCCCCCGGAAGAACGCCAGCACGTCTTCGAAGGCGCCAGCACGCCCCGCGAGGACCGGGATTTCTGCAGCCTCTGCGGCGAAGTGCTCTATCGAACGGTGGAACGTCAACCACCCCAACTTGCCGTCCTCCATCGTTGGCCAGCGACCACCCTCGGCAGGCCGCCCGCCCGCGCAGGCTGAGACGGCGCATCCTATTTCCTACCTTCCATTTTCTACATCCTCGTTTTGCCCGTTGGTCTCCCCGCCGTACCATGATTGGCATATGCACCCACTGCTCTTCCGGGCGTTTCTCGCCATCGATATCAACATTGACCCCACCTTCGCCGAGTTCGGGCCGTTCACGCTCACGTGGCACGGCTTCTTCACCGCGGTGGGCATCATCGCGGGCGTTTCCCTCTCGGTCTGGCTGGCGAAGCGTGATGGCATCCCCACCGAAATCGGGCAGGAGATCGCCCTCGTCGGCGTCCCCTGTGCCATTGTCGGCGCCCGCCTTTTCTACGTCTTCGAACACTGGGACAAGTTCAGCGACAACCCGAGTGACATCGTTTTCCGCATCACGGAGGGCGGCATCACGCTCTATGGCGGCCTCATCGGTGGCGTCGCCGGCGGCCTCATCTACGCTCTCTTTCACAAATGGCCGATCGCCATCACTTTCGACGCCGCCGCCCCCGGCATGCTCCTCGGACAGGCGCTCGGCCGCGTCGGTGACCTCATCAACGGCGAACACTGGGCGGACGCCTCGGGCCTTCCCTGGGCCGTGCGCTATGTCCACCCGGACACGCTCGGCGAGTTTGGGGCCGCTGTGCACCCCGCGGCCGGCGGCTACGAACTGCTCGGCGATGTCATCATCATGCTCGCCCTCCTCTTCGTCGCCCGCCGCTTTTTCAAGACGCCGGGCATGATCTTCGCCACCTACGTCGTCGCCTATGCCCTCATGCGCTTCTTCCTTTCCTATACGCGCACGAACGAACAGGTTTTTCATGACATCCCCGTGCCGCAGTTGCTCAGCGGCGCCCTTGTCGGCATCGGCCTGGTTGCCGCGGCTATCCTCGCGAAGTGGCCTGGCCCCATCACCCCGGAGTATGCGGAACGCGTCTGGGGCGACCTCGACGAACCGCCGCCGCCGCCCAAGTCCGGCGAAGCCGCACACGTCTGAGCCCGCCATGCCGCCCGTGACGAGTCCGCGCCCCGTGGTCACCCTCTATAGGCGCAGCGATTGCGGCCTCTGCGATGAAGCCGAGACGATGCTCCGCGCCTTGGGCACGCAGCTCGGCTTCACGCTCGAACTGACGAACATTGAATCCGACCCCGCCCTCCTCGATCGCTTCCTCCTGGCGATCCCGGTCGTCGCCGTCGATGGCCGCGAAATCGCGCGCGCTCCCATCCGCCGCAACTCTCTCGAGGCCGCCCTCCGCGCCGCCCTCGCTCCTGCTCGCTGAACCTCTCCGCGCTCTTTCGAACAACTCTGACCTCCAATCTCCGCGTCTCCGCGTCTCCGCGTGAACCTTCGTCTCTTCGCTGCGACAATGCCTAACGCTCAGGAGGCTCCCCGATGGAAATCGATGGCAAGGCAGCAGTCGTCACGGGAGGCGGATCCGGTATCGGAAGGGCCACGTGCATCGCCCTCGCCCGCGCTGGCGCGCGCATCATCGTCGCCGACGTGGACGAAGTCGGTGGTGCGACGACCGTCGATCTTGTTGGCGCGGCGGGTGGCATCGCCGTCTTCCGCCATTGCGACGTCACGCGCACGGAGGACCTCGCGGGCGCATTCGCCTGCGCGGTCGAACACTTTGGGCGCATCGACATCGGCTACAACAACGCCGGGATCGGCGGCGAAGACTTCTTCGCGGACGACCCCGGCCATTGGCAGCGCATGATCGATATAAACCTCACCGCCGTCATCGACGGCACGCGCATCGCGGTGCGCGAGATGCAGCGCGGTCGTGGCGGCGTGATCATCAACACGGCTTCGATGGGTGGCCTCCTCCCCATGCCCACCTCGCCGGTCTATGCCGCCACGAAAGCTGGCGTCATCAACTTCACGCGCTCCCTCGCCTACCTCGCGGCCGAACACGCCATCCGCGTGAACGCCATCTGCCCGACCTTCACGGACACTCCGCTCGTCCGCAACGCCAACAGCGACGAGCGCATCGAGGAGCTGAAGCTGCAGGTCGGTGGCATCCTCATGCCCGAAGACATCGCCGCCGGCGTCCTCGAATTGATCGAAGACGACTCCCGCGCGGGCGCAATCATGCGCTGCACCGTCCGTGGCGGGCGCGATTACGCCCGCGACATCCGCCCGTAAGGTGCTTCGCGATCCCGCCGGGCTTTCCGCTCGCCCTGAGCTTGTCGAAGGGTGAGCAGGCTGTTCGACCATTGTCGCGCTGCCCGTCCATGCTTCGACAAGCTCAGCACGAACGGGCGATTGGGGCACGCGTCCACCTTGGCCCGGCTGTGAAAATGCCGTTGAGCCCTGGTTGCGGCCAAAGACCATCCACGACTCAACACGAACGGGATCTCCGGTGGCTCGTCCGCCCAGGTTCAGTTCGCCGAAACGGGTGCCCGCGCCGCCAACGCCCGCGCCAGGGCCGCCTCATCCCTCGCGTTGGGGCGGCGTTGCAACCGCGCCCGCAGCATGACCTCCGCCTGTTCGAACCGCCCGGCGTTCAGGTACGCCGCTAGCAGGGTGTCTTCGAAGACCTCGCGCTGGGCGTTGCTCCCGCCCACGCGCACTATCTCAGCCGTCCACGGTTCGAGCAGGCGCACAGCCTCCTCGAAGTCGCCGCTGGCATACGAAGCAATCGCCTTCGCCAAAGCGATGGCCACTTCCCCGGCGGCCAGCTTGCCCGAGGCGAGGCGTTCCTGCAGACCGTTGACCAGCTGTTTCAGAGCTTCGCCATCGCCCGCGGCGGCCAGCGCCATCGCCGCATGCATGTCCGCGAAGGTGATGCCCGGCCGCGGGAAGGATTTGCGCGCGAACCCGGCCAGCTCTTCCCGTGAACCCTCCGGACGCGGTGCTCCATAGAGGTCGCATCGCCAGACCAGCGCCGAGGCATCAGCAAGCGTGATCAACGCATTGCCCGGCGAAATCGCCGGCGCCAGCGTCTCGTCCCAGAGCGACATGACGCGCTCTGTATTACCGCGATTGAGTTCGAACAGCGCCAGGTGCCAGGTGAGGTGGCTGTAAAGCGTCGCCTCCCGCGCGTATCCCGGGAGCCAGCCGTCCAGGAAGCCCTTTCCGCCGGTATGGTCTCCCTGCTCGAAGAAGACGTGTCCCATCGTATGCGCGCCGTGACCACTGCGCGGATAGAGTTCGAGCGAACGCTCCGCCATCTGGCGCGCCTCGTCGAATCGCTCTATTTCGTTGCAAATGAAGCCGTACGAACTGAGGAACCACCAGTCGTCGCCGTAGGTCGAGGCCAGCGGTGCAATCAGCTCGTACGTCTCCGCGCGCCAATCCGGCCCGCCCCCGAAGCCGATAAGACTGAAGGGTCCGACGGCCTGGGAAAGCACAAAGGCATCGCGAGGGAACTCGGTGATGTGTTCGCGCAGCAGCCGCATCGCCCCCGGCCCGTCGCCTTCGATCGCCGTGGCGACCGTCTCGACGTGCTGGCGCTCCCTCCGGCTTGTGACCGGGGCGAGTTCGCGGGCGCGCGCTTTCGCGGCCTGCGCCTCCGGCATTCGCGCGAGCAGTTGCAGCGAACGGCCGAGCGCAACGTGACCCAGCGCGAACCCCGGGTCTGCCTCGACCGCCGCCGCGAACGAAAGGTCCGCGCCGACGTTGCCCGAGAGCGAAGCGTCAACGCCCTCCTGGTAGCGCTCCGCCGCTTCCGCCGAACCCGTCGTCAGTTCAAATCCAAACCGGTCCCTGTAAGGCATCATCGGCCCCCTTTGTCGCGAATTCAGTCTAGGGCTTGCCCCGCGGAGCCGCGATGCTACAAGGGACAAGGACTCGCCGAACCTACTTGTACTTGTTCACAAACGCCTGGATCCGAGTCCATGCGTCGGCAGAGGCCGCTACATGTTCCTCGTAGCTGCGGTCGAAGAAGCTGTGCGGCGCGCCCTCGTACGTCTTGAAATCGGTTGCGATACCGCGCGCATCGAGAGCGGCCTTGAACTTGTCCGTGTCCGCCTGGCTGATCATCTGGTCGGCACCCGCCTGCAGCGCCATGATCGGGCAAGCGATCTGGGGGACGCGGTCCATCGTCGCCGGGATCCCGGAGGGTGTCCCCGGGTTGACCATGTCCTGGATCACCTTGCCGGGGTGGCCATAGAAGCCGATCGCCCCGGCGAGACCGTGCCCGGCTGCCGCCTGGTTCCACGAATTCGACCCGCCGAAACAGAATCCGACGGTGAAAATCGAGGTGCACGAACCGCCCGCTGGCGAACGCAGATACGCGACGGCCGCCGCCGTATCCTGCGCTATCGTATCGGGGTGCGTCTTGGCGACGTGCTCCATGAAGTTCCAGCCCGGTTCATTGCGCTTGCCCACGCCCGCGGTGCGTCCGAAGTAGTCGATCGTGATCGAGTTGTGACCAACTTCCGCGAAACGAAGGCCGAGCTCTTCGTAGAACGTGAATAAGCCCCGCACATCGGGTAGCACGACGATCCCCGCACCGCTTGGCTTCTCCGCCCGCGCCGCGAAGGCGGCGAACTTCGTGCCGTCCGCCGCCTGCAAGACCACGTCTTCGGAATCCACCGCCGCACCGCTGATCGCGGGGATGGGCGGCATGGCATCATAGGGTACACACATGGGGAAGAACTCCTTCAAGGACCGATATGGCGGGAATTCTACGCGACTCCGTGCCCGGATACGAATCGCCGTCGGGTCGGGCGCTGGACCGGGTCCTGGAACGACGCCATGCAACGCACGAAGCGCTGGTGGCTGCCGCGCGGGCGGCACGTGGGAAGTACGGTCCCGTCGAAGATGACTCTGCCCGCACACCGCACACCGCGGCCTGAAGCGCTCGTGTCTCCTTCGTGGCTTGCGTCCGCGCTTGGGAGCGAGGTCTCGGTGGATTCTCAACAGCTGGTTATCGCGAACGGTCGTGTCGTCGTGATCGAGGTGAGCTGGGCGAAGTTGGAGGACGCGCAGGAGTACCTCGCCGGTCACATCCCCGGCGCCGTCCACCTCAACACGGACGACATCGAAAGCGGCTACCCGGAATGGCGGCTGCGACCCCTGCCGGAACTACAGGGGGTTATCGGCGACTGCGGGATCACGGCAACGACGACGGTCGTCGTCTATGGGAGCCAGGTGATCGCCGCCGCGCGCGCCTGGTGGGCATTGCTCTTCGCCGGAGTGTCCGACGTGCGGCTGCTTGATGGCGGCGCGGACGCATGGCGACGGGCCGGCTTCGCCCTGGAAACGGCCATCCCGCGGAATGCTCCCGTCCTCTTTCAGGCTGCACCACGGAATGAAGTGCTGGCGACCACCGCCTGGGTCCAGGCCCACCTCGATTCACCAACGGCCGCGTTGTGCGACGCACGCAGCGATGAGGAATTCGCCGGTCGCGAGAGCGGCTACAGCTACCTGGAAGCCCGTGGCCGCATCCCAGGAGCGATTCATATCGGCAACGCTGACGATTCCGCCAACATCTACAGCAACCCCGACGGGACGCTTGCGGATTCAGCCACCGTCCTCGGCTTGTGGCGAGAATCCGGCCTCATTGGGGCGGAGGACCGGGACTTCGACCGCGAAGTCGTCTTTTATTGCGGCAGCGGTTGGCGCTCAAGCCTCGCTTTCTTCCATGCCTGGCGCATCGGTTTCAACAAAGTCCGCAACTACTCCGACGGCTGGAGCGGCTGGAGTACGACCTATGCCCAGGACACGACCGTCACCACGACCACTGCCGGCTGGCGCCAGGAACCCACAGGCAACCCTATCGTCCATCGCTACGCGTAACGGGAACAACCGCTCGCTCTGACTCATCGATAGCCTTTGGCCGCAACCAGGGATGAAACTGCCCAGCGGCCCGCGCGCCCGTTGCCCGTCCCACGACGCTCTCTCGGAACTCCAATCTACCCCCCGACCCGCCGCCACTTTCGCAGGCTCGTCATCTCCCGCGCCGTCGCCAGACGGCTCCCCACCTCTGTGTACGAAACCTCCGCCACGTAGATGTCGCCGCGCGAATCGACGGCGATGCTGTGCGGCCAGAGGAACTGGTCCCACGCCTCGCCCGGAAGCGCTGCCCCAACGCGAGTCTGCAGTTCGCCCGCGCGGTTGTAGATCGAAACACGATGGCCCAGGTTTGGCACGCCGAACTGCACCGGTGGCGGACCCTGCTCGGCCACGTACACGCTCGTGTCCGCACCGCGGCCGTCGGTCACCGCGACGGCGTGGTGCACGTGCCACTGCATCCGGAATTCGCCCTCCAGCGAAAACACCTGGACGCGATGGTTCTCGCGGTCCGCCACGATCAGGGCGTCGTCGCCGAACATGGCGATGTTGTGGGGCAGGCTGAACTGTCCAGGGTCGGCGCCAGGTTCGCCCCACGACTGGATGTGCCGGCCGGCCGCGTCGAAACGGTGTACGCGCGAATTGCGATACCCGTCGGAGACGTAGATGTCGCCGTTCGCGGGGTTCACCGTCAGGTCCGTCGGGCGGTTGAACGGCTCCCCGCCTTGCGCTTTCGAAGGCACGCCCGTCCCCAAGCGCATCAGTTCGTGGCCCGACCGGTCCGTCTTCGTAATGATGTGCCCGAGGACATCGACGAGCCAGACGTTGTCATCCGCATCGACGCGGATCGAGTGTGCTCGCAGCCAGCGATTCCCAGGCCACGTCTGCACGGGCGCCCCGTAGGCGTCATCGATCGACTTCGTCCCGGACCACGGCGTCTCGTTCCCCCACATATCGACGACGTTGCCATCGCGGTCGAAGACGATCACGGGCATATTTCCGCGGTTGAACACGTACACGCGGTCGTCCGAATCGACCGCCACGGAGGTCGCCTCCTGCAGCCAAATCCCGTGCGGCACCTTCGCCCAAAACGGTACTGGTTCATACGTTGTGTTTGCTGTCACTGGTCCTGGCATCTCGATGTCCTCCTGTCCGTTTCTATCGGCCCCTCAATTTGGGGTCTGGTTTGTTGGCTCACAACGCCCCCCGGTCGCCCTCCATGCCAAGGAGGAACTTGCCGACGTTTTCGTAGTTCGCCGTCCGCCCGAAGAGTTGCTGGGAAGCAACGTGAATGTCCTGGAAGCGGCGTTGCATGGCGTTGTCCCCGAAAATAGCCGTTGTCCCGGCGGCGCGATAGATGACGTCGGAGATCTCCACCGCCGCGTCCAGTGCGTGGATGGACGCCAGGCGCAGTTCCGTCCGCGCAGGTATGGAAACGCGCCCGCGCTTTGCCTCCTCCCAGATGCGCAGGGCCGCCTCATCGCGGAACGCCTGCGCCCCTCGGAGCACCCCTCGCATGCGCGCCACCGTCTCTTGCACTGTCGGCCGTTCCCCCAACCTCGACCGCCCGGCGAACGGCGTTTTCGTCCCGGCGAGTGTGATGAAGTCGTCGAGCATCGCGCCCGCCGCGCCGAGGGTCATGCTCGCGAAGCCGATGTGCGCCGCCCCCAGCCCCGGCACGCGGCAGATGGGGATGTCGGCCCAGCTGCCTGAACCGTACATCTCCACCGCCCGCCCCGAAGGCACAAACACACGCGTGACACGAAAAGCATGCGAACCGGTACCCCGCATCCCGCGCACATCCCAACGCATGATGATATCCGCGTCCGACTTCGGCACGACCATCGAAAACACGGGCGATACGCCTTGCGCGTTCTTTACTGGTTCGCCGTCACGCCAGATGAAGGCCCGCGCGTCGAAACACGTCGCGTGCAGACACCCGCTTCCAAACGACCACTCACCGCTCACCACATACCCGCCTTCAACAACATCCGCCCTCGCCGGCGCCAACATCGTCCCCGCCGCCAGGACCGCGCGAGCGTCGCCGAACATCGCGTGCGCCTCCGAGCGTTCGATGCGCGGCGCGAGCGTGAAGCCCGCGTGGCCCGCCTGCACGAAACACCAGCCCGTGCTTGCATCCGCGGCCCCGAGAATTTCCGCGGCCCGCACGTACGAGATCAGGTCAGCCTCGCTCCCTCCAAGTTCCCGCGGGGTCACAAGCTTGAACAGGCCCGCGTCGATGATGGCATCCAGGACGCGCCCCGGCAGCCGCGATTCGCGCTCGATCTCCGCCCCCGCCTCCGCCACAAGCGGGGCAATCGCGCGCGCCCGCTCGACCATCTCCAGGCCACGGGCCTCCGGCGTCTCCCCCACAACTGCGTTCACGGCCATCACCCCATGCTTCGCCGGAGTATATACCGAGTCCGTGTTGGCGTTAGGCGCGAACCGGGAGCGAGGGGTGGGCGTCAGAGTTTGCAAGGCAACATGCTGAGTTCCGTTCGCCCTGACCGTGAGCTTGTCGAACGCTCGAAGGGCCGGTCACACTCGAACCAACAGCAGCGGCGTGTTCATCCTTCGACAGGCTCAGGACGAACGGTTTGGTCTGCGTTTCAGGAAGTGCGAAGCACCTGAATCAGATATCGTTCTCCGTGGAGCGGTCCTATGTCCTTCCAAGCACACCGAAGAGCTCCGGGTATTTCTTCAACGATTGTCCGCCATCGATATACAACGTCTGCCCGGTCATTAATGACGATTCGTCCCCGGCGAGGTAGACGGCCAGGTTCGCTACATCTTCCGGTTCGCCCGCGCGACCCATTGGCGAATTCTTGATGAAGCCGTTGTAGATCGTTTCGTTCGCCTGGAACCCGGCCGTCGCCGGGGTGTGGATGAGCCCCGGCCCGATCGCGTTGACGCGGATTTTGTGGCGCCCCAACTCCAGTGCTCCGACCTTCGTCAGCATCGCCACACCGGCCTTGGCCGAACAGTACGCGGCGAAGCCCTCCGTCGCCTGCTGCGCGTTCAGGCTGGCGATGTTGATGATGCTTCCCCCGTGGCCCGCGCCAATGAGGTGCTTCGATTCGTGCTTGATGCAGAGAAACGTGCCCGTCAGGCAGATATCGAGCACGCGTTGGAATTGCTCGAGCGGGTAGTCCTGGATCGGTGAAAAGCCGCCCACGCCCGCATTGTTGAAGGCGACATCCAGCCGCCCGAAGCGTCGCACCGCGCCAGCCACCATCGCTTCGACCTGTGCCTCGTCTCGGATATCGACGACCGCCCCATCAGCGAAGTTGTGCCCGAGCTGCGCCACCATGGCACCGATACCATCGCTGTTGATGTCGCCGATGAAGACGCGCGCGCCCGCCGCCACGAACGCCTCCGCCGTCGCCTTGCCGATTCCCGAGGCGCCTCCCGTAACGATCGCGACCTTGCCATCGAGACTGCCCATACGTTCCCTCCTATTGCTATTCCGCGCATTCTACCGCAGGGTGCATGCTCAGCGCTGAAGTGGTGAGTGCTCAGTGGGGGTACCTGGATTCCAACCGGCGTTCATCGTCCGGCATCCCGCCCTCACCCCCAACCCCTCTCCCGACTCGTTCCTCGCGGGCAAGGGGAGAACAATCAGCATTTTAGATACCAATCCCCGTGGGAGGGTACCGAGTCCTCAATGCTAAATTGCTGAGCGCTGAGCGCTCAGTCCGTAGCGCGCGCGGAAGAAGCGCCGGGATGCCCGGCTTTGTGAGCAATCATCTATGCGGGGACCAGTTGGCCAACGCCAGCTCTAACCATGAAACGCGACCAATCAATACCGCAATCGACACCACCCCCTTCTTCGCGCGCAATTTTCCGGGTGTAATAGCGGAGTGCGCCGGGCGAATCCCCACCGCGCCGGAGGGTCCCTTTGGAAAACGCGCTTCACATCACGTTTGTCTGGCTCCACATTCTCGGCATCGCGATCTTCGTCGGGCCACAATTCTTTCTCGCCTTCGCCTGGCTGCCGGCCTCACGGGGCATCGAGGATTTGCCGACGCGCGTGAAGACGATGCGCACGATCACGCGCCGCTTCGGCTACCTTGGTGGCGTCGGCCTCGTCCTCATCGTGATAGCTGGCGGATATCTCATCGCCACGTGGCGCACGTACTACGCCCAACCCGATGACGTTGGCTTCAACGACCTTCGCTTTGGTGTCATCTTCAGCATCAAGATGCTCGTCCTTCTCGTGATGCTGGTAGTCACTGGCCTCCACATGTTCGTCGTCGGCCCGCGCCAGCTCGCGAAGATGGAGGCCGTCTCCCGTGGCGAAAACGTCTCGGACGAAGAAGTCCGCAAGGTGCGCATGCAATCCATGATCCTCAGCATGTCCGGCCTCACGCTCACGCTCGTAATCATGGTCCTCGGCGCCATGCT
>DAOTTM010000131.1:0-11834 GCA_034437915.1 Dehalococcoidia bacterium | reverse complement strand
GTCGTGAACAACGCCGGGATCACGCGCGACGGGCTGCTGATGCGCAGGAGCGAGGCCGACTGGGACGCCGTCCACAACACGAACCTGCGGGGGACGTTTCTCGTCACCAAGGCGGCGATGCGCCCGCTCCTGCGTTCGCAACACGGCAGGGTCATCAACATAACCAGCGTCGTCGGCGTCATGGGGAACGCGGGGCAGGCGAACTATGCGGCGGCGAAGGCGGGCATCATCGGTTTCACTCGTGCGGTCGCGCGGGAGGTGGCTTCGCGTGGGATCACGGTGAACGCCGTGGCGCCGGGCTTCATCAAGACGGACATCATCGCGGGGATGACGGAGAAGCAGGTGGAGTTGGTCCTTGGGACGATCCCGCTCGGGCGGCTGGCGACCCCGGACGAGGTGGCCCCGCTGGTCGCCTTCCTGGCCGGCGATGGCGCAGCCTACATCACCGGGCAGTGCATCCAGGTGGATGGCGGAATGGTGATGGCATGAGCGTCAAAGCGCACGTGAAACGGCGCGTGCGCTACCTCGTGCTGGAGGCATTGTACGAGGCGGAAACGTCCAATCACGAACCGATCGAAGCATTTGAACGACGGCTTATCGATGTGCAGGCGGAAGATCCGGCGGTGGCGGGCGATGCCCCGGCGGAGTTCGGGCGGGCCATCATCGCGGGCGTGACGAAGCGTTGGCGCGAAGCGGACCGCTACATCGGAGAGGCGGCGCCAAAGTATGCCGTAAATACCCTCGCAATCGTTGACCGGAACATTCTTCGCCTTGCAATATGGGAGCTGCTTGAGGACCCAACGGCGCCGGTCGCGGCAGTCGTGAACGAGGGGGTCGAGCTGGCAAAGCGCTACGGAGGCGACAGCTCACCTGCATTCATCAACGCCGTCTTGCGAACGGTGAGCCGTACAATTCGTGGGACGGAAGCCCGGGTCGAACCGGGGCGTGCCGCAACCCTCGACCCAACCAGACCAGGAGAATAAGCAACAGTGGCAACAGTCTTTGAACGCGTGCGCGCAATCGTCGTGGAACAACTCGGCGTCGAGGAGGATGAGGTCGTCCCCGGTGCGTCGTTCGTTGACGATCTCAACGCCGATTCGCTGGACCTTGTGGAGCTGATCATGTCGCTCGAAGAAGAATTTTCGGCGGAGGGCGGCGAACTTGAGATCCCGGATGAAGACGCCGAAAAGATCGCCTGCGTGCAGGACGCCGTAGACTATCTGAAGGACCACGGCGTCGAGGACAAGTAGGGCCACGCCCGAACTCCTCCGAGGGGCGTGGTCTCGAAGGGGAACCTGTGAATTTCCTCGGAGTTGGCTACCAGGAGATCGTCCTGGTGATGGTGTTGATGCTCATCTTCGTGGGGCCTGAGCGCATGCCCCAGGTGGCATACCAGATCGGCCGCGCCGTGCGGACGATGCAGAAGTACGCCCGCGCCGTCCGCGATGAGTTCAGCGAAGAGATCGGCTATATCGAAGAACAGGTGAAGACCGTCAGAGGCGAGGTGGAAACCACGCGCGCATCCCTTCGGGATCAGCAGGCATCGTTCCAGGCGGATCTCAACCAAATTGCACCGGCGCCGCTTTCCGAACTGATGGGCACGAGCGGAATGTCGCTCAGCAATTCCCTATCGATCGATGGCGCCATGCCGGAGGCTTCAACGTCATCCGATTCGAACCCCCCGGCAACAAGCGAAGGGGACACTCAACCAGCGCCGGAGACCCCACGGACTCCTGGCCCGACGCTGGTGTTCTGAGAACCCCATGAGCACCGATTCCGTCCCCTACCTGACACCCGTCCCCCCGGAACCTTCCCAACCAGGCGACGAGATGACGCTCGTCGAGCACCTGCTTGAGTTGCGAACGCGGGTGGTGATCTGCGCCGTGGCGCTCGTCATCTCCACCGGCCTCTGTTTCTTCTTCTGGTTGACGATCGTTGGCTGGTTGATCGCGCCAGCCCGCGAGACGCACCCCGAGTTTCAACTCAATGTCTTTTCGCCGACAGAGACCTTCGGCGTGCTGTTCAAGGTCGGTCTCTATGGCGGGCTCATTCTCGCCTCGCCCGTGTGGCTCTACGAGATCATCGCGTTCGTGACACCCGGACTCACGCGTTCGGAAAAGAAGATCGTCCTGCCGGGTGTGATCGGCACCGTGGCCTTCCTGGCGGGAGGAATGGCCTTCGCCTACTGGATCATCCTGCCGGCGTCGCTCGGATTCCTGTTGGATTTCGGTGGCACGCAGTTCGACCCGCTGATCGGCGCGAAACAATACATGGACTTCGCGACGCGCATCATCTTCTGGGTCGGGATATCGTTTGAGATGCCGATGATCCTCGCCATCGCGGCGCGGCTCGGACTGGTGCGCGCCAAGCAACTGATCCACTTCTGGCGGTACGCGATCGTGATCGTTTTCGTGATCGCCGCGGTTGTGACGCCGACACCCGACCCGCTCACGCAGTCTCTCGTCGCCGGGCCGCTGGCCGGTCTCTATGTCATCGGGATCTTGTTCGCCTGGATCTTGCAGAAGCCGAAGGCCAAGACGGGGCCGGTCGCCGTCGAGTGAGCGGATGCGTTCGTATGCCAGGGAGACTGGACCCGATGCCATGACACCGGAGGAGACCACCGCTCGGGCCGACGCGCTCTATACGCGCGTGCGCGGGTGTGAGCGCTGCCCCCTATCGCGCACAAGAACGAACGCCGTACCGGGCGAGGGGCCGCTCGATTCCGATATCCTGTTTATTGGCGAAGCGCCGGGGATGAACGAAGACAAGCAGGGCCGCCCGTTCGTCGGCGCCGCGGGAAAGTTCCTCGATGAATGTCTCGCCGCAGCCGGTGTGTCGCGGGAAACGACGTATATCTGCAACGTGCTGAAGTGCCGGCCGCCCTCGAATCGGGACCCGCAGCCGGAGGAGATTGCAGCCTGTCGCGACTACCTCGACGAACAGATCGAGCTGGTTTCGCCCCGCATGATCGTGACGCTGGGGCGATACTCAATGGCGCGCTTTTTCCCAGAGCACAAGATCAGCAGCGTCCACGGCCGATGGAAGGAGATCGACGGGCGCTTTTACGTGCCGATGTACCACCCGGCGGCGGCATTGCACCAGCAGAGCCTGAGAGCGACCATCCTTGAAGACTTCGGGCGCCTGCCGCGCGTATTGGAACGCGCGCGCGCCCTCTCCACAGCTCCAGAACCGGAACCAGCCACCGAATCGGCGGCAACCCCAACGGAAAGCACGGGCAGCCAACCAAGGCTGCTCGATTAAAGGATCACTATTGGCAACTACAACCACACCCCTGCGCATCATCCCGCTGGGCGGACTCGGCGAAATCGGCCGGAACATGATGCTCATCGAATATGCCGACGACATCATCGTCGTCGATGTCGGGCTGATGTTCCCCGAAGAAGAGATGCTCGGGGTCGATCTCGTCATCCCGGACTTCACCTACCTTCGTGACAACAAAGAGAAGCTGCGGGCTGTCTTCCTCACCCACGGGCATGAGGATCACGTCGGCGCCCTGCCCTATTTCTTGCGCGAATTCTCGTGCCCGATTTATGGGGCGAAGCTGACGCAGGGGCTTGTTCGCGTGAAGCTCCAGGAGCATCGCCTGCTTCAGACGACCGAGCTGATCGAGATAAAGACGGGCGAGGAGATCACCGCCGGGGTGTTCACGGTGGAATTCTTCACCGTGGCTCACAGCATCCCCGACGCCTGTGGTCTGATTATTCGCACGCCGCTGGGACCATTGGTCCATACAGGCGATTTCAAGATCGACCACACCCCGGTGATGGACCAGCACACGGACCTCATCCGGCTCGCCGAGATCGGCGCCGAGGGCTGCCTTCTGCTCATGGCGGACTCGACGTATGCGGAGCAAGAAGGCTTCACGCCGAGCGAACAGCTCGTGGGCGAGGCCCTGCGGAACATCCTCGTGAACGCGAAGGGCCGCGTCATCGTCGCGACCTTCGCGTCGCTCATCTCGCGTATCCAGCAGGTTGTCGATGCGGCCGTCTTCACGAACCGGAAGGTCTTCGTGACCGGGCGTTCGATGATCGACAACGTCGCCATGGCGCGGGAGCTGAAATACCTCAACGTCCCGGACGGCGTAATGGTGGGCGTGGACGAAATGCGGAAGATACCGTCGGCCAAGCTCGTTGTCGTAACAACGGGTAGCCAGGGCGAACCCACGAGTGCGCTCACGCGCATGGCGAACGGCGACCACCGGCACATCTCGATCGCCGAGGGTGACACGATTGTTATGTCGGCGACCGCCATTCCCGGAAACGAGATGGCCGTCTACCGAAACGTGGATAACCTGTTCAAGATGGGTGCGGACGTGCTCTATAACCGCGTGCAAAACATCCATGTTCGTGGCCATGCGAGCCGCGAGGAGCTGAAGATCATTCAAGCGGTGTTGCAGCCGGAGTACTTCGTCCCGGTCCACGGCGAGTACCGTCACCTTGTAGTCCATGCACGGCTGGCGGAATCCGTTGGCGTGCCGGTTGGGAACGCGTTCGTCCTCACGGACGGGGACGTGCTGGAGATCGACGAAGATTCCGCGAAGAAGGCGGGGCGCGTGGCGGCCAGTTATGTGTACATCGATGGCCTGGGCATCGGCGACGTGGATCAGCACATCCTGCGGGACCGCGCGCACCTCGCGACAGACGGCTTCGTCGTCGTCTTCGTGACCGTGGATAAGCAAACGGGGGCGCTCGCCGCCAAGCCCGAGATCCTTTCCCGGGGGTTCGTCGATGTTGAGGACAACGAGGTGTTGCTCGAAAAGAGCGTCGATGTGGTGGCGGCGTCTTTGAAGGGAGCAGCCCACATCGCCGAGTTCGGCGACATCAACGCGCGCGTGAGGGACGCGTTGAGCAAGTTCCTGTACGATGAAACACGCCGGAGGCCAATGGTTCTCACGGTGACGGTGGAAGTCTAGTCGAGCAGACCTTCGCCATCGACCTACGGGTTCGCGGGGTGCCCGGGCAAAGATGAGGAGTGGTGCCACATGACGGCACGCACACGTCCACGCCCTTCCCGCGCAGCGCGCCCGCCAAAAGCGGCGCGCGGTTCATGGCGCAGGTCCCCACTACTGCGTCCAGAGGCGATCGGCGTTGCCATTGCGGCGCTCTCCCTTGCGGTCCTTCCCTGGCTGATTGACTTGGGCGATGTCGTTGCAGAGGCACGGGACTGGGTCGCGCGCACGTTCGGTCTGGGCATCCTCCTGCTCGCGGCGCTCTCGGCGGCGGGGGGCATTGCCATCTCGCGCAGGGCGTACGACCGAAACCAGGGGGCCTTCGCGCGCAGGGCTGCGGGGAGCGTCGTCCTGGCACTTTTCGCGTGGGGAAGCCTGGGCCTGAACGAAGCGCAATGGACGCTGGGCAGCGTGGATTTCCGCGAAGAGACACTTGGTGGCGTAGTCGGCCGGACGATTGTGGGCGGGCCGCTCGGGCTGCTCACCTGGCTGAGCCTGCTTATCCTTTCGCTCGCGCTGCTCGTGCCCGGCCCGACGCGTGCCTTCGCGCGAAATGCACCGCGATGGGCGACCACGGCCTGGGAGCGACGGTACCCGCATCGTGTCGTTGCGGGCATTGGGGCGACAATCTCCTACCTCTTCCGTCGGCCTGGCGCGGGGAACGACGAGGACTTTGTTATCGGCGATGGAATCCAGCCGCCGTCTCGGCTCCAACCGCGCCCCGTGCCCACGTACGAAAGCACGCCCGTTCGGTTCCGTCCGCAGATCGACCCAGCGGCGCCGTCTTCTGTCGTGGGGACGGGGGCGGCTGCGACATTCGCAACGGAACCACTACCTGTCGAGATTGAGCCTGAACCGTCGAAAAAGGCGGCAAAGAGCAGCAGCCTGCGCAACCGCATCGAATTGGTGGAAGAACCGAAAACCGGCGCCACAATCGTCAAGAACGGCTGGGCGCTGCCGGATATCGCGATGTTGAACGCGCCCATGATGAGCGCCAGCCGTGTCCACGACAACGCCGCCCGAGCGCAGCTTATCGTGGACACGCTCGCCAGCTTCGGCGTCGATGCAACGGTCGTGGAGATCAACGAAGGGCCGACGGTCACGCAGTTCGGCGTGGAGCCGGGCTGGGAAGTGAAGTACCGCGAAGTCCAGCTGCGCGACCAGTCCGGCAAGACCCAGACTACCACCGACGGTCGGCCGCGAATGGAACGCACGGAGACAGGGCGGACGCGCGTGCGGGTGAACAGGATCACGGCTTTGCAGAACGACCTCGCGCTTGCATTGGCGGCGCCGAGCCTGCGCATCGAGGCACCGGTACCGGGGAGGGCGATCGTGGGCATCGAAGTGCCGAACGACAGCGCCACCGTCGTGACGATGCGGACGGTGATGGAGACGCCCGAATTTCGGGACCTTGGGGCGAAATCCAAGCTGGCGCTGGCGCTCGGCAAGGGCGTGTCAGGGGTCCCGGTCGTGGCGGACCTGGCAAAGATGCCGCACTTGCTGATAGCGGGAGCGACGGGAAGCGGCAAGAGCGTCTGCATGAACGCGATCATCGCCGGCATCATGATCAACGCGACGCCTGACGAGGTGCGTTTCGTGATGATCGACCCAAAGCGCGTGGAACTTACCGCCTATAGCAAGATCCCACACCTCGCCTTCAGCGAGGTGATCGTGGACATGGACAAGGTGGTGGGGACGCTCCAGGCAGTCGTTGCGGAGATGGAATCGCGTTACAAAAGGTTCGCGGCGGTGGCTGTTCGCAACATCGAAAGTTACAACAAACACCCCACGGTGCTGAAGAAGGTGCCGTATTGGGTGGTGATCATCGACGAACTGGCGGACCTGATGATGGCGGCGCCTTTCGAAGTCGAGAAGCTCCTTTGCCGCCTGGCACAGCTCGCACGCGCGACGGGCATACACCTCGTGGTCGCAACGCAGCGACCTTCGGTGGATGTCGTCACGGGCCTGATCAAGGCAAACTTCCCGACGCGTATCGCCTTCGCGGTGACCTCGATGACGGACTCGCGCACGATTCTCGATATGGGCGGGGCGGAGAAGCTACTCGGGCGAGGGGACATGTTGTTCATGCCAACCGACGTGGCCAAGCCAATCCGCATCCAGGGCGTCTACCTCTCGGACAGCGAGGTCGAACGCCTTGTGGAATTCTGGACGGATGACCGCTTCAGCTCGCTCGTCCCGGAGACAGCGGACGACCTGCTCGAACAGGCGCTGATTGAACAAAACGGCGGCGACGATGATTTCGAGGTGGACGAGGACGACCCGATGATCGACCGCGCGCGCGATCTCGCGATGGAGCACCAACGGATTTCGCCGTCGCTCCTGCAACGCCGGCTGCGCGTGGGGTTGGTCAAAGCGGCCAAGATCCTTGATATGCTGGAAGAAGAAGGGGTCGTCGGCCCGCGCGAGGACGGCGATTCACGGCGGGTGATGGTCTCCGCAAGCTCGGTTCTGGACTGATACACTCGATGCCAATGAGAACCCGATTACGTGAGCTATTGCGGAGGAGCGAATCCGCGGAAACGCCGGAACTCGAACCGACACACGAGCATTGCATCTCTTGCAATGCGGACCTCGAAGGTTCGCGGTCCTTCGAGCGGTACAAGGTGTGCCACTCCTGCGGGTTCCATTTCCACCTCACGGCGCGCGAGCGGCTGGCGACGCTGCTAGACCCCGGCAGCTTCCACGAAGACGACCGCAGCGTCACGGCGATTGACCCGATCTCCTTCGAGGGTCGTCGCGCATATCGCGCGCGCGTCATCAACGCGCAGCGGCGGACCGGGCTCGCCGAGGCGGCGCTCACGGGCACGGGGAACATCGTGGGGCGCGAAGTGGTCGTTGCTGTACTCGATTTCAGCTTCCTTGGCGGTTCCATCGGAGTGGTCGCGGGCGAGCGGCTGGCGCGCGCCTTCGAAAAAGCAGCCGCCCGCAAGACAGCGATCATCACCGTATGTTCGACGGCGGGGACGCGTATGCAGGAGGGTCTGCTCGCGCTCATGCAGGCGCCGCGGATCGCGGCGGCGGCCAAGAAGCATGAACGCACCGGCCAGCCGCACATCGCGATCGTCACGGACCCGACCACGGGCTCGGCGTACGCCGGGTTCGTCAGTCTCGCGGACGTGATTATCGCGGAACCGAACGCGCTTGTCGGCTATGGCGCGCTGCGGGCGCTGGAAGAGGCAGAGGGCCACGATTTGCCCAAGGGCGCCCATACCTCCGAATCCCACCTGAAGCACGGCCTGATCGATGCGGTGGTCCCGCGCTCGCACCTGCGCGATACGGTGGCGTTGTTGCTCGACCTGATCCAGAACGAATATCACCCGGGGCACCAGGAGGGCCGACGGCAGGGACGGGCAACGCACACCCAGCACGCCGCCTGGCAGCAGCTCCAACTCTCGCGGCACGAAGAGCGGCCAAACGGGTTGGACTTCATCGCGCGCATGACGAATTCGTTCTTCGAACTGCACGGGGACCGTTTGGGCGAAGACGATGCGGGCGTGGCCACGGGCTTTGCCTGGCTCGGCGGCGAGGCTGTCATGATCGTCGCGCAGATTCGTCCCCACGATGACCCGGCCGGGGCGTGGCTCAGGCCTGGCGCCTTTCGCAAAGCGGCCCGCGCGATGCGCATCGCCGGGCGGTTCCACCTCCCGCTCATCACAATCGTCGATACGGCGGGGGCGCACCCGGCCCTGGGCAACGAGGAGAGCGGACTCGGGCATGCCATTGCCACGTGCATGGCGACGATGCTGGAACTTCCCACCCCGACGGTCGCGGTCATCACCGGTGAAGCGAGCTCCGAAGGCGCAATGGCGATGGCCGTGGCCGACCGGGTTCTCATGATGGACAATGCTGTCTATGAAGTGATGCGCCCCGAAGAAGCGGCCAAGACGCTCTACGGCGAAGCGGGGCGTGCGGGCGAAGTCGCGGAACGGCTGCGAATCACCTCGCACGACTGCCTGAAGCTGGGCATCGTGGACGCGACCGTGCCGGAACCCGGGGAAGGCGCGCACACGGACCACAACGAGGCGGCGATGCTGTTGCGGCGCAGCATCCTTCGCGAATTGAACAGCCTCCAACGCATGCGCGATAAGAAGCGACTCGACCGGCGCTACGACCGCTATCGCGAAATCGGTTCGACGCGTTCCTGGCTGCGGGGAACGGTGGAACGGCGCATCGCGCATCTTGTGGATCGCG
The DNA here is from genome assembly GCA_034437915.1 of Dehalococcoidia bacterium. Lineage (GTDB taxonomy): Bacteria > Chloroflexota > Dehalococcoidia > Tepidiformales > Tepidiformaceae > JACRBT01. The sequence continues at coordinate 2,653 of DAOTTM010000131.1, read as the reverse complement.
GTGGCGCGGCCTGGGACCGATTCCGGCGGACGACGGTGCGGCGGCGCGATGACTTTGGTGGCGACGACATCCCCCTGTAAAGTGCGGGTGGATTCGTGGTCCGTCAGTTCGCGCGGGGCGCGATATGGCCAGGGGTGGAAGCGAGCCTTGCCATCGGGCGTAGGAAACAGGTTGTCCTCGTAGCGCCGACGCGTCCCCGGGTGGTCCTCGGTGGTGCAGGGCCAGTGGAGGGGGCCTTCCGTGAGCCGTGCGCGAGTCACGCCGACCATATGGCAGGGACGTCCACTGGTAAGCAGTCGTTGCTGTTGCTCCATCGAGTTGTTCGAACGTGTGAAATTGGGGCGGCTCCACCGTTTGTGTGGAACAACCGTATTTCGGAGCGGTGGTAGATGGGTTTCGGTGGATAAACGTCTGAAGTCGGGGAGGTTGCCAGATTGTTTCTGTTTGTTTGCGGGAGTGAAGGAAGAATCGATGCGTGTGGGAGGTCGGACGGACCCGCGGAGTCATCCATCACCCCCTCCCTCACGGCCGGCGTAGAGTCTAGCGGTTTGCCTTCCTCCTACGGGAGAGCGATTGGGCGTGCGGAACGTGAGCGCGGATGGCGATTGGCCCTGACAGAGTGGGTGCGCAGGCCATAGACTATGAACCACACATTCAAACCTGCGCGCTGCGCATGGAGGCATGGTTATGGCGACTACAGGAACGTGGGCGGTCAAGGTTGGGCTGGCGCAAATGCTCAAGGGCGGCGTGATCATGGACGTGGTCACGCCGGAACAGGCGATCATCGCCCAGGAAGCGGGGGCCTGCTCGGTGATGGCCCTCGAGCGGGTACCGTCGGACATCCGCAAGGACGGCGGTGTGGCGCGCATGAGCGACCCGGAGATGATCCGCGCGATCATCGCGGCGGTCTCCATCCCCGTGATGGCCAAGGCGCGCATCGGGCACTTTGTGGAAGCGGACGTGCTGCAGGCACTTGGAGTCGATTACGTCGATGAATCGGAAGTGCTTACGCCAGCCGATGAGGCGAACCACATTGACAAGCACGCGTTCACTGTCCCCTTCGTCTGCGGCTGCCGGAACCTCGGTGAAGCGCTGCGCCGCATCGGCGAAGGGGCGGCCATGATCCGCACGAAAGGCGAAGCGGGCACGGGCGATATCGTCGAAGCTGTGCGCCACATGCGTGCCGTGAAATCGGAGATTCGTCGCCTACAGAACATGCCGGACGATGAGATGTATACGTTCGCCAAGGAGATCGGCGCGCCTGTCGAACTGGTCCGGCAGGTGCAGCGCGAAGGGCGTCTTCCCGTCGTCAACTTCGCCGCGGGCGGAATTGCGACGCCCGCGGATGCAGCGCTGATGATGCGGCTGGGCGCGGACGGCGTATTCGTCGGCTCGGGCATCTTCAAAAGTGAGAACCCGGCCCTCGTCGCGAAGGCGATCGTTGAGGCGACGACCCACTACATGGACGCCGAAGTGATCGCGCGCGTGAGCACGGGCCTTGGCAAGGCAATGCCGGGCATCAGCGTGTCTTCGTTGCAACCGAAGGAGCTGCTCGCGACGCGCGGCTGGTAGGCCATGCGGCGCCTCCGGGGCTCTAGTTCATCGGGAACGTGAGAATGTCCGTCGCCTGGAAGAAGTAATAGCTGCCGCGCAGGACGCCGCCGGTCATCGTCTGGAAGTTGATGGGGAAGCCGCGGAACCAGAACTTGAACTGCTGGAGCGGGTTGTCCCACTGGAAGATGGCGGAGATGCCATTGGATGGCGGGTCGAAGAGAAAGCCTCCAGCCGTACCGAATGTGGCGAGGCTGGGATGGTCGATGCCGGTCCAGATCGTGCCATAGGCTCCGGCGCCATTAGTAGCGAGGGGCAACGCACCAGCGGCAGCCAGGGTAAAAGACGAAATCGTCCCTTGCGGTATCGTCGCTTGTGCCGTCGTCTGGAAGAAGTAGGCATTACCGGCGGCCAACGCCGTAGCGGGGATAGTCTGGAACGTATCCGGGAAGCCGCGGAACCAGAAGAGGAACTGTTGCGCCGTGTTGTTCCATTGGAAGATCGCGCTCACGGGCAAAGCGCCCGCACTGAGGTATACGGGGAGCGCCACGCGGCTGACATCTTGGCCGCACCAGATCGCGTTGAAGGCACCCGGCGCGGGATTGGTGACGATGCTCAGCAACCCGCTCGTTGGGCAGGTGCTCCCGCCAGAGATGAAGTTGTCGTAGCGCGCAAGGCAGAAGTCGATGCTCGAGGCGATGACGCAGTACCCGGCGGCGACGATCTTGCCGTCGCTCTGAATGGCCACGGCGAAGGCCCCGGCGCCGCTGGCGCCGATGGCGGTGGTCACCTTGCCGTCGCCGTCGAAGGAGCTGTCGAGGCTGCCGTTGGCGTTGTAGCGGACGAGGCAGAAGTCGGAGGTCGAGCCGACGTCGCAGTACCCGGCGGCGACGATCTTCCCGTCACTCTGAATGGCCACGGCCCAGGCAAAGTCTTGGCTGGCGCCGATGGCGGTGGTCACCTTGCCGTCGCCGTCGAAGGAACTGTCGAGGCTGCCGTCGGCGTTGTAGCGGGCGAGGCAGAAATCGGAGGTCGAGCCGACGTCGCAGTAGCCGGCGGCGACGATCTTCCCGTCGCTCTGAATGGCCACGGCATAGGCCTC